>NZ_MUND01000714.1:0-149 GCF_002154375.1 Streptomyces glaucescens | reverse complement strand
GCCGAGCAGGACGAGCCACAGGGCGTGGACGGGGCGGGTGCTGAGCGTGCCCCCCGTGGCGGGGGGCGCCGGTGTCTGGTCTACGGGGACCGTGGTGGCCATGGGATGCCTTCCGTGCGGAGGAGCGGTGGAGGGGGCGCGGGCGAGGG
>NZ_MUND01000713.1 GCF_002154375.1 Streptomyces glaucescens | reverse complement strand
CGTCGGTCGGGTCCCACTGCGGGAAGCAGTCGACGGGAGCCTCGATGGTGAGGTTCCGGATGATGACGTTGTCGACGCCCCTGATCTGAAGGCTTCCGCCGAGGATCCCGGAGTTCCGGCCGACCCCCACGATGGTGGTGTCGGCCGGGATGTTCGCCTTGATGGCCTTGTCCTGGTTGGCGGCGGACGCGGCCCGCAGGTCCTCCTGCTCGCCGCTGACGGGCTTGTCGTGGCCCCAGACGGCCGGGTCGTAGTCGGCGAGGTACCGCTGGAAGTCGTAGCCCTCGGCGGCGAAGGCGTCGCAGCCCTCCGACACGGCGTCGATCATGCCCTTGACCTTGATGATCCGGGGCGCGGTGCCGCCGTCCGCCAGGGCGGCCCGGAACTCCTCCCAGGTGGTCACCGTGTAGACGTGCGCGGCGTCGGCGGCCGATCCGCCGGTGGTACCGGTGCCCTCGGAGGCCCAGCCGTCCCCGGCGGCCAGCACCTGGCGGCCGAGGTCGCGGGACCCGGCGTGGGCGGTGGCGGTCCCGGTGACGCCGAGGACCAGCGCGACGCACCCGGTGAGGGCGACGCTCGTTCTTGTGGCATGCCCATGCCAGTTCTGTGTGTTCATGGTGCGGCTCTCTCTCGACAGTGGGATGAATGCAGACGTCAGACGGCAGCCGGCAGCCACTCGATCCAGGCCTCGGGGATCTCGTCGTCGAGCCGGCGCACGTCCCGCGGGCCCAGCACCCGCGTGCGCAGCAGCTCCCGCACCACCAGCCGCGCCACGGCGATCGCGCCCGGCGGGTTGAAGTGCGTGTTGTCCTGCTCGGACGCCGTCCAGTTGAAGTACTTCTTGGTCTCCTCGGCGCCCAGCTCCTGCCACAGCGCGAGCGACAGCGCCTGCACGTCCAGCAGCGCCACCCCCTCCTCCCGGGCGAGCGCGCGCATCGCCGCCGGGTACTCGCCGTGGCTCGGCAGCGCCCTGCCCTGCGCGTCGAACCTGCGCCGCTCCACGGAGGTGGCCAGCACCGGCCGGGCCCCCCGGGCGCGGGCGCCGTCGATGTACAGCCGCAGGTGGTCCTGGTAGGTCGTCCACGGCTCGGTGTACCGGGCGGGATCGGCGCTCTTCTGGTCGTTGTGGCCGAACTGGACGATCAGGAAGTCACCCGGCCGGATCTCCGCGAGGATCGCGTCGAGCCGGCCCTCGTCCACGAAACTCTTCGAACTCCGGCCGTTCACCGCGTGGTTCGCGACCGGCCGGTCCTTGTGCAGAAAGAAGGGGAACGCCATCCCCCACCCGGTCTCCGGCGCCGCGTCCGCGTACTTCTGCGCGGCGGTGGAGTCCCCGGCGATGTGGATCGTCCGACGGCGCGGCCCGGACGAGGCCCGCGCGACACCGTGCGTGGAAAGAGCAAGCGGAGCAGCGGCCAACGCCGAAGCGACCCGCCTACGAGAAATGGACACAGAGGGCGCCTTTCGAACTCCGGATGAGCGAACAAGGGGCGCGGGGAACCGCGCGAGGAACCGGGGACGGCCCGCAGCCCGGGAACCTCGGGCCGCCCCACGGCGAATCCGGCACGGCCTACTGGTTCCGCTGCTTCCACTCGGCCTGGGCCTCGTTCAGCTGCTCGGCCAGCCCGTCCAGGAACTCCTTGGCCGACATGGTCCCCAGCAGCACCTTCTGGAGGTTCGGCTCGTTCTCCGCCTTGGAGATCGTGTTCCAGTCCGGCAGGTAGTACGGCAGCTGGACGATGGTCGTGGAACCGTCGCTCAGCGCCTGAGCGGCCAGCTTCGTCGGCTCCGCCTTCGCGACCCAGGGGTCCTTCGCCGCGTCCGTGTTCGCCGGCACCTGACCCGCCGACTCGTTGAACTTCGAGTTCTCCTCGTGCGAGAGCGCGAACTCGATGAACTTCCAGGCGGCTTCCTTGTTCTTGGAGTTCTTGAACAGTCCCAGCCCGTCGACCGGGTTGGACACCTGCACCCGCTTGCCGCCGGGGCCGGTCGGCTGCGGAATGCCCCGGAACTTGTCGACGCCGAGCGCCTTCACGTGGTCCTGGTAGGAGCCCAGGTTGTGGTTGAGCATGCCGATGGTGCCGGAGTCCCACTGGGCGACCATCTTGGTGAAGTCGTTGTTGAGGTCGGCGGAGGGCGTGACGTTCTTGTACAGCGCCGCGTACTTCTCCAGCGCGGCGATGTTCCTGGGGTCGTTGACGGTGGTCTTGTCGCCCTCCCAGAACGAGGTGATCCCGCTCTGCCCGTACATCGCGTCCAGGGCCTGCGCGATGGAGCCGGCGCCGCCGCGGATGGTGTACCCGAACTGGTTCTTCTTCACGTCGGTCAGCTCGTTCGCCGCCGTGAAGAAGGCCTCCCAGGTGGTCGGCGCCTGCAGGCCCGCCTTCTTGAACAGGTCGGTGCGGTAGTACAGCACACCGTTGTTCGCGGAGGTCGGGATCGAGTACAGGGTGCCGTCGCCGCCGCCCGCGGCCTTCATCGACTTCAGCATGTCCTCGTTGAGCTTGCCGTTCAGCGGGGACCCCGCGAGCCGGTCGTCCAGCGGCTCCAGCGCGCCCTGGGCGGAGAAGCCGGCGAGCATGGCCGCGCCGACACCGCCGACGTCGGGCAGGCCGCCGCCCTGGATGGCGGTGTCGACCTTGGACTGGTACTCGGTGGAGGAGATGCCGACGTACTCGACGTCGATGTCCGGGTTGGTCTTCTCGAAGTCGGCGATGATCTCCTTCCAGATGTCGGTGCGGACACCGCCGTTGTTGTCCCAGAAGACGATCTTGCCTTTGCCGCTGCCCTCGGCGCCCTCGCCGCCGCCCCCACCGCTGCCGTCGTCGCCGCAGGCGGTGGCGGTGAGCGCGAGAACGGAGCCCAGGGCGACGGCGATGGCAGCGCGCCTGCTTCTGCGGATGCTGATCTTCATTGGTCGGCTCTCTTCTTCGGTTCCAGCGAGATATGAAGTTGTGGGGGGTCAGTGGCGGGCGTGCGGCGCCCAGCCGTCCGTGCCCGCGAGGTAGTCGGCGACGGTGTGCCGCGCGGCCTCGGCGTCGCCCATCTGCGGCCGGTCCGCGGTGACCGTGGCGCCCGGCCCGGTGTTCCGGTACTCCGCGAACCGCGCGTCCTTCCACGAGAAGCCGCTCATGTCGGTCCACGGCGACGCCTTGACCGCGGCGGGCAGCTCGGTGTCGCGGATCAGCACCTGGGCCACGGCCGCGGGCTCCCCGCCGGGGTGCCAGGGCCGGCCGAGGTGGTACGTCCCGGCCGGCGCGTCGCTGACGATCCTCGACCGGGTGATCAGGAAGCCGTACGGGTTGCCCGTCCAGGTCGAGGCGGCCGTGATGTAGCCGTTGTTGGTCGCCGATCCCCGGCTGAGCGCGCGGATCACGGACCGCTCGATCACCGTCGTCGCCCGCCCGTAGACGAAGTCGACGTCGCCCTCGATGTACGAGTCGCGGATGTACACCCGGCTGACGGTGGTCAGCCGGGGGCTGTCGGTCATCAGGGTGTCCTGGTTGCCCAGGAAGGCGGTGTCCTCGAAGACGATCCGGTCACCGGTCGTCTTCACCGCCAGCGCCTGCTCGCCGTTCAGCTCGTGCGCGGCCTCGTCGAAGTCGTTGCTGAAGGTGAGGTTGCGCGCCGTGGTGTCACTGGCGGAGATCCGTACGGTCGCGCTCCCGGTGGAGCCGCCGTACGCGGCGGGCGTGTCGTAGACGATGACGGTGTCGGAGCGGTTCTGTCCAGTCCCCTGCAGCACGATGTTCGGCTTGCCCGCGGGAATGTGGACCTTGGCGCGGTAGGTGCCGGGCGCGACGGCGATGGTCACCGGGACGTCGTTGCCGTCCGGCACGGCGTCCACGGCGGCCTGCACGGTCGGGTGGTCGGCGGGCACGTGCAGCACGGTCCCGATCTGCCGCTGCGGCCCGGAGAAGCGCTGCACGAGCGCGGGTACGGCGGCGGCCGGGTCCAGCCGGTAGGCGTAGAAGTCACGCGGGTCGAAGGCGGTGCCCCACGCGTCGTGCCGCCCGGTGGTGTTCCTCAGGATGGACCCGCGCTGCACCAGCTCGGCCGTCGCGTCGGCCTGGTAGGGGTGCTGGACGTCCCGGTAGTACGAGTTCTCGATGACCATGCGGGTCCGGCCGCGCGCCCAGTTGCCGTACGTCCACACGGGGTCGCCGGGATCCGCCTGCGCCGTCAGGTAGTTGTTGTAGAGGTGGGCGTAGGCGGCGTTGTCGACGGACGGGTTGCGCTGCTTGGTGCCCCGGAACCAGTTGTGATCGATGGTGATCTGGGTCTTGACGTTGGCCGTCCAGCCCAGGCCGAACGTCTTGTTGTTGTTCTCGAAGCGGTTGTAGGAGACGGTGACGTACTCGCTGTCCTTGCGGACGTCGAGCTGGCCGTCGCAGATGTTCGAGAAGCGGTTGTGGTCGACCCAGACGTGGTGGACGGTGTCCATCTGGATGCCGTCGAAGTCGGTGTCCTTGCAGTCCCAGTTGCCCGCGACGGCCGAGTCCCGGATCGTCATGTTCCGGATGATCACGTTGTGGGTGCCGGGGCTGAGGTGGAACTCGCCCTGCACCAGCTCACCGGTCGCGCCGACGCCCACGATGGTCTTGTCCGAGGCGACCTCGATGCTCGCGCCGAACGGCTCGGCGGTGATGCTGCCCTTGACCCGGATGACGTACGGCTCGGGCGCGGCGGCGTACCTCGCCAGCGCGGCCTGGTCGGTGACGGTGACCACCTTGCCGCCGGCACCTCCGGTGGTGCCGCCGGCGAGGGAGGCGAAGCCGTGCGGGCGGTCGGTGAAGCGGGCCGGGGCGGCCGCACCGGCCGCCCCGGCGGTGTCCGTGTCGGCGG
>NZ_MUND01000712.1 GCF_002154375.1 Streptomyces glaucescens | reverse complement strand
CCGGCGGGCCGGGCGGTGTACCAGAAGTGACACGCGGCGCGGGGACGGGCCGCACGGAGATCACTGGGCTGGGGGTTCGGATGCGCACGGAGATCGAGCGGGACAGGAGCGGCTGTCGCGGCCGGGTGGCGTCGGCGGCGGGGCTGGTCACGGCGATGGCGCTGACGCTGCTGCTGTGGGATGCGCCGTCCGCGTCGGCCGGAGGGCCGACGAGCGTGCTGGTGGTCGCCCCGGCCACCTCGGAGGCGGCCGGGCTGACCTACTCCGACAAGAAGTACGACGAGCTGGAGCGGCTGCTCGGCCGGCCGGGCGTCGGCAGCCTCACCAAGGCACCGGAGACCGATCTGGCCGGCGCACGGCAGATCAACGTCACCTGGCTGCTGCACGATGTGGACCCCTGGCGCCTGAACCAGGTCTATGTGGACACCGACTCCACGGCGGTCTGGATCCACACGGCGACGGACCTGCCGCAATCGAGGAACGGCTACTGGCATCGCGCCGGGCAGCCGGCCGCGCTGCGCGCCCTGTTGACGGAGCTGGGAGTGATGGGGCGCTCCCTGACGCGGACCGCCGCGCAGGCGGGCACGGCCGAGCCGGGTGCCGGGCCCGGCCTCTCCCCGGCCGAGGCCGCCGCCGCGTCCCCGTCGCCGGACGGCGACAGCGGCTGGAGCCGGGCGACGGCGGGGCTGGCGGCCGGGCTGGCTCTCGGGGCGGGCGGCTCGGTGCTGATACACCGCGCGGCGGCCCGGCGCGAAGCCGGACCGCCGCACGGGGAGCCGCGTCAGGAGCTGACCGACCTCTGAACCGGGCCGGTCAGCCGAGGTCGACCTCCGGGTACAGCGGGAAGCCGGCCACGAGGTCGGTGGCGCGGCGGGAGATCTCGTCCGCGATCTTCGGGTCGAGCACATGGGCGGCCTTGGAGGGCGCCCCGGACTTGGTGGTGCCGGGCTCGGTCGTGGTGAGGACGCGGTCGATGAGGGCGGCGACCTCGTCCATCTCGGCGGTGCCCAGTCCGCGCGTGGTCAGGGCGGGCGTGCCGATACGGATGCCGGAGGTGTACCAGGCGCCGTTGGGGTCGGCCGGGATGGCGTTGCGGTTGGTGACGATCCCCGACTCGAGCAGGGCGGCCTCGGCCTGGCGGCCGGTGAGGCCGTAGGAGGAGGCGACGTCGATCAGGTTGAGGTGGTTGTCGGTGCCGCCGGTGACCAGGGTGGCGCCGCGGCGCATCAGGCCCTCGGCGAGGGCGCGGGAGTTGTCCACGATGCGCTGGGCGTAGTCGCGGAAGGAGGGCTGGCGGGCCTCGGCGAAGGCGACGGCCTTGGCGGCCATGACGTGCGGGAGCGGGCCGCCGAGGACCATCGGGCAGCCGCGGTCGACCTGGTCCTTGAGGGAGTCGTCGCACAGGACCATGCCGCCGCGCGGGCCGCGCAGCGACTTGTGGGTGGTGGTGGTGACGATCTGGGCGTGCGGCACCGGGTCGAAGTCGCCGGTGAGGACCTTGCCGGCGACGAGACCGGCGAAGTGGGCCATGTCGACCATCAGGGTCGCGCCGACCTCGTCGGCGATCTCCCGCATGATGCGGAAGTTCACCAGACGGGGGTAGGCGGAGTAGCCGGCGACGATGATCAGCGGCTTGAACTCGCGGGCGGTGGCGCGCAGGGCCTCGTAGTCGAGGAGGCCGGTGGCGGGGTCGGTGCCGTAGGACCGCTGGTCGAACATCTTGCCGGAGATGTTCGGGCGGAAGCCGTGGGTGAGGTGGCCGCCGGCGTCCAGGGACATGCCGAGCATGCGCTGGTTGCCGAAGGCCTGGCGCAGCTCGGCCCAGTCGGCGTCGGAGAGATCGTTGACCTGGCGGACCCCCGCCTTCTCCAGCGCGGGGACCTCGACGCGCTGGGCGAGGACGGACCAGAACGCGACGAGGTTGGCGTCGATGCCGGAGTGCGGCTGGACGTAGGCGTGGCGGGCGCCGAAGAGTTCCTTGGCGTGCTCGGCGGCCAGCGACTCGACGGTGTCGACGTTGCGGCAGCCGGCGTAGAAGCGGCGGCCGACGGTGCCCTCGGCGTACTTGTCGCTGAACCAGTTGCCCATGGCCAGCAGGGTGGCCGGGGAGGCGTAGTTCTCGGAGGCGATCAGCTTGAGCATCTCACGCTGGTCGGCGACCTCCTGGCCGATGGCGTCGGCCACGCGCGGCTCGACGGCGCGGATCACGTCGAGGGCGGCACGGAAGGCGGTGGACTCGTTGGAAAGGGGCGCAGGCGTGTCAGTCATCAGGGACCTCCGGACGTGGCGTTCGGCGTACACGGTTCGGCCCAGGCGCACGGCACAGTTTCCCTTCGGGCCGCTCCCCGATGGTCGGTCCCATCCCAAGCGCGCCAGTCACGACCCGGCCCTCAGCCTACCGGGCGCGCCGGGGAGCGAAGATCCCGCGTCCAGGATCCGAGCGGGGATAGGAAGGAGGGCGCTCTCATCTGGTTCACCTTCTGGAGGTGCCGTGACCACCACCGACGACCTGATCGCCGCCGCCGAGGCCCACAGCGCGCACACCTACCATCCGCTGCCGGTGGTGGTGGCCAGTGCCGAGGGGGCCTGGATGACGGACGTGGAGGGCCGGCGCTATCTGGATCTGCTGGCCGGCTACTCGGCGCTGAACTTCGGGCACGGCAACCGGCGGCTGATCGAGGCGGCGAAGGCGCAGCTGGAGCGGGTGACGCTGACGTCGCGGGCGTTCCACCACGACCGGTTCGGTGCCTTCTGCGCGCAGCTGGCGGAGCTGTGCGGGATGGAGATGGTGCTGCCGATGAACACGGGCGCGGAGGCGGTGGAGACGGCGGTGAAGACCGCGCGCAAGTGGGGGTACCGGGTGAAGGGGGTGCCCGCGGAGATGGCGAAGATCGTGGTCGCGGGCGGCAACTTCCACGGGCGGACGACGACGGTCATCAGCTTCTCCACCGACCCGGAGGCCCGGGCGGACTACGGCCCGTACACGCCGGGCTTCGAGATCGTGCCGTACGGGGACCTGACGGCGATGCGCCAAGCGCTGACGGAGAACACGGTCGCGGTGCTGATCGAGCCGATCCAGGGCGAGGCGGGGGTGGTGGTGCCGCCGGCCGGCTATCTGCCGGGGGTGCGGGAGCTGACGCGGGAGCGGAATGTGCTGCTCGTCGCGGACGAGATCCAGTC
>NZ_MUND01000711.1 GCF_002154375.1 Streptomyces glaucescens | reverse complement strand
CTCCACACCCACCCCGGCCGCGTCCACCTGAGCGACGCCGACACCGACCACGTCCACCACCACAGCGGCGCGTTCGGCTCCACGGGCGTCCTCCTGACCGGGCAGGCCGTCGCCCGCGCCTGCCGGGCCCTGGCCCACCGCATGACCGCCTTCGCGGCGGCCTCCGCCGGCACCGCGCCCGGCGCCTGCCGGCTGGACACGGACACCGTGCACTGCGACGGCTCGTCCCTCCCCCTCACCGAGCTGCACCGCCGTGCCCTGCCTGTCGATCCCGCCCGGCTGCGCGCGGAGGCCTCCACCACCGCGCAGCAGACCCAGGTGTCCCTGGCGTTCTGCGCCCAGTGGTTCCGCGTCGAGGTCGACCCCGCGACCGGGCACGTGCGCATCCTCGACAGCGTGCACGTCGCCGACGCGGGCACCGTTCTGGACCCCGGCCGGTGCCGGGCCCAGATCGAGGGAGCCGTCGTCCAGGGCATCGGCACCGCACTGCGGGAGGATCTGCCCACGGACGGTCATGGCCGCATCGCCACCACCGACCTGCGCAGCTACCTCATCCCCCACTTCGGTGAGACACCGGCCACCGAGGTGCACCTCGTCCACCCGCACCGGAGCCCGGCAGCGCCCAAGCCGATGAGCGAGCTGCCGATCAATCCGGTCGCCCCGGCGCTGGCCAACGCGGTCCGCGACGCCACGGGCATCCGCCTCGCCACCCTGCCCCTGCGGCCCGACACCGTGTGGGCGGCGCTCGCTGCCCATGCCGGCCGGTGGCGACCGGACCCGCCGAACTGACCACCGTCAGGACGACCGGCGGCGGGGTGCGCGCCGACGGGAGGTGACGGCACGTCGGCGAGTGCTCCGGAGCCGAGCGGCCGAGCCGGATCGGCCCGTGCCGCCGCGTCCGGTCGGCGGACACCGCGCAGAAGGTCGCGACGTCCGGCAGGCAGGTGGCGTCCCTGCCGAGTCGGCGGGCGAGGTGTGCGTGGTGGCCGGTGCGTGACCGGCCCACCGGGTCATCGAGTGCCGAGGCGGCGTTCGAGGGGGCTGTCCATGGGCAGCGCCCTACGCTCGATGCGCCCCGTCGAGGTGGGCTTCCGTTCCGAAGCGGGCCTTCACGCCGGGGTCGTCGAGGAGCCGGGCGGGATAGCCGGGGCCGGTGCGGACCGTGACGTTCTCGTCGTTCAGTGGTTCACCGCAGGAGGAGCACACCACTCGGGCTCGGGTGTCGTGTCCGCATGACGTGTGGTGCATGACCACGGGTTCACCGGCGTCCTCAGCAAGCCAGCGGTCGCCCCAGGCGTTGATGGCGGCCATGACTCCGAAGAAGTCGCGGCCCATCTCCGTCGGCAGGTACTCGTGGCGGACGGGGTCCGACTGGTAGGCGTGGCGTTCCAGGAGTCCCGCGTCTTCCAGGCGCCGCAGCCGGTCGGCGAGGGTGTTGCGGGCGATGCCGAGCGAGTCGACGAAGCCGTCGAAACGCGACTGGCCGTAGAAGACCTCGCGCAGCACCAGCAGGGTCCACGCGTCGCCCAGGAGGTCGACGGTGCGGGCGATCGAGCAGGGCCAGCCGGCGAACGAGGTCCTTCGCATGCGGCCGACCCTATCAGTTTCATCATGAGATGGACTTGTGCCGGGGCGATCGTCCCACTAGCGTCCCTGACCATCTCATCATGCAACTGAGGAGGTAGGAGCGAATGGCGACTCAGTCGGCGCAAGCGACGGTCACCGTCGAGCGCAAGGGGCGCGTGCTGCTCATGGGCCTTGACCGGCCGGCCAAGCGGAACGCCTTCACCAAGGACATGCTCGAGGAGCTGGCAGCCGCCTACGGGCTGCTGGAAGCCGACGACGACCTGTGGTGCGGGGTCCTCTTCGCGCACGGCGACCACTTCACCGGCGGCCTGGACATGGCCGACGTGAGTGACGAACTGGCCTCGGGCCGCTTCCCGCTCCCCGAGGGCGGCCGCGACCCCTGGCGGCTGGACGGCCCCTGGTCGAAGCCCGTCGTGGCGGCGGCGCAGGGGTGGGTGATGACCCTGGGGATCGAGTTGCTGCTCGCCGCCGACATCCGGGTCGCGGCACGGGACGCGCGCTTCGCCCAGTACGAGGTCCGCCGCGGCATCTACCCCTTCGGCGGCGCCACGTTCCGGTTCCCGCGGCAGGCGAGCTGGGGCAACGCGATGCGCTGGGTCCTGACCGGCGAGGAGTTCGATGCCGAGGAGGCCCACCGCATCGGTCTGGTTCAGGAGATCGCCGCCGACGGCCCGGGCGCCGTGGCCCGGGCCGTCGAGATCGCCGCCCTCATCGCCGAGAAGTCGGCGCCCCTGGGCGTGCGCACCGCGCTGAACTCCGCGCACCTGGCCGACCAGCGCGGCGACCGCGCGGCGACCGCGCGTCTGCGCCCCGACATCGCCCGGCTCCTCACCACCGCCGACGGCGCCGAGGGCATCCGGTCCTTCATCGAGCGCCGCGACGCGGTGTTCACCGGCCGCTGACCTTTCGTACAGCGGCCACTGCCACGGCGCTCGACTCTGCCCCCGCGAGGCCGACCGCACGCCGTTCCGGCGCCGCCCGCAGCCGAGTGCGCAGGCCTACGCCGAGTGCGCAGACCCGCGCCGATGGCCGCCCGCGGCCGTCATGGCCCGCGCTCGCCGGAACCGATGGACCGGCCGCGCCCCGTCTGCCAACCCACCGGGCCCCCGCGCGCTACGGCAGCGGCGTGCCGCCCGTGGCGTTGACGATCTCCGCGGTGATGTACGACGCCTCCTGCGAGGCGAGGAAGACGTACGCGGGGGCCATCTCGGCGGGCTGGGCGGGCCGCCCGATCGGTGCCTGCTTGCCGAATTCCTGGGTGTCCGGCATGGTCGCCGGGATCAGCGGCGTCCACACCGGGCCCGGCGCCACGGCGTTGACGCGGATGCCCCGGTCGATCACCATCTGCGCCAGCCCCTGGGTGAAGGTGACGATCGCGCCCTTGGTGGTCGCGTAGTCCAGCAGGTGCGGACTGGGCTTGTAGGCCTGCACCGAGGTGGAATTGATGATGCTGCCGCCCTTCCGCATGTGCGGCAGGGCGAACTTGCACAGCCAGAACATGCCGTAGAGGTTGGTCCGCATCACCCGGTCGAACTGCTCGGTGGAGATCGCCTCGATGCCGTCCGGCTGCGACATCTGGTACGCCGCGTTGTTCACCAGGATGTCGATCCGGCCGAACTCGTCCACGGCCCGGTCCACCAGGGCCCGGCAGTTCTCCTCCTCGCGCACGTCGCACGAGACGGCCACGGCCCGCCGGCCGGCCTCCTCGACCAGCCGGACGGTCTCGGCGGCGTCGTCCTTCTCGTCCTCCAGATGGGCGATGAGGACGTCGGCACCCTCCCGGGCGAACGCCAGCGCGACCGCCCGTCCGATGCCGGAGTCGCCACCGGTGATCACAGCCTTGCGGTCCGCCAGCCGACCGCTGCCGCGGTACGACTCCTCCCCGTGGTCCGGGGGCGGGTCCATGGGCCCGGTCCAGCCGGGGTGCGGCTGCTCCTGGTCGGGGAAGTCCGGCTGCGGGTGCTGCTCGGTGGGGTCCTGCTGCTGTTCGGTCACGGGGTGAAGCCTCCTTGTCCGCAGGTGACGACCGGTGTGCTGTCCGGTACGTGACGACCTGCGACCGAGTACCCCGACATGACGATATCGATCAGGCCTCTCCAGGCCGGCTCGCATGTCAGCCTCCTGCCGCCGGCGCCGGCCGAAGCCAATCACCGTGCTCACCGCACCGGACACCGCCACGCCGGTACGCGCGGCCGACGGAGTGACCGCCCGGCAGGAGCCGCCGCGCCGGGCGCCGTCCGCCCCGGCCGCGCAACCGTCGCCGTCCGTCTCCCCTCCAAGAAGGTGACCGTGGTACTGATGCGCCGACGGAGTTGCCGCGCCCGTCGGTCCCCGTCACCCCTCCTCCGTTAACATGTTCGAACTCGCGACGACACCCCCTGTTACCCGTCCCTAACCGAAAAACTGGTCAAACAATTGATACCTATGGCATCGCGGGTGTTTTCGCGCGTCAAAGGCAGAAACACCTTCTCCGCACGGCGTCAGCCCCGGGCGATCCTGTGGGCCGCCGCCAGCGCGGTGACCCTCGGATTCCTCGTCGCACTGGAGATGGCCGCGCGGCACTACGGCGTGTCGGGGCCGATCACCAACCAGGCGCGAGAAGTGATATTGCCACCCAAATCGGGTGGCCTGCTCTACGCCAGCATGGCGTTGATGATGGTGGTGCTCACCTGGCGGCAGCGGTTCGTCGCACTCGCCGCCGCCATAAGCGTCGACGTCGCCTTCTCGGTGGTCCGATGGGCGGCCGACATCAAGATCACCGAGGGCCATCCCTTCGGCAACGGCGCGCTGTGGGTGATGCTGGGCTGTGCGGTCCTCGCCCTGACCCGCCGTACCGGCCGTGAACGCGCCCTGCTGCTGAAGGGCGTCGCGCTGGGACTCCTGCTGATGACCGGCCGGAAGACCGGCGACACCTGGCTGCTCATCACCGCGAAAACCCGGCCGGACGTGCTCGACCCCTATGTGGCCATCGCCGATCACGCGCTGGGCGATCCGTCCTGGCTGGTGGGCCGGGTCGTCGAAGCCACGGGCGCGGTCGGCTTCAACTTCCTGGACTTCGTCTACGGCCAGCTCCCGGTGGCCGGAGTCCTCGTCGCCCTGTACCAACTGCGCAACGTCGCCGTCGAACGCCGGTTCCCCCGCCATCACGTGGTGCGCAGCTTCCTGATGATCGGCCTCCTGGGACCGGCCATCTACATGGTCTACCCGGTGGTCGGCCCGATCTTCGCCTACGGCACCGGCACCGAGCACTGGGCCGCGGTCAGCGTGTGGGCGGACGCCTGGCCCACCCGGCAATGGGCGGTGGCCGAACTCTGGCCGACGACGCCGCCGCCGCTCAGCGTCCCCCACCCCATCCCGTTCGACGAACTCACCCCGCGCAACTGCATGCCCAGCCTGCACACGGCGTGGGCCACAGCGATCTTCCTCCACACCCGCAAGGGCCCGCGCGCCCTGCGCTACGCGGGCACGTTCTGGCTGGTGGCCACGCTGTGCGCCACCCTCGGCTTCGGCTACCACTACGGCGCCGACCTCATCGCCGGCGTGGTCTTCGTGCTCACGATCGAGGCGGCCCTGCGCTCGTACGACCGCGGCTGGGACCGGTCAGGGCTCCAGCTGGTCGCGTACGGCTCGACGGTCTTCGTCGCACTCCTGGCGTCGTACCGCTATCTGCCGATGGAGATGGCCAGGCATCCGTGGCTGTACGGCCCCCTCCTCCTGCTGGCCATGGCTTCCGTGATCTACGGCTACGTCCGGACCACCGCCGGATGGGAGCCGAAGGCCGCACCCGCGCCCGACGCGGAACTCACGGTTCCTCGGCAGGCGGCCCCGCCGTCGGTACCCGACGTCGTCGACGCCGGGCGCGGCTGACAAGCGCCGGCGTTCACCTCGTGTCCGCGGGCACCCGAACACCGATCCCGACCAAGGAGGTTCGTAGCCCATGACCGACTCTGTCGCCTACAAGGGGCTCGGGGTGATGCCGACGTGGTTCGCCGTCGTGGTCGCGGTGCTGGCCGTGATCGGGATCGTCCTGGCCTTCCGGCGGGGACGCTGACGGCCGTGCCCGGCCTGTCCCGGGCACGGCCGTTCGCCGGTTGCCGACGGCGGCCGGGGGCGGGCCGGGCCGCGGGACGCCGCCGTCGCCGCACGCCGTGCTCCCACCGCACCCTCACGCCGGAGGCCTGGTCGCGATGCCGTGGGAGGCTCGGAACCCGGCCCTGGATCACGGGCTGGTGAGTGGGTAGGCTACCCGTCCCGTCGATCTTGACTTGCCGAGGTGTTCGCTCGTGTCTCCCGCACCACTGATCGGCGCTCTCGTCCCGCTCACTCGACCCGGCTGGGTGGAGGCGGGGCGGCACTTGCT
>NZ_MUND01000710.1 GCF_002154375.1 Streptomyces glaucescens | reverse complement strand
GCGTGGGAGTCAGGTGTGGCGGAGCTTGGCCAGCAGCGCTTCGACCTCGCGCTCGGCATCGGGGTCGAGCAGGTCGCGGGCGGCCATCCAGTCGTCGTCGAACACCGTGTCCAGGTACTTCTCCCCGCCGTCGTTGACGAGCGCGACCATAGTCGTTCCGGGCGGCAGTGCGGAGAGCCGGGCGAGGGCCTCGTAGACCACGCCGCCCGCCGAGCCGCCGATCAGCAGCCCGGTGCGGCGGCCGACGGCCCGGCAGGTGGCGAACGCCTCGACGTCGCCGACCTTCACGCCCTCGTCGAGCAGGTCGTAGTCGACCATGGCGCCGATGGTGGCGCCCTCGGGGGTGCCGGTGCCGGACTGGTAGTAGTCGTGCGCGGGCGGTCCGAAGGCGATGGAGCCCTTCGGTTCGACCCCGACGATCCGCACCCCGGGCACCGACCTGCGCAGCTCTCCGCCGGTTCCGAACAGTCCGCCGCCGGTGCCGACCGCGCCGATGAGGATGTCGACACGGCCGTCCAGGGCCGCGTGCAGCTCGTGGGCGACCGGTCGGTAACCGTCGCCGTTCGCCGGGTTGTTGTGCTGCTCGGTGAAGTAGGCGCCGGCCGTCTCGGCGGCGAGTCGCTCCGCGTACTCCTCGCGGGCGGCGGTGGCCAGTTCCTCGTCGCCCTCGTCGGCGACGTAGACCAGTTCGGCGCCGAGCGCCTTCATCGCGCGGAGTTTGTCGGCGGCGGCGTGGTGGTCGACGACGGCGGTGAACGTGTAGCCGCGTTCGGCGGCGACCACGGCGAGGCCGAGGCCGGTGTTCCCGGAGGTCGATTCGACGATCCGGCCGCCGGGCCGCAGCAGCCCGCGCTCCTCGGCGTCGACGACCATCTGCCGGGCCATGCGTATCTTCGCGGTGCCGGTCGGGTTGAACTGCTCGAGCTTCAGCAGCAGCCGGCTGTCGTCCTGGGTACGGCACAGCTCGAACAGTGGTGTGGCACCGATGAGTTCGGACACCTGGCGGACGATCGGGGGGCGGTGCAGGGCACGGTCCATGGTGAGCACTCCCTACGGGTGGCGGTCGAGACGCCAGCGGGGACGGGCGGCGGGCTCGGGGGCGGGTTCGACGACGACCTTGGGCGGCAGCGGCAGTTCGTGGAAGGGCGACTCGTTGGAGTCCATCTGATAGCCGGCCGTGTTGAGGTAGACGAGCAGGTCGCCGACGGCCGGCCGGTGCGGGAAGGGCACCCGGCGCCAGGTGAGCATGTCGGACTCCAGGCAGGTAGCGGCGCCGACACAGGCCTCGTACGGCCCCGGCGCCGCGGGCGCCCCGGGCAGCAGCACCGGGTCGGGCAGGAACTCGCTCTCGAACCACTGCTCGGAGAGGCTGAGGCTGCTGCCGTCGACGGTGAGGATCGCGTAGCCGTCGCGCTCCTTGACGCCCTGGACCCGGAAGACCGTGCACCCGGCCTGGTCCAGCAGGGCCCGACCCGGTTCCACGAGCAGGGTCACCCCGGCCTCCCGCAGCAGCGCGGCCAGCGGGGAGGTCCGCCCGGCGGGCACCGCCGCGAGGATCGCGCGCAGCGCGTCGGCCCCGGCGACGGGGGAGTGGTACGGGTAGAACCCGCCGGAGAAGGTCTTGCCCGCGTGGTAGTGCCCGGGCCGCTGCTCCTCGGTGAACCGGCGCCAGTCGTCGCCGTCCGCGTAGTCCACGGGGAAGCCGCCGCCGATGCTGATCCGGTCGGCGCGCAGCCCCAGCGCACGGGCGTGCCGGCACAGGCGGACCAGTTCCCCGGCGAGGTCGGCGCGGGCCGGGATGTCGTAGCCGGAGAGGTGGAAGCCGAAGCCCTCCAGCTCCAGGGGGGCGTCCGCGCAGCGGCGCAGGGCGGTGTCCAGTTCCGCCGGGTCCAGCCCGAACCGGCTGTGCGGCTGGGCGGGCGGCAGCCGCCGCAGCAGCACCCGCGCCGTGCGGCCCAGTCCGGCGGCGGTGCGGGCGAGGCGGTCCAGCTCGTCGAGCGCGTCCACGGCGACGAGCGCGCCCTGGAGGACGGCGACCCGCAGCAGGTCGTCGGACTTGGCGGGCCCGGTCACCACCGTGTCGGGGCCGGGCACCCCGGCGGCGAGCGTCTCGCGCAGCTCGCCCGTGCTCGCCACGTCGACGCCGAGGCCGAGGACGGCGGCGCGTTCGGCGTACAGGGCGGCCTTGTTGGCCTTCTTGGCGTAGTAGATCCGTCCGCGCACGCCCGCTTCGGTGAACGCGCGCCGGAAGGCGGCGGCGTTGGCGTCGAAGGGGCCGGGAAGGAGGACGTGGTAGGGCCCGCCGAGGCCGTGGCTCAACTCGTGCAGCAGGGGCCCGGCGGCGAGGAGGTCCCGCACCTCGGGCGCCTGCCGGGCGGGCAGCGAGGGCACGGGGGGAGCGGCCGGGGAAGCGGTCCGGGGCGTGGTCACTGCCACAGCGGCACCGCCGTGCCCAGCCCCTGGGCGAGGGCGAGTTGGGCGAACCGGTGGCCGAGCGCGATGTCGGTGACGACCAGCCCGCTGTTGTATGCGAAGATCCGCTGGCCCGGGTCGGTCCGCCCGGCCGCCCGTCCGGCCAGCACCTCGGGGAACTCGGCGTCCACGGCGCGCAGTTCACCGCCCGCGTCGGCCATGTCGGTGCCGGTCACCCGCATCTGGGCGGCGCTGGTGGCGATCACCCGGTCGGCGCGGTGCAGGGTGGAGGGCGCGATGCCGTAGCCGACGAGCACGGACAGCGCGGCGGGCTTCAGCCAGTCGGCGTCCACGGAGGCGGGTGTGCCGGGGCCCGCCGTGGCCAGGACGATGTCGGAGTCCCCGGCCGCCGCCCGCAGGTCGGTCACCACCTCGGCCTCGCGGTCCGGGAAGTGCGCGTGCAGCTGCTCGCGCACCGCGCGTATCCCGTCCGGGTGGGTGCCGAAGAGCATCAGCCGCTCCAGGTGCGGCATGGTGGTCAGCAGGAACGGCAGGGCGAGCCGCCCCTGGGTGCCGGTGCCGATGACGAGCGCGCTGCGGCTGCCGGGCGCGGCCAGTTCACGGGCCAGCAGCGCGGAGACCGCGGGGGTGCGCAGGGCGCCGATCCGCCCGCAGTCCATCATCGCGACGGGCAGTCCGGTGGCGTCGTCGTAGAGGGTGAGCGTCGTGTAGTAGTGCTGCTTGTCGCGGTCCTCGTGCAGGCCGTGCTTGTACGACGTCTTGACGGCGACGACGCCGCGCTCCCCGTCCCGGCCGAGCATCGCGTACGCCACCGAGTGGCCGTCCTCCGGCTTGACGGTGAGCTTGCGCGGATTGTCCGAGCGGCCCGCGGCGAGGGTGCCGTACGCCTGCTCGACGACGGCGACGACGTCGGCGAGGGATATCTCAATACCGGCGACGTCGCTGGTGCCGAGGACGCGCAGGGTGGTGTCCGATGCGTGGGTGGCGGTCATGCGTCGTATGCCTCCAGAACCTTCTGTCCGTAGCCGTGTTCGAAGCGTTCCGCCGAGGGGCGGGTGCGACGCCCCGGAACCCGTATGGAGGAACGTTTCAGCCAGCGGTCCGTGCCGTCATAGCGGGCCTTGAAGGGGACTCGGCCGTGCACCACGAGGTCGTTGTCCACGACCAGGACCTGGCCCGGCACCAGGCTGACCGCCGTCGCGACCCGGGACAGCTCGTCCGTCAGCCGGGCGTAGGCGGCGCGGTGCTCGGCACCGGCGCGCTCCAGCGGCGTGTAGGCGGGGTCGAAGCGCAGGGTCGGGCCGTCCGGCGACTGCCACAGCGTCGGCACGGGCTGCGGATCCCCGGCGTAGCCCTGCGCCTCGGCGTAGGCGTCGTCGGGCAGGATCGGCAGCTCGGGGCGGCTCAGCAGCCGTACGTCCTCGTCGGACAGCCGGACCCGGCGCACGCTCGCGGCCGTGGTGGCCACCGCGTCCGGGTTGCGCATGCAGGAGAGCAGCAGCAGGTGGGCGCGGCCGGGATGGAAGGCGTCCTCGGTGTGCGGGCTGAGCAGCACGCTGCTGCTGGCGCCGGTCTGCTCCGCCTCGTGTCCGGGCGAGGGCACGATGTTGTGCACGTACCGCCCCTCCTGCTGGCCCTCCCAGGCCAGCGGGACGCCCATCACCGCGGAGAGCAGCAGCAGGACCACGTCGTGGACCGCGGTGGTGTCGCCGGCGCTCGACCAGTGGGCGGGCGTGGGGCCGAGCGCGGCGTCGTCGACCTCCAGGCCGGTCAGCACGAACAGGCCGTCGGCGGTGTCGACGGGACGGCAGGCGTCGTGCACGCCCTCGCTCAACGCGGCTGCCACACATGGGAGTTCGGCGAGCAGGCCGGGGTGCGTCGGTAACCCGGAGAAGCGGTCGAGCAGAGATGCGGCGGCGGCGCGCAGCTCCGCGGCGTGGGCAGGCGAGAGGAGACGTACGGGCACAGCTCCCGTGGGCATGGTGAGTCGTCCGTTCCGAGGGTGGCGGTCGAGGCGGGCGCCGTCCTGGACAGCGCTTTTCCGATGGCGAACGGTCTCTTGCGATGGCTCTGCCGGGGCTCGTCACGTTGGGTAGCCGCCCGGTAGCCGTGGAGAAACATAGCCAACGCATAACGTGAAGGCAAGGCTTGCCTAACTTTGGCGAAAGTCACTCTGTGCGCCGCTTGTGCGCTCCTGCGTGGTCAGGATAGGCAAACCTCAGCAAGAGTCCCACCGTGAAATCGAGGACAACGTGGACCTGACGAGACGTCAACTGCTGTGGACCGGCGGCGCCTTCACCACGACCGCGCTGATCGGCGCCTGCGGCGGCGGCGGTGACGACGACACCGCCGGGTCCCCCGGCGCCGGTACCAAGCCCCGCCGCGGCGGCACCCTGAGGGTCGGCGCCCTCGGCCGCGCCGGCGCCATCACCCGCGACCCGCACGGCACCCAGGCCAACGAGAGCGACTACCTCATCCTCAGCCTCGTGTACGACACCCTCACGGTGCCCGGCAGCAAGCCGAACACCGTGCCCCGGCTCGCCGCCAAGTGGCAGGCCTCCGACGATCTGAAGACCTGGCGATTCACTCTTGCCAAGGGTGCGCTCTTCCACGACGGAACCCCCGTCACCGCCGACGACGTCGTCCACTCGCTGCGCCGGCTGCGCGGCACCCCCTCCGGCGCCTCCCGGCTGCCGGGCATCCAGGCCGAGAACATCACCGCCGACGGCACCGGCACCGTCGTCCTGGTCTCCGACTACCCCAACGCCGAACTGCCCCAGCTCACCCGGCTGACCACCTTCGTCATACCCGAGGGCACCACCGACGAGGACATCGCGAAGGCGCCCGGCACCGGCCCCTTCAAGCTGGAGTGGTTCCGCGGCGGCAACGCCCGGCTGGTGCGCAACGACCAGTGGTACGGCGGCGACGTGCACCTCGACGCCATCGAGGTGAAGATCTTCGAAAGCCCGCAGGCGATGGCCAACGCCCTGCTCTCCGGCCAGCTCGACCTCGCCTCCAACGTCGGCGCGGTCGCCGCCCGCACCGCCGAGGGACGCAAGGACATCCAGACCGTGCGCCGCCCCAACGACATGGCGATGCCCCTCGTCATGCGCACCGCCGACGGCCCCTTCGCCGACCCCAGGGTCCGCGAGGCGCTGCGCCTCGCCGTCGACCGCGAGGCCATGGTCAAGCAGGTCCTCTCCGGCTACGGCACCGTCGCCAACGACATCCTCGGCACCGGCGACCCCGCCTACGCGAAGGACATCCCACAACGCACCCGCGACCTGGCCGAGGCGAAGCGGCTGCTGAAGGCGGCCGGATTCGACACCTCCAGGACCTACGAGCTGCTGACCACCGAGGACATCTCCGGACTCGCCGAATCAGCCACCCTCTTCGCCTCCCAGGTCCGCGAGGCCGGAGTCAGGATCAAGGTCGTCAAACAGGAATCGGCCGTCTTCTGGGACAAGACCTGGCTCAAGGGCGACCTGTACACCACCTACTGGGGCACCAACGACTCCGTCGTCTTCTTCGCCAGCAAGACCATGGTCTCCGGCAGCGGCCAGAACGAAGCCGGCTGGCAGGACGAGGAGTTCGACGCCGCCTACGAGAAGGCGATGGCCACCGCCGACGCCACCGCCCGCGCCCGGGAGCTCAGGGAACTCCAGCAGATCGAGCACGAGCGCTCCGGCTACCTGCTCTGGGGCATGGCCGACGGCATCGACCTCGCCGTACCCGCCGTCCAAGGACTGCCCAGGCTGCCCGGCTACGGCCGGGTCCAGCTCGAGCGGACCTGGCTGGCCCGTTGACCACCGACACCGCCGGCACCGCCGCGCCGGTGGCGAAGAGCGCACTGGCGCGGCACCCCGCCCTGCCCGCGCTCACCCGCACCGGCGCCGTGCTGCTCAAACGCGCCGCCCTGCTCGCCCTCCTGCTCGCCCTGGTCTTCTGCACCGTCGAACTGCTGCCCGGTGACGCCGCGGGCGCCACCTCCGAGCGCGGCGAGAGCGCCGCCGACATCGAGCAGCGCCGCAGGCTCCTCGGCCTCGACCGGCCGGTCCTGGAACGCTTCTGGGACTGGATGTCCGGCCTGCCCGCCGGCGACCTCGGCACCTCCGCCCGCGGCGAGCCGGTCACCGGCCTGCTCTCCACCGCCTTCCCCAACACCCTGCTGCTCGGCGGCCTCGCCCTGCTGCTCACCGCCGTGCTGTCGACCGCCCTCGGCTGCTGGGCCGCGCTCCGCCCCGGCGGACGCGTCGACCGGGCGGTGTCCGGCACCGCGACCGCCGTCCTCGCGCTGCCCGAGTTCGTGGTGGCCGTGGCCCTGGTCCTGGTGCTGTCGCTGTGGACCGGCTGGCTGCCCGCCGTCACCCTCACCGACCTCGACGGAAACCCCGACTCCTGGACCATGCTCGTCCTGCCCGCCCTCGCCCTCACCCTCCCGCAGACCGGCTGGAACGTGCGGATCGTACGGGCCGCGCTCGCCGACGAGGCCCGCGCCCCGCATGTGGAGACCGCCGTCCTCGACGGACTCCCGCCCCACCGGGTCCTCACCCACCACGTCCTGCCCGGCGCCCTGCCGACCATCGCCGCCGGCCTCGCCACCTCCACCGGCATGCTGCTCGGCGGCGCCGTCGTCGTCGAGACCATCTTCAACTACCCCGGCATCGGCTCCGTCCTGGCCTCCGCCGTCACCGACCGCGACAGCCCCGTCATCGCCGGAGTCACCGCACTCGCCGGAGCCGTCATCACCGCCGTACTCCTCCTGGCCGACCTGGTCCGGGACCTGATGGCGGGAGGCCGCCGATGAACACGAACGCCCTTCGCGCCGACCGGCCGGTGTCCGCGGCCGGTCCGGTCCGGGACCTGATGGCGGGAGGCCGCCGATGAGCGTCGCTGCTTCCCCGCGGGCGCGTGCGTTTGCCCTGCCGGGGACCGCGCTGCGGGTGCTGCCCGCGGTGCTCCTCGTGACGCTCGCCCTGTGCGGGCCCTGGCTCGCCCCGCACGCCATCGACGCCCCCGTCGCCGCCCCGTACGCCGAACCCGGCGCCGACGCCGTGCTCGGCGGGGACCAGCTCGGCCGGGACGTGCTCAGCAGACTCCTCACGGGCGGACGCGAACTGGTCGTGTCCTCGCTGCTGGTGGCCGTGCTCGTCACCGTCGTCGCCGCCGTCCTCGGCGCCGTCGGCGCGGTCCGCCCGCTTATCGGACGGATCGTCGAGCGCGTCGCCGACCTGCTGATGCTGCTGCCCGCCGTGCTCGGCATCCTCCTGGTCACCCTCTCCTGGCCGGGCGGCGGCCGGCTCGCCGTCATCGCCGCCGCCGTCGCCCTCGGGGTGCCCTACGCGGTACGGCTGGTCGCGGGCGCCGCCGCCCCCGTCGCCGCCACCGGATACGTCGAGGCGGCCGTCGCGGGCGGCGAACGCCTGTGGCACCTGGTCCGGCGGGAGATCCTGCCCAACCTGCGCGCCACCCTGCTCGCCCTGTTCGGGCTGCGCTTCGTCGCCGCCGTCTACCTCGTCGCCACGGCCGGGTTCCTGCAAGTGGGGCCCCAGCCCCCGGCCGCCGACTGGGCGTTGATGATCCGCGAGAACTCCGCCGGGATCCTCCTCAACCCCTGGGCCGTGGTCGCCCCCAGCGCCGCCATCGGCCTGCTCGCCCTGAGCGTCAACCTCGCCGCGGCGGCCCTCGCCCCGCAGACCGGCCGGAAGGCGGTGCCCGTCCTGTGAGCCACGATCCCGACCGGTACGGACGGCCCGCCGGACCACCCGCCGGA
>NZ_MUND01000709.1 GCF_002154375.1 Streptomyces glaucescens | reverse complement strand
TAGCCGCGCACCTTGACCTGGCGGTCCAGCCGTTCCACGTAGTAGAGCCGTCCGTCGCGCAGTTCCACCACGTCGCCCGTGGCGTAGCCGCTCGACCCGTCGGGGTTCTGCAGCGGGTCGACGCCGTGCTCGGTGAGGTATCCGGCCGCCACGGAGGCCCCGGTGACGACGAGTTCACCGCGCCGGACCCCGGCTCCGGTGGCGCCGGTCCCGACGTCGCGCAGGACGTACGCGCAGTCGCCCACCGGCTCGCCCAGCGGCACCGCGTCCCGGCAGTCGTCCGGGTCGAGGGCGTCGGTGAGCAGGTTGCACACCGTGGTCTCGGTGAGGCCGTAGGCGTTGTGGAAACTGGCCGCCTTCGACCAGGTGCGGACCGCGGCCGGGCGGCACGGGCCGCCTCCGTTGACGACGTGCTCCAGGCGCATCCCGTCGGTGGGTTCGGTGACCGTCAGGGCGAACGGTGTCGTCTTGAGGTGGGTGATCCCGAACCGTTCGAGGGTGTCCTGCAGGACGGGGCCCGGCGCGAGCCGCTCCTCGTCCACGACGACGAGGCAGGCTCCGGCGGTGAGCGTCCACAGGATCTCGGTGAGGCAGCCGTCGAAGGTGAGCCGGGCGAACTGCAGGGTCCGGCTGCCCGGTCCGACGGAGAGCCGGGTGACATGGTCGCGGACGACGGGGGCGAGCGGGGCGGCCCGGACGAGGACGCACTTGGGGGTGCCGGTGGATCCCGAGGTGTGGATCGCGTAGCCGATCTCGCCGTCGGCGAAAGGGAGCCGGCGGGGGGTGGGCGGGGCTTCGTCCGTGCCGTGGTGGGATGCGGATGGGCCGTCGGAGGTGGCCTGGTGGGGCGGCTCCTCGCTGAGCCGCGCGTGGCCGTCGGCCGTGCGCCAGTGGGGCGGCAGCGCGGTGAGCTCCACGTGGCCGTCGTCGTCCGCGCCGCGGGCCAGCAGTCTGACGCCCAGCAGGCCGGTCTTGGCCGCGTTGGACGCGTCGCTGTCCCGCTCGTCGACGAAGACGAACGGCCGCTGTGCCTTCATGGCGCCGATCATGGCCACGATCGCGGCCGCGCTGCGGGTGGCGAGCAGGGCGACGCATTCACCGGGGCGGGTCAGTTGCCGCAGCCGGTGCGCGAACTCGTCGGTGCGTTCGCCGAGTTCCCGGTAGGTCATGGCGGACCGCGCGGTGCGCAGCGCCTCGTTGTCCGGCATCTCCCGGACGGCGCGGTCCATGCCGTCGAGCACGGACTCCTCTCCTGCTCGCATGTCAGCCTCCTTCGCTGCGGAATGCGGGGGGACGTTCCTCGTGGCGGACCGCTGCTTGCTGGCGGACGGGGTGGGTCAGCGTGCCGACGTCCTGCACGACCGCCTGCACCGTGTCACCGGCGTGGATGACCGCCGCTCCGGGCGTGCCGGTGCAGATGACGGTGCCGGCTTCGAGGGTGCGTCCGGCGCTGAAGTACTCCACGAGTCGGTCGAGGCCGAACTTCATGTCGGCCGGGGTGGCGGCCGCGATCGTCTCCCCGTTGCGGACGGTGGCGATGCGCAGGGCGGTGAGGTCGTCGTCGTCGCCGAACTCGTCCAGGGTGACCAGGACCGGGCCGACGCTGCAGAAGGTGTCGAACCCCTTGGCCCATGGGATGTGACGGGGGTTCTCCCGGATGACGTCCTCGGCCGTCATGTCGAGGACGGCTGTGACGCCCCCCACGACGGATCGCCACTCGGCACGCTCGACGTTCTTGCAGGTGGTACCGATGACCAGGCCCAGTTCCGCTTCCGCGGTGACCCGACGGGACTGGGAGGGCAGGTCGATGTGGTCGCCGTTGCCGATGAGGCAGCCGGCGGGCCGTAGGTAGGAACCGGGGCCGGAGCGGGGCTGTTCGGACTGCAGATCCTGCGAGTGGCGCCGGTAGTTGAGCCCGGCGCCCCAGATGTCGGCTCCGGGATCGACGACCGTGGGGGCGAGCCCCGGGTCGGGCCGGACGGGGGTGAGCGCGGCCGCATGCCGTTCCAGGACGCCGGTCAGCTCTCGCCGGTGCGTCTCGCCGAGGAGGTCGCTGATCCGGGTGGTGTCGGCGTACCCGGGCACGTCCGACAGGTTGAACCATCGGTCGCGGTGGTGCACGGCGATGCCGTGTCCGGTGGCGGACGTTCCGGTCCTGGTGATTCTCATGGTGATCTCCGTTGGGGGCGGATCGGGCGGCGGTCCGCCGGTCGGCTGAGGCCTTTTCCGGGCCGTACGGGCCGGCGCCGGGCACCCCGGGCGGGGTGGAACGGACCTCCGCCTCGGGCCGGGCCCGGGGTGCCCCGGGCGAGGGCGTCAGGGCATGCCTGGGCCCGGGGCGGGCCGAGCGCGGGAGCCGGCGGGTGGTGTTGGCGCCGCGGATTGCGTGCCGACGCGGCTTCGGCGGGTCCGGACGACAGGTTCAGGCGCTGATCCTGCTGGCGGCGGTGCGGAAGTCGTCCTTGCGCGGGCTGTGGTCGGCGATCTTCACGGCCGCCTCCATGAGCCGTGCCGGGTCGGTGTGGTACTCCTCGGCCAGCTTCTCCACCAGCGGGAAGTAGCCCGAGTGGATGCCGATCACCGCGCCCAGGACCTGCATGGTGCGGTCCTCGGGGATGGGCCGCATGTTCTCCCGGCAGTACTCGGCGAGCCTGGCGAGTTCCTGGTAGTCGAAGAGGTCGGCTTCGAGTTTCTTGATGACACCGGCCAGTGACTCGATGGCGGCGTTGCCGGATCCGCGGCCGATGCCGTCGAGGGTGGCGTCGACGATGGTGGCGCCCGCCTGCAGGGCGGTGATGCTGTTGATGTTGGCCATGCCGAGGTTGTCGTGCCCGTGGAAGCCGACGACCGCGAAGTGCTCGCGCACCGCGCTGACGTAGGTCTGCACGTCGGCGGGGAGCATCGCGCCGTAGGAGTCGACGACGTAGACGCCCGCGATGTCGGGGGTCACCCCGTCGAGCAGGCGGACCAGCTCGGTCACCGGCGTCGCGCTGGACTTCATGAGGTTCAGGTAGACCTGGCCGCACAGGTCGGTGGCGCGCCGCAGGTAGTCGAGGTTCTCGGGGACCCGGTCGGGCTCCATGCCGACCCGGACGAAGGACATCCCGCGGTCGGTCATCTCCGCGATGGTGTCGAGGCGGGTGAACTCCGGCTGGGCGAACATGCCCCAGGGCTTGCGGGTGAGGGCGGAGCGGGCGATCTCGGCCCAGCGGTAGTGGCCGATGTTGCACGGCTTGATGCCGTTGCGTTCGGCCTCCAGGCCGATTCCGTGGCCCACCTCCACCTTGGCGACCGGAATGCCGTCCAGGCGGGTGAGCAGCTGCGTCACGAACTCCTCGTCGAGCTGGAAGTCGACGGCGTACGAACCGTCGCGCAGTGTGCAGTCGAGCAGTTCGAAGGCCGGCGCTTCATCGGTCCGGCCGTCCACTAAGGGCATGAGGTCACTCCTTTTTCGGCAGCACGGATGCCGCCTTTCGGAATGGGCGAAAGAGACACGGATCCAGCGATGACGGAAACGTATGGGGAAGCGTTATTCCCTTGTGCTGCGTCGTACGGGTTACGCGTTCCCAACCCTAGGTGCCATAGACACACATGCGACCTTTGACCGAATAACACGCCCCGGTCGCCATGAATGCGCCGGTGTCGATCACACGGCTTGCGGCGGGCGAGGCGGGGGATGCCGGCCGTCCTTACTGATGGGGGCCGTGGCGTGGGGTCGTCGTGCCGGATCGCGCGCACGGCCGACAGGGGCGGACGGGGCGAGAGTTACGGCGGTGGGGGCGTTGTGTTCCGGTCGAGGTGGCCTCATGGCCGCCGGACCCCTTGACGCCGCCCCCGGGAGGCCCCCTCGCCCCGCCGGACATCGCGCGGGGCGAGACGTCGCCTCCTGAGGGCGCGGCGATGGCCTTTTGTCTCTGCCCGACGGAACACACTTCGCCGCCCGCGGGAAAACCCGCGTATCCGTGTTTCGCCGCTTCCGGAAAGCGGGGCGGTCAACCCGTATTCCACGGTGCGCCCGCGTACGGGCCAGGCGCGCGTGCGGGGGGTCCCCGTTCCGACGGCGCGGGCGCCTCCCGGAAAAAGTCAGGCGCCGTCGCCGTCGTCGCACACCACCACACCCAGAACCTCGTTGCCCGTGGTTCCGTATCCGGGGAAGGTGATCAGGGCACCGGGAGGCGCCACCCGGCTGGGGACGTCGGTGCCGTCGCGGTACACGACCTTCAGAGTGTGCGTGCCGGAGCAGTGGTTGGTGACGAACGTGTACCGCCAGTCCGCACTGAACGTCACGCAGTCAGGTGCGGCGCCCCAGTTCCCCGCGGCCTCCTGGGACCCGGCGTGGGCCGCACCGGACGGCACCACCACCAGAGCCGCGGCCACAGCAACAAAACTTGAACGCAGAACCCCACGCATCGCACTCTCGCCTTCACTTGATGAACGGATGCCCCTCAGCGTAGGCGAGGCTCTCGACGACATGCAGGGTTTTGCGGCAAGTTTCATGGCTCTTGCGATGGCACTTTCAACGCTCACAGACCCGCGCCCCTGCGCCTGAACACCCAGCTCAGCAGCCTGCAACGGCGTCACCGGTCCTCTGGACCCTCAGGGGCGGTCGGCGCGACACGGATCCCTGGGAGGCTTGGGCGCACGTTACCTCCGCATGAAGTCACAGGCCCCGCTGTTGTCGGCAGGCCCCCCGCCCTGGGCCGGCGACGACCGGCCGCGGTGAGCGCGGCGGCTTCGACACGACCGAAAAGCGATCCCCCTGTCGCGGGTGCGGGCCCCCGAACATGGAGGTGCCCGTGCCGGTCGACCGGCACGGGCACCTTGCGGAGGGATCCGTCAGCGCTTGAACACCGCCACGGAACGGCCCGGCACCTCGAAGGTCCCGGTGCCCTTCGTGTAGACGGCCCCCCTGACCACCCGATCCGCGCCGGCCGCCTGTACCGGGTGCAGCCGGTAGGTGTCGCCCGCCAGCTCGGTGATCCGCTGCTCCTGCCGGTCCGGTGTGGCGTTGAGGACGACGACCAGGTCGCCCAGGCGCATGGTGATCACGCCGGGGGTCTCGTCCGTCCCGGACAGCGGGAAGGAGAGCGCGGACTGCACCTGGGCGGCCGTGTCCAGGGAGAACGCCCGCTCGGTCGTACGGATCTTCAGCAGGTCCCGGTAGGCGGCCGAGGCGCCCTCGATCTGCGGGCAGCCGACCCCGATCCGTGTGAGCAGCGGCTTGGCGTACGGCCACTTGTCCCGGTTGTCGGCGGCCGGCGGCAGTCCGCGGCCGAAGCCGTTGCCGTCGGCGCAGTTCCAGTGGATGGCGTTGAACCAGTCGCCGCTGTCGTAGGAGTTGCGGTCCAGTGACTTCGAGCGCAGCAGGTCGGTGCCCGCCTGGGAGAGGGCCGGGCCCTGCGAGAGGGTGGCCGTGGCCATGGCGAGGACCTGCATGCGGGCCCGGTCGGCGGCGCTCGTCGTCGCGGGGAGCTTGAAGGCGAGGGCGTCGAAGAGGGTCTCGTTGTCGTGGGCGTCGGCGTAGGCGAGGGCGTCGCCGGGGGCCGCCGCGTATCCGGCGGGGGCGCCGTTGTAGTCGACCTGGGAGCCCTTGACGCGTTTGCCGCTGGTGTCGGTGAAGGTGTAGTCGGCGAGGTTGCCGGACAGTCCGACCTTGATCAGGTCCTGGTAGTGCAGGAGGCGGGCCTTCTGCTGGGCCGGGGTGCCGTTGGCCGCGTCCGGGTTGGGGTCGGTGTACAGGCCGGAGGCGAAGCCCTGGACGCCGGGGTCGGCGTCGAAGGGGCCTCCGCCGCGCACCGCGTCGCGGGCCCGGTCGGAGAAGGTGGCGATGCCGGTGCCGGCCATGTTCTTCTGGGTGGCCTGGACGAAGCGGGCGTCGTCGGCGATCTCGCCGAAGTTCCAGCCCTCGCCGTACAGGATGATCTTCTTGCCGTCGACGCCGTCCTTCTCGACGGTGAGCGCGTCCAGGGCTTTGCGGACGGCGAGGATGTTGGCCTTGGGGTGGTGGCCCATGAGGTCGAAACGGAACCCGTCGACCTTGTACTGTCTGGCCCAGGTGACCACCGAGTCCACGACCAGCTTGCCCATCATGGCGTTCTCGGTGGCCGTGTTCGCGCAGCAGGTGCTGTTGGCGACCGAGCCGTCGGCCAGGAGCCGCTGGTAGTAGCCGGGGACGATCCGGTCCAGGACGCTGGTGTTCGCCTGGCCGCTCGCGGCGGTGTGGTTGTAGACGACGTCCATGACGACCCGCAGGCCGTCCTCGTTGAGCGCCTTGACCATC
>NZ_MUND01000071.1 GCF_002154375.1 Streptomyces glaucescens | reverse complement strand
CCGCCCCCTTTCCCGGCCGGGCCCCACCCCCTCTGGCCCTGCCGGAGGTCGTGTCCGCCACGGACCCCCTGCCACCGCGGGCACGGCCCCCGCACGACCAGCACCCCACCAACAGCCAGCGAAAGGACCACCGTGAACAAGCAGCGCATCAAGACCAACACCATCCGGACCACCGCCAACATCGCCTACTACGGCGGCACCCTCGGCGCCGGCGTCGCCTTCTACGAGCTGCTCAACCAGCCCAGCGCCTTCGGCATCGTCGCCGTCCTCGTCTTCACCCTCACCGTCGAGGGCCTCCTTAGCACCCTCATCGACGAAATCCTCGACGCCCTCACGGTCCAGCAGCCCGTCGACACCGCGGCCACCGTCTCCGCCAAGGCCGAGGGGAGCGCCCGATGACCGGACCCGAGTTCGCCGCCGCCCACGGCAACGACTCCAGCACCTGGACGTCCGCCGACTTCGAGGCCGAGATCAACCTCGCCGAGATCGACGCCCACACCACCCCCACCCCCGACGACTACCAGCACGCCGCCTGACCACCGAAAGGACCGACCCCATGCGCCAGACCCACCGCATCGACATCCGGCCCGCCCGCGGCGGCCGCAAGTACCAGTACGTGTGCACCTGCGGCGCCACCGGCTGGGAGACCGACAGCAGCACCCGCGCCCGCCAGATGGGCGAGCAGCACCAAGCCAAGGCCCGCTGAACCCCGCACCCACCATCCACCCCACACACCCGTGAGGAGCACCGTGAACACCCGCCTCGAACGCCGAACCCGGCAGGTCCCCCACACCGTCGACGGACCGTGCCAGGGCTGTCAGCATCCGACGCACCGGTACGGGCCGGGCGGGAACCCGCTTTGCGTGCTCTGTACCCGGT
>NZ_MUND01000708.1 GCF_002154375.1 Streptomyces glaucescens | reverse complement strand
GTTCGGGGGCGGGCCGGTCGGCGGGCGGAGTGCCGGCGACTCCGCGGTCCATCGCCTCGTTCGCCAGACGGTCCGCGTGCTTGTTCCGCTCGCGCGGGATCCACTCGTACGTCACCTGCGCGGGCGGGAGGACCCGGGACGCCTCCATGGCGAGCGGCTTCATGTCGGGGTGCTTGATCTTCCAGCGGCCGGACATCTGCTCGACGACCAGCTTGGAGTCCATCCGGACGTGCACCCGCGCGGTCGGGTCGAGCTCGCGGGCGGCGCGGAGCCCGGCGAGCAGCCCCCGGTACTCGGCGACGTTGTTCGTCACCGTGCCCAGGAACTCGGCGGCCTCCGCCAGCGTCTCCCCCGTCGCCGCGTCGATGACGACGGCCCCGTAGCCCGCGGGCCCCGGGTTGCCCCGCGACCCGCCGTCGGCCTCGACGATGAACTCCCGCACCGCGAAGACCCCTACAGCCCGGACTCGGCCGTGCGCACCAGGATGCGGCGGCAGTTCTCGCAGCGCACCACGGTGTCCGGGGCGGCCTTGCGGATCTCGTTCAGCTCGGTGATGGCCAGCTCCTGGCGGCAGCCCTGGCAGGTGCGCGCGTACAGCTTGGCCGCGCCGATACCGCCCTGCTGCTCGCGCAGCTTCTCGTAGAGCTTCAGCAGGTCGGCGGGGACGGCTCCGGCGACGACCTCGCGCTCCTTGGTGACCGTGGCGGCCTCGCCGTCGATCTCCTCGAACGCGGCGTCCCGGCGTCCGGTGGCGTCGTCGATCTTCGCCTGCACGGAGGCGACCCGCTCGGTCAGCTCGGCGACCCGCGCCTGCGCGGACTCACGGCGCTCCATGACCTCCAGGACGATGTCCTCCAGGTCGCCCTGGCGCTTGGCGAGCGAGACGATCTCGCGCTGGAGGTTCTCCAGGTCCTTCGGCGAGCTGACCGCGCCGGAGTCCAGCCGCTTCTGGTCGCGGGCGGCGCGCTGGCGCACCTGGTCGACGTCCTGCTCGGCCTTGGTCTGCTCGCGGGCGCAGTCGCTCTCCTCGGTCTGCGCGGCCACCAGCAGGTCGCGCAGCTGCGTGAGGTCCTTGTTCAGCGACTCGATCTCGGCGTGCTCGGGCAGCGACCGGCGCTTGTGCGCGAGCTGCTGGAGGCGCACGTCGAGCGCCTGGACGTCGAGGAGTCGGATCTGGTCGGCGGGCGCGGCGTTCAGTTGGGGGCTCCCATTGCGCTAGAGGTCGGGGTGGACGCCGCGTGGGCGGTCCAGGGGTCGGTGACCGTCTTGGAGACGTGGACCCGAAGGCCCCAGCCGTTGCGGTCGGAGATCTCGTCGAGCTGGCTCGCGGCCAGCTCGCACCAGGGCCACTCGGTGGCCCAGTGCGCCGCGTCGAGCAGCGCGAGAGGACTGTGGGCCACGGCTTCCGACGCCGGGTGGTGGCGCAGGTCCGCGGTGAGGAAGGCGTCCACGCCGGCCGCGCGGACGTGGTCGAAGAGGCTGTCGCCCGAGCCGCCGCTGACGGCGACCGTGCGGACGGTCGCCTCGGGGTCGCCGGCCACGCGGATGCCCTGCGCGGTGGCGGGCAGGCGTTCGGCGGCGCGGGCGGCCAGCTCCCGGACGGTCAGCGGGTGGTCGAGTTCGCAGACCCGGCCGAGGCCGCGGCGGCCCTCCGGGTCGGTGGGGTCGGGCACCAGGGGCCGTACGACGCGCAGGTCCAGCGCGCCCGCGAGGGCGTCGGAGACACCGGGGTCGGCGGTGTCGGCGTTGGTGTGGGCGACGTGCAGCGCGATGTCGTTCTTGATCAGGGTGTGCACGACCCGGCCCTTGAAGGTGGAGGCCGCGACCGTCGTCGTTCCGCGCAGGTACAGCGGGTGGTGGGTGACCAGCAGGTCGGCGCCGAGCTGCACGGCCTCGTCGACGATCTCCTGGACGGGGTCGACGGCGAACAGGACCCGGGTGACCTCCTGGCCGGGGTCGCCCACGACCGTTCCGACCGCGTCCCAGGACTCGGCCCGTTCGGCGGGCCACAGGTTCTCCAGCGCGGTGATGACTTCAGACAGACGGGGCACGAACACAGGCTACCTGCCTGTTCCGCGGGCCTGAACCGGTGCGTCACGGCACGGCCGCCCCACCGCGGCCGGTACGGACCGGCACACCGACCGTCGCCCGACCGGCACCGGACCGGCCCACCGACCCGGCACACCGACGGGTATCCGGCCGGCTCATCCGGGCCCGACGCCCCGTGGAGCACATAGGTCCCCGTTCCCTCAGGTGAACCGCCGGGGGGACACCCTTATGTGTGAAGCGACGGTCGGCCGGTCCTCCGTCTGTGCGTACGAAAACTAGCTTCGTCGCCGGAGGTGACCGAATGATGACGGCCTGTGCGATCGAGCCCACGGCGGGAGACCGGGACGGCGACCTGGACGGCTTCTCCCCGCGGCCGGGTTGCGTGATCACGGTGGACGGTGGCTACGCAGCGCGTCTCACCCGCAGCGGCGACTCCTGGTACCCGGAGCGCTGGACCCTGGACGGCCCCGAGCCGTACGCCGTGCCGCTGCCCGGGAACCAGCCCGAGGAGCCCGGCACCGAGGTGCAGCCGATGGGCGACGGGCGGGTCCTCATCCGCCGCTTCGCCGCCGGACGGCACAACTTCTCGCTGCTCTACCCGACCGGCCCGGGCACCGGCGAACTGCCGCTGGGCGCGGTCGAGTGCGGGGACTCCGGCTTGCGGCTGCTGCCGCCCGCGCCGGGCGGCGACCGCGCGTACGCCCTTGTCGTCGGCCCGCGCTCCAGCGCGGTGTGGCTGGTCGCCGGGGGCGCGTTCGGGCCCGAGCACGTGGCGGAGATCCTGGGGCGCTGCTCGGGCGGGGTGTGGCTGGACCGGTCGGGGCGGATGCTCGCACTCGACCGTGAGCTGGACGGTCGCACGAAGTCCGTCGTGGTCGACCTGGAGCGCGGCGGCGAGGTGTCGCCGCTGTTGCAGATCGCCGCCGGCAGCGACGACCGGCTGCTGCTCGCCGATCCCGACAGCGGGCTGCTGCTGATCCGCTCCGACGCGCCCTCGCCCGGTCACGCCCGCCTCGGCTGGGGCGTGCTCGGCAGCACGCTGCCGGTGCGGTTCCCGGA
>NZ_MUND01000707.1 GCF_002154375.1 Streptomyces glaucescens | reverse complement strand
CGCCACGACCGCCCCTGCGGCTCAAGTCGGCACGCCATCCGGAGCGCGCGCCGGCGCCACCTCGTGGTCCCTCGGCGCCGCGTGTCCGTCTCGGGTCACCCCAGGGGATCGTGGCCCCAGTTCATCAGCGAATGCCGCCACCGGGTGTCCCGAACGTCGCCCGAGGGCCGCTGAGCGACATGCCGCCGGATGTAGCCGACGACCTTCCGCATGTGCTGGTAGTCGTCGTCCGAGAGGTCACCCTTGTTCGTCCGCAGGATGTCCAGGATGCGCCGACCGGAGGCATGTCCGGTGGACTCGCCGCCGTCCTTGTGCTGTCCGGCGCTCCGCGACTCTTCCGAAGCCAGCCACTTCTCCAGTTCGGCCGGCGACATGTTCACCAGGCCGCGGAACTCGTCCCAGGCCTCTTTCCGCTCGTCGTCCTGCATGCGGCATCACATCTCCTCTTCCCCACTGCACCGCCGGGGCCCTGCCTTGTTCGTCCAGGGTGGAGGCCGCGCGCCCGTGCCGCAGCCCGGAGCCGGGTGGGCCGGGCTGCGCGCTGTCACGACCGGCACCTCCGCGCTCCTCGTCCGCCGCCACCGGGCCCTGCGTCCCCGCGGTGGTCGCCGCTCGCGTTCCGGCCGCTTCACCGAGGCCGCGGGCGACCGAACCGTCCCCCGTGACTCCGAGCGCGACCTTCGTCCGACCGGATTCGCGCCGGTCGAAGCTGCGGTACGCGTCGAGCGCGTCCTGGGCTCCGACGCTCCTACGCCACCGCGGCCAGTGCCGCGGTGGCCACGGCTATGTCGGCGCGCGCGTGAATGATCAGCCGGGTGGTGCCGGTCTCCGCGTTCGCCTCCAGCAACCGGCGCGCGGGGGCGCTCGATGTCACCACCGACAGCAGTACGCCCAGCGCATTGCATGCCCGGTGGACGCGGAGAACGACACTGAGTCCCGCGGCGCCGGCGGCCGGCTCCTCGAGAACGATCACCACGGGCGCCGGCTGGTAGGCGCGGACGAGGCCCTCGATGTCCAGTACGAGGTCGGCCCGCCCGTCGATCCCCGGATCGTCGTGCACCGTGACGACCAGCACGCCCCGCTCGATCGCATGAGACAGCATTCCGGCCTCCGGTTCACACATCCGACGCATCCCGCCGACACTCCGACTACCCAGCGGCGCCACGGCCACGCGCCGCCCCGCCGGAAGGGCCGCGGTCACTGAGGCGGAGCGCCCAGGGGACTCGCGGCCAGGGCCTGTGCGGTGTCGTACAGGTTGGCGGCCATGGCGCGGCCGGTCCTGTGGGCCCACTCGTGACCGCGTTGATCGTCGAGGTAGTCGGGGCCAGGGCCGGGGCCGAGGTGCCAGTAGGTCCACGACTGGCCGGGGATGGTGTAACCGATGTCGCACAGGGCGCCGTTGATCTCGCTGATCACGTGGTGCGCACCGTCCTCGTTACCGGTGACGACGACTCCCGCGACACGGTTGTAGGCGACGGGGCGGCCGTCGTCGTCTGTCTCGGAGAGCATCGCGTCCATGCGCTCCAGGACACGCTGGGCCACGGAGGACGGACGGCCGAGCCAGGTCGGGGAGGCGATGACGAGGATGTGCGCGCGCAGCAACTTGGCGTGGACGGCGGGCCAGTCGTCGCCGGCTGCGACGGCTTCGCTCACGACACCGGGGTGGATGTCGAGATCGACGGCTCGGAGGTACTCCACGTCGACGCCGCCGCTCTCCGCGAGCCGATCCCCGACCACCTGGGCCAGAGCGGCGGTGTTGGACGGTTCGGGGGACTTCTTGAGCGTGCAGTTGATGACCAGTGCTTTCATGACACAGCCGTACCCCGCTGCCGGCGGACGCCGCCGCCGCGCACCCGCCCGGGTGAAGGTCGCCACGCGCGTGAGGAGGCCGGCGTGGCGCCGGCGAAGGCCTCGGTTCCGCTGAGGGCTCCCGCAGCGCAGGGACGCAGCGTCGCGCAGCCGGCCCACAGCACGCCCGGCCGCTCTCCCGGGCAGCGGGAACGGCTGGAGGCGGCGTCCGACGGTGCGTCGCCCGCCCCCGCCGGCCGATCAGCCGCTCCCACGGCTCAGCGCATCCGTCCCCGGGGTCTCAGCGGCGCCGCCGGCAGTTCGGGGGCCGGCAGCGGATCCCCGTCGTACCCCTTCACCTCCCCGAACCGCGTCCCTTCCATCCAGTCCCGCCGCGCGTGTTCGATCTCCTCCTGCGAGCGTCCGATCCAGTTCCAGAACATGATCAGTTCCTCTTCGAACGGCTCGCCGCCGAGCAGCATCAGGGCGGCGTCCGAGCCGGCGCGCAGGGGGAGCTCGGTGCGGCCGCAGCCGAGGTAGAGCAGGGAGCCGGGGAGGACGGGGACACCGTCGACGTGGGCCTCGCCGGACATGGCGAGGACGGCATACTCGAAGTCCGGTTCCAGGGGGAGGCGTACGTCCGCGCCGTGGGTGAGGGCGAGGTCGGCGCCGACGATGGGCGTGTACGCGGTGCCGGGCGAGGTAGCGCCGTCGAGGTCGCCGAGGATGAGGGTGGCCGTCAGGCCCGGTGCCGTGACGAGCGGCAGGTCGGCGTGGTGCTCGAAGTGCGGGTCGGTGTGCCGGTGGGCGTCCGGGAGGGCGACCCAGAGCTGAGCTCCGTGCAGGAAGCGGGCGTGCGGGCGGGGGCTCTCCTCGGAGTGGCTGATCGCCCGGCCGGAGGTCATCAGGCCGAGTTCGCGCGGGCGGATCGTCTGGAGGCTGCCGGTGGAGTCGCGGTGCAGGACCTCACCCTCGTGGAGCCAGCTGACGGTCTGCAGGCCCATGTGCGGGTGCGGGGGCACCTGCATGCCGGGCTCGTCGGCGATGTCGTCGGGGCCGTAGTGATCGACGAAGCACCAGGCGCCGACCATCCGGCGGCCCAGGTTGGGGAGCAGCCGGCGCACCTCGGTGGCTTCACCGAGCCGGACGTGGCGCGGGCTGAGGAGTTCGCGTACGGGTTCCGCCACCACGAAGCCGCGGCCGCCGCACACGCTCGGCACCGCCTGACGGTCGAGATTGCTCATGCCGCTCAACCTAGGGCATGTCGTTCGGATCATCCCGGCATCGCGAGGTCGGGTGGGTCCAGAGGTGCCCAACCTCGTGGCCAGGCTGATCCAGACGACGTGCCCTGGCCCGCCGGGGGCTTCGCCGGCAGGCCGACGCCCCGGCCCGGACCGGGTAGTGGAATGTTCAACCATGCGCCGCTGTTGCAGCGTCCGAAGGAGGTCACCAGTGGAGACCACGTACTACGACCACGGGACGCCGGCGGAGCGCTGGGAGCGCGCGCGGATGTTCTTCGACGCCAAGGACTACGCCACCGCGGCGCGCGTCCTGGACGGGCTGGTCGAGGAGGAGCCGGCGCAGACCGGTCCGCGTCTGCTGCTGGCCCGCGCCTACTACCACTCGGCCCAGCTGCGCCGCGCCGAGGCCGAGCTGCGGGTCATCGTCGAGCGCGACCCGGTGGAGCACTACGCCCGGCTGCTGCTGGGCCGCACCCTCCAGCGTCAGGGGCGGGAGGAGGAGGCTCGACAGCATCTGCGGGTCGCCTCCGCCCTGGCCGGTGACTTCGAGCAGCTCTGAACCGTCGGGAAGCGGCGACGTACGGGCCCGGCTCCCCCCTGTGGAGCCGGGCCCGTGGTCCGTGCCGCGTGCGGCGGAGCCGCTACTTCGCGGCGTACGTCCGCCGTCCCCGCCGGTGGGCGATCTCCCCAAGAACGACGTCCACGGCCAGGAACACGGCCAGCGGGATGCCCAGCAGCGGCACGAAGTACCCCACGACCGCGACCGCGGCCAGCAGCGGGACCAGGATCTGCGGGGGCACCTCGGCCCAGGCACCGCGCGGGATCGGGCGGCCGAAGGCGGAGCCCCGGCCGCGCTGCCACCACATGCGGTAGCCCCACAGGACGAGAAGGATCAGGGACCCGGCGAGCAGCATCAGCGCGATCTGGTTGACCAGGCCGAACAGGACGCCGGAGTGCAGGTCGATCCCCCAGCGGGTCAGTTTGGCGAGGACCGGATAGTCGGCGAACCGCAGCACGTCCAGGACCTCGCCGGTGGCCGGGTCGACCGCCACCGAGTCCTGCTTCTCGGGCCAGCTGCGCTGCACCTGCTTGACGACGTACGCGGAGGAGGCGTCGGCGGGCGGCTGGATCTCGACGGGGTCGGTCAGCCCCTCGGCGCGCGCCGCGGCCAGCACCTTGTCCAGGCCGACGCCGGGCGCGGCCCGCCGGTCGCCGGAGGGCGCCGCGCCGCCGTGCTCGGCGTGGTCGCCGGCCGCCGTCGCCGCGACCGCCGGGGTGGCGCCGCCGAGCGAGGTGCGCAGTTCGTCGATGTTCGCCCCGGCGTACGCGGACCAGGTCAGGCCGGTCGCCGAGAGGAACAGGAAGCCGGCCGCGGCCCAGGCCCCGACGGTGCCGTGCAGGCCGAGGGTGCGGCGCCGGCCGGTGGTGCCGCGCAGCCGGCGCAGGGCGCGGCGGCGGGAGAACCAGAGCACCAGGCCGCCGGAGGCGATCACCCACAGCCAGCTGGCGGCGAGTTCGCTGTAGAGGCGGCCGGTCTCGCCGAGGTGCAGATCGCGGTGCAGCTCGTCGATCCAGGTGCGCAGCGGCAGCGCGCCGGTGGCGCCGTACTGTTCGAGGGCGCCTTCCACCTTGGCGGTGTACGGGTCGACGAAGACGGCGAGGGTGTGGTCCGCGTCGACGCCGGGGACACCGGACAGCAGCACCCTGGTGGTGGCGTCGGCCGTCGGCGAGGGCCGCACGGCCGTGACGGTGCCCTCGGGGTGGGCCTGGCGGGCGGCGGCGACCTGCTCGGAGACCGGCAGCTTGGTGTCGCCGACGGAGACGGTCAGCTCGTCGGCGTAGACGATCTTCTCGGCCTGGAAGGACGCGGCGTACAGCAGGCCGGTGACCGCGGCGACGAGCAGGAACGGGGCGACGAGCACGCCGGCGTAGAAGTGCAGGCGCAGGATCAGCGGGCGCAGCGGCGCCCAGCCGCGGGACGGCGCGGGCGGGGTCGGCGCGGCCGGCTGGGTGGCCTCGTCCGGTTGGGGCGAGGGAGCGGTGGTCATCGGTGGGTTTCTCCGGGGACGAGTGGTGTTTCGGCCGTGGTGGTCCAGTAGTCGGACCGTGAGTGCCTTGAGTTCCCGGCGATTTGAGTGACCTGCGTCACAGGCGCGCGTGGGCGTGGCATGCTGGCGGAATGTCTACTCCCAGCCAGCGCGCGCCCCTTGCCGAGCAGGTCGAGGAACTCCTCGCCACCGACGGGCCGTTGTCCATCGTCGCGGCGGGTGACCCGGTGCTGCGGCGGCCGGCGGAGCCGTTCGACGGGCAGCTGGAACCGGCGCTGCTGGCCCGGTTCGTGCAGGCCCTGCGCCGGACGATGCACGCGGCGCCGGGGGTCGGGCTCGCCGCGCCGCAGGTTGGGGTGGCGCTGCGGATCGCGGTCGTGGAGGACCCGGCGCCGGTACCGGAGGAGGTGCGGCGGGCGCGCGGGCGGGTGCCGCTGCCGTTCCGGGTGCTGGTGAACCCGGCGTACGAGCCCGTCGGGGCGGAGCGGGCCGCGTTCTTCGAGGGCTGTCTGAGCGTGCCGGGCTGGCAGGCGGTGGTGGCGCGGCCGGCCCGGGTGCGGCTGACGGGCGCGGACGAGTGCGGCCGTGCCCTGGACGAGGTGGTCTCCGGGTGGCCCGCGCGGATCGTGCAGCACGAGACCGACCACCTCGACGGCGTGCTCTACCTCGACCGCGCCGAGTCGCGCTCGCTGTCGTCGAACCAGGCGATGGCGGAGCGCTGGTCCCAGCCCACGCCGCACGAGGCGGCGCGGGCCCTGGGGTTCGGCCTGCCGGAGTGACCGGGGCGGTCACTCGTCCGCACGTCAGCTGTCCCGGTACGCCTCCAGCAGCCGCAGCCACACCTCGCTGACCGTCGGGTACGAGGGAACCGCGTGCCACAGCCGCCCCACCGGGACCTGGCCGGCGACCGCGATCGTGGCCGAGTGGATCAGCTCACCGACGCCGGGGCCGACGAAGGTGACCCCGCGCAGGATCTCGTCCTCCAGGTCGACGACCATGCGGGCCCGGCCCCGGTAGCCGTCGGCGTACAGTCCGGCCCCGGCTACCGAGGAGAACTCGACGTCGACCGCACGGACGCGGTGGCCGGCCTGTTCGGCCTCGGCGAGGGAGAGGCCGACGGCCGCCGCCTCGGGGTCGGTGAAGACGACCTGGGGGACGGCGGCGTGGTCGGCGGTGGCGGTGTGCGCGCCCCAGGGGCCGGCTTCCAGGCTCGTCCCGCCGGAGGCCCGGGCGGCGATCGCGGCGCCCGCGATCCTGGCCTGGTACTTGCCCTGATGGGTGAGGAGCGCGCGCTGGTTGACGTCGCCGACCGCGTAGAGCCAGTCCGTGCCGGTGACCCGCAGGCTGTCGTCGACCGGCAGCCAGTCGCCGGGTTCGAGGCCGACGGTGTCGAGGCCGATGTCGTCGGTGCGCGGGGCGCGGCCGGTGGCGAAGAGGATCTCGTCCGCCTCGATCCGTTCGCCGCCGTCGGTGACGGCCACCACGGTGCCGTTCTCGCGGCTGACGGACTCCACGGAGGTGCCGGTGCGGATCTCGGCGCCGGCCTCGGTGAGGGCCTCGGCGACGAGTTCCCCGGCGAACGGCTCCATCCGGGAGAGCAGGCCCTTCCCGCGGACCAGCATGGTCACCCGGGAGCCGAGCGCCTGCCAGGCGGTGGCCATCTCGGTGGCCACCACACCGCCGCCCACCACGATCAGCCGGCCGGGCACCGCCTTGGCACTCGTGGCCTCCCGGCTGGTCCAGGGCCGGACGTCGGCGAGTCCGGGCAGGCCGGGCAGCTGGGCGCGGGTGCCGGTGCAGACGGCGACGGCGTACCGGGCGGTCAGGGTGCGGTGGGTCCCGTCGGACCCGGTGACGGTCACCGTGCGGGGTCCGGCGAGGCGGCCGTGCCCCCGGTACAGGTCGGCGCCGATGCCGTCCAGCCAGCCCGCCTGCCCGTCGTCCTGCCAGTGCGAGGTGTAGTAGTCCCGGTGGGCGAGCACCGCGGGCGCGTCGAGGGGGCCCTGCACCAGGTGGCGCAGACCGGGGACGCGGCGGGCGTCCGCGCGGGCGATCACCGGCCGCAGCAGGGCCTTGCTGGGCATGCACGCCCAGTAGGAGCATTCGCCGCCGACCAGCTCGTTCTCCACGACCGCGGTGGTGAGGCCGGCCGCGCGGGTGCGGTCGGCGACGTTCTCCCCCACGGGCCCGGCCCCGAGGACCACGACGTCGTACGCGATGGAATCCGTTTCCGTCATGGGGTCAGTCTGGTGGGTGGTGTGCGGGGTGGCCACAGGGGTACGCGCGCGGATGCGTGACCGTGCGCGCGGGGACGCCTGCCGGTGCGCGCACGGAATAGCCGCCGGCCGGGCAGTGTTGTCCGGACGGCTCGCCCCGCAGCGGGGTACCGCCCCACACCAGGAAGAGGGATAGGCCATGAGCAGCACCGTGGAGCTGACCAAGGAGAACTTCGACCAGACGGTCACGGACAACGATTTCGTCCTGATCGACTTCTGGGCGGCCTGGTGCGGTCCGTGCCGGCAGTTCGCGCCGGTCTACGAGAAGGCGGCGCAGGAGAACCCGGACCTGGTGTTCGGCAAGGTGGACACCGAGGCGCAGCCGGAGCTCGCGGCGGCCTTCGGCATCCAGTCGATTCCCACGCTGATGATCGTCCGCGACCGGGTGGCGGTGTTCGCGCAGCCGGGAGCGCTGCCGGAGGCGGCCCTCGCGGATGTCATCGGGCAGGCCCGCAAGCTCGACATGGACGAGGTCCACAAGGCGGTCGCCGCACAGCAGGCGCAGGAGCAGGCACAGGCCGGGCAGACACCGGCGCAGGCCGAGCAGAACGGCCAGTGACTCCCCTCTCCCTCGATCTCCCTCTGCACATCGGTGACGTGACGCACGGTCAGCTGGAGTCGCGGTGCACCACCGCGGCTCCCAGCACCTCGCGGCGCTCCAGTGCCGCGCCAGGCTCGCGGACCGCCCGGTCGACGAGTTCGGCGAGGTCGCGACCCGACGGCAGCTCGATGTGCACGGTGCTCAGCCGGGGCCGCAGCAGCCGCCCCACCATGAGGTCGTCGGCGCCGATCAGGGCCGTGTCGCCGGGGACGGCCACGCCCTCGTCCTGGAGCGCGCGCAGGAGCAGCGCGGCGTACTCGTCGTTGTAGGCGAACACCCCGTCCAGACCGAGGTCCCGCCAGCGCGCGGCGAGCCCGGCCGCGGCCTCCTCCTCGTAGGCGAGCGGCAGCTCGGTGACGGTGGCGCCGGTGCCGCGCAGGGACTGGCGTACGCCGTCCAGGCGGGGCCGGGAGAAGACCTCCAGGCCGGGCTCCCCGGGCACCACGACGCCGATCCGGCGCCGGCCACGGGCGTACAGATGGGCACCCGCGGCACGGCCGACCGCCGCGTGGTCCATGAGCAGCGCGTGCGCGCCCTGCACCGCCTCCGGCCCCAGGGTGACCACGGCACGCGCGCCGGAGCGCTTGAGCAGGGCCACTCCCTGCGGGCCGAGGTCGAATCCGGGCACCAGCACGGCCACCGGACGCAGCTCGGCCCAGGCACGGGCGGCGTCGTCACCGGTCAGGCCGAGGCTGCCGTACTGCACGACCGTGTAGTCGAGGCGGCCGAGGGCCTGCTGGAGCTCGTTGATGAACCGGCTGTAGAGCGGTCCGACCGGGATGGCCGGGGCGGGCATCAGGACCATCCGGCTGTGCCCGGCGCGCAGACTGCGCGCCGCCGCGTGCGGTACGTATCCGAGTTCCTTCGCGGCCTCGTGGACGCGGCGCCGGGTGGGCTCGCTGATCCGTACGGCGCTGGTGTTGTTCAGGACGTAGGAGACGGTCGCCCGGGAGACGCCTGCCAGACGGGCCACATCGGCACTCGTGGGCGCGGAGCAGCGCTGCACGGGCGCGGGCGTTTTCGGTATCTGCACCATGACGTACGGCATCTTGGCAGAAGCCCGGAGGCGGAGGGCCGGGCACCCCCGGGCGCACGCGCGGCGCCGTCGACCGTCCCTCGGTCACCTCGCGCGCCCCTGTGGACGTCAGTGATCTCCGGTCGCGGCCGGTTCCGTGCCCGTGACCCGGGTGACCAGGTCGGTCCAGCCCGCCTCCAGGCGTTCCAGGGGCATCCCGCACTGCCGGGTGAGGTGCTGGACGGCGACCGGGTCGAGATAGCCCATCAGCGTCAGGGCGAGCAGTTCGCAGTCCGCCTCGGGGACCACCTGCCGCAGCAGCATCATGACGTGGCCGCGCAGCAGCCGCCGGGGCGGTGCGGTGAAGCGGCGGTCCGGTGTGGGCTCGGCCGCGATCTGGAGTTCCAGCGACTCGGTCGCGTGGCGCAGCGTCGCATGCCCGAAGGCGTTCAGCCGGTCCACCGGCGGGGCACCGGGGCCGAGCGGCGGGGGGCCGCTGAGGAACGAGGCCTGGAACTTGCGCTCGGAGTGGTCGAGCAGCGCGGTGAGCAGGCCGACTCGGTCACCGAAGCGCCGGAAGACCGTCCCCTTGCCCACCTGGGCCGCCGCTGCCACGGCCTCCATCGTGACGCCGGCCGCGCCGTGCTCGGCGATCAGCCGGGCGGCGGCCTCCAGCAGCCGGGCCCGGTTGCGCGCGGCGTCGGCGCGCAGGCAGGGGTCCTGCCCGCGGACACCGAGCTCCAGCAACTCGGGCTTCTGGGGCGGCGGGAAGGGTGGCAGGGAGGCGGACATGAAGACAGCGTAAAGCATCGGGAATGAAACTGGACCGCGGTCCGGTTACCTGCTACAACATTAAGCGGACCCCGGTCCGGATCGGACCCCGGCCGCCAACCGCCGTTTTTCTCAGTCATCGGGAGTACCCATGTCCGTTCGCATCCTCGCGCTCGTCGGCAGCCTCCGCGCCGGTTCGCACAACCGCCAGCTCGCCGAGGCCGCCGTGAAGCACGCTCCCGAGGGCGCCGACATCCAGCTGTTCGAGGGCCTGGCCGAGATCCCGTTCTACAACGAGGACATCGACGTCGAGGGCTCGGTCCCGGCCGCCGCCCTCCGGCTGCGCGAGGCCGTGGCCGCCGCCGACGCGCTGCTGCTCTTCACCCCCGAGTACAACGGCACCATGCCGGCCGTGCTCAAGAACGCCATCGACTGGCTGTCCCGCCCGTACGGCGCCGGCGCCATCGTCGGCAAGGCGGTCGCCGTGGTCGGCACCGCGTTCGGCCAGTACGGCGGCGTCTGGGCGCACGACGACACCCGCAAGTCCGTCGGCGTCGCGGGCGCCAAGGTGCTGGAGGACGTCAAGCTGTCCATCCCGGGCTCGCTCGAGCGTTTCGCCGAGACCCACCCGGCCGACGACACCGAGGTCGCCGCGCAGCTGACCGAGGTCGTCGCGCGGCTGCACGGCGAGGCCGCCGCGGCCTGACCGCCGCGCAACCCCACCGAGGAGGGGCCGGAGCCGACGCTCCGGCCCCTCGCCGCCGTTCCGGCCCTCGCCGCCGCCCGCCGGAAGGCGACCGGTCCGGGCTCCGGCGTCAGGCGCCCGCCCCGGACTCCGCGGCGGGTCGCGCGGCGAACGCCGCCACCCACTCCGCGGTCGCCTTCAGGCCGCCGAACGTGTAGAAGTGCACCTTCAGATCGCCGTGGACGGCGGGGTCGTACCCGGCGGTCAGGGCCCGCAGGAACCGGTCGGGGCCGGCCGTGGCCATCAGGTTGGTGAGGGAGAACCCGTACTTGCGGGCGATGGAGGCGCTGGTGCCGACGCCGAAGCGAGTGGCGTACGACATCAGCCGTCGCACCCCGGCCGGCCCGGGCACGCCGATCCGGATCGGCAGGTCGATTCCGCGCCCGCGGGTCTCGGCCACCCAGGAGAGCACCGGATCGGCGTCGAATCCGAACTGGGTGGTCACATGCCCGCCCAGCCGCCGTCGCGCGAGCGCCGCGGTCTTGTCGGCGAGGGCGGCCCACAGCACGGGTCCGGCGATCGCGGGGTGACCCTCCGGGTAGCCGCTGACGCCGACGTGGCGGACGCCGTACCGCTCCAGCAGTCCGGTCCGGATGACGGCGAGCGCGTCCTCGTACGGGCCTTGCGGCCGGGCCGGGTCTCCCCCGACCACGAACACGTGCTCCCCGGTGCCGTCGGCGCGCAGCCCCTCCAGGAACTCCTCCAGCTCGGCCCGGGAGGCCAGGCGGCGGGCCGAGAGGTGCGGGACCGGCACGAAACCCAGCCGCTTCACGGCCCGCGCGGCGGCCAGGCGCATCCGCAGATCCTCGTTGCCGAGGAAGGTGACGTTGATGCGGGTGCCCGGCGGGATGAGGTGGTGCGCCTCCTCCAGGTGCGGCACGTCCTTGCCGGTCATCTCCAGGGAGAAGTCCTCCAGCGGCGCGGTGCGCACGGCACAGGGCGCGGTGAGGCCGGGGTTCATCGGGCTCCTTCGGCGTCGGGTACGACGGCTCGCCGGGCCGGGCGCCGCCTTGTGGGCGGCGCTCCGCCGGTACCGCGGACAGCGTACGCGGGCCACGCCACGACCCCCGTCGCGGGAGATGCGCCGGAACACGCCACGTCCCGCGCTACTCTGCGCCCGTCCGACGATTCATCCGCTTTGTTCCGTTTCGGTTCCTTCGGTCCGGGAGGTTGCATGCCCTCGCGTCTCAACCCGTATCTCAGCTTCGACGGCGATGCCCGGCAGGCCATGGAGTTCTACAAGGAAGTGTTCGGCGGCACGCTCACGCTCAGCACCTTCGGCGAGTTCGGCCGGCCGGACGCCGCGGAAGCCGACAAGATCATGCACGGCATGCTGGAGACCCCGGCCGGCTTCACCCTGATGGGCGCCGACACCCCGCCCGGCATGGAATACACCCCAGGCAGCGCCTTCGCGGTGAGCCTGAGCGGGGACGACGCCGACGAGCTGCGCGGCTACTGGGAGAAGCTGTCCGCCGACGCCTCCGTCTCCGTGCCGCTGGAGAAGCAGATGTGGGGCGATGTGTTCGGCATGTGCACGGACCGCTTCGGCGTCCCCTGGATGGTCGACATCACCGAGGCACCGGCGAACGGCTGACGCGGATCTTCGACTGTCCGTGGGGCCGCCGCTCCCAGTCCTCCATGAACCGGCCGTGCAGACCATGACGGCGGGCCACGGCCAGCAAGGTGTCGGTGCGGTAGTAGAAGTCCTCGCGCAGCACCTGGTGTTCGGTGCCCTCGGTGCGGTCGAAGGTGAAGTCGAAGAAGCCGTCCGGCTTCAGCACCCGGCCGACGTGGGCCAGACACTCCTCGATGACCTCCAGCGGGGAGTGGGAGAAGACGCTGTGCGCGTGCACGACGTCGAAGTGCTCGTCGGGCAGGAAGTCCAGGGTCAGGTCGCCGGTGATGGTCAGGTGCGGCAGCTTGCCCTGGAGCCCCCGCTCGGCGAGCGTCCTCTTCGCCGCGATGAGGATGTCGGGCGAGATGTCGATGCCGTAGTAGTTGCCCGCGTCCAGATAGTCGATGAAGCGCCAGCCGCCGCGCAGGTTGCCGCAGCCGATGTCGAGCATGCGGTGCCCGGGCCGCAGGCCGTGCTCCAGCAGGTAGTCGAACTGCATCGCACCCAGCGCCAGCCACCGGTCGTGGCTGCGGCTGCCGACCGCGGCCTCCGGGTCGCGGCGGGTGTCGGACGCCATGACCGCCCGGTAGTAGCCGACGTGGTCCGGGTGCTTCAGGCGCAGCCAGGCGTCCCGCCCGGCCCGGCGCAGGTACGGCGCCACGCGGGCCGGGTGGCGCAGGGCGTAGCCCACCTTGTGGGGCAGCGCGGCGCGGTTGCTGCGCAGCTTGCTCGAAGAGGTGGCGTCCTGTGCCATGGCGGTCTGCCCTCCGTCCGACGGGTTCCACACCATTCTGGGATCAATCGGTCACAGGCCGCCATCGCTCACCCGCGGGGAGGGACGGACGGCCCCCCGCTACGCCCAGGCCGTCACCGGCACGAAGGAGCTGTCCTGGCGGAACAGATCGGTGCCGTCGGAGGGGTCGACGCGGAGCTGGTGGCCGTAGTGGCGCAGATAGTGGCCCGGGTAGTTGTACGACTCGAAGCGGACCGAGCCGGACGTGGTGCCGGTACGGGCGATGAAGGTGGCGTCGCGGGCGAAGGCGGCCGTGCCGTCGTTCGGGTCGAGCCGGGCACGGAAGCCGTAATGGCGCACGTGGTTGCCCGCGGAGTCGCGGAACGAGCAGGCGCCGCGGTCGGCCAGGCCGGGGACGACGGTGAAGGTGGCCGCCTGCTTGTCGGCGGCGGTGCTGGAGCCGGTCACGACAGGCAGGTCGAGCAGGCCGGACCGCCGTTGCCAGTGGCGGGTGGGGTAGTTCGCCGAGCGCAGGGAGCGGGTCACGTCCTTCGCGAGTGTCACTCCGCCCGGCACCGTCTCCTTGACCACGGTGAAGTGGCGGGCGGTGCCCGAGATGCCGGGCAGTCGCCTGGGGGCGGTCCAGGTGGCGAAGGTGTCGTGGCTGTCGCTGTAGTAGTAGCCGCCGTCGCCGTAGCCGTCGAGGAAGATCCGCCAGCCGTCGTTGTCGAGCTGGACGAGTGCGGGGCCCTCGCGGTAGCCGCCCCAGCCCGCCCAGTCTCCGGTGCGGCGGATGGTGTAGGGGCCGGCGAGGCGGGAGGCGGTGGCGTACTCGATGTACTT
>NZ_MUND01000706.1 GCF_002154375.1 Streptomyces glaucescens | reverse complement strand
ACCAGCTCGACGCGGGCCACCCACTCCTCGTCCGGCACCGGCCGGTGGCCCGCGTCGAGCTGGTCCCACGAGGCGAGGCAGCCGGACCCGACGAAGTGGTGGTTGCCGAGCACCTCGCGGACGCCGAGGTCGGTGAGGACGACGGTGGGGATCCGGCGGTGCAGGGATTCCAGGGCGGCGGTGGAGCTGACCGTGACCAGCAGGTCGGTGCGGTCCAGGACCTCGCCCATGTTGCCGTAGACGAGCCGGAAGTTGGGCGGCAGGTCGAGGCGCTGGGCGAGCTTCTGGTAGGGCAGTTCCTCGATGTGGGTGGTGTGTTCGCCGGGCTTGGAGCGGAGTTTGAGCAGCACCTCGCGTTCGGGGTGCAGCCGGGCGTGCCGGACGAGCCGGTCGAGCAGGTAGGTGCGGTCCTTGCGGTTGTCCGGGACGGACGGCTGGGCGGCGAAGACGACCGTGTAGGGGGCGTGTTCGCCGGTGTACGGTGCTCCGCCGAGGAACGGGAGTGCCACCTCGGTCACGGCGGAGGAGTCGGCGCCGACCCCGTCGTACACGGCCCGGAAGCGTTCGGCGTCCTGACGGGAGTTGGCGAGGACGAGGTCCGCGCCGTGCCGCAGCAGCAGTCCGTCGGCGAGCTTCTCGTAGACGACGCCGACGTAGCCGGTGACGACGGCGGGCCGGGCGGGCCGGTCCTCCCACACCCGCTTCAGCCCGTGCAGCATCGCCTGCACGCCGCCGCCGACCAGGGCGAGGACGAGCACGTCGTAGGGCTCCCGCGCCATGGTGTGCAGGAACTCGACGGCGGTGACCTCGCGCAGGGAGTCGGCGCGCACGCCCACCTCGGCGAGCTGGCGCGGGGTGGGGGTGGACCGGCCGCGCAGCAGGAATCCGTCCAGGACGGGTGCGGCCGCCGCCCCCTGTGCGGGGGCGGTTTCCGTGGACGGGCCCGGGACGATGCGGTCCGCGGTCAGCGCACCCCATTTCCAGCGGGTGTCGGAGTCCGCGAGTACGGCGATGCGTGGGGGCTTCGTTGTACTTGGTGGCACGTCCAAGACGCTAGGAAGCAATTCCGAGTTACGGCCCAACCAGGACTCAACAAAAAGTTAACAGCGCCCCACCGAGAGCCGAACTGGCATGTCGCGGGCGGGAAAGTACACGGCATGCACTGTTCCGACACATGGAGTTCACCCGGTGTACCGGCGGCGGAAAGTTCCGCAGCCGGGCCGCCTCCTAGGCTTTCTCAGGTGCCAAAGCTTTCCGTGATCGTGCCGTTCTACAACGTTCAGCAATACGCCCCGGACAACCTCAGAAGCCTTCGCGCGAACGCCCGTGCCGACTTCGAGTTCATCCTGGTCGACGACAAATCGAAGGATGGGACACCGGCCATTCTCGAACGCGCCGCCGAGGAACTTTCCGAGGTCGCGCGGGTGCGCCTGATCCACCGGGAGGAGAACGGCGGACTCGCCACCGCGCGCAACACCGGACTCGACGCGGCGACCGGCGAGTACCTGGCCTTCCTGGACGGTGACGACTGGCTCGCGCCCGGCTACCTGAGCGAGCTGGTCGCGGCCGTCGAGGAGCTGGGCTGCGACTTCGTGCGCACCGACCACGTCCAGGCCACCGCGCGGGCCCGCTCCGTGCACCGGGTGCCGGTCGGGCTGCGCGGGGAGGTGCTGAACCCGCGCGAGGCGATCCTGCCCGCCGACCGTTCCACCTCGGTGGACTACCCCTACGCCTGGGCCGGCGTCTTCCACCGGCGGCTGCTCGACCGGGGGCTGCTGCACTTCACCGACGGGCTGCGCACCGCCGAGGACCGGCCGTGGATCTGGAAGCTGCACCGGGAGGCGGAGTCGTTCGCCGTGGTGGGGCTGCTCGGCGTCTTCTACCGGCGCGGGGTCGCCGGTTCCCTCACCCAGATCGGTGACGTCCGCCAGCTGGACTTCATCCGCGCCTTCGACCAGGTGATCGGGGAGACCGCCGCGGACCGGGACGCGGACCGGCTGCTGCCGAAGGCGGTGCGCACCTACTGCGCGATCATCGCCCACCACCTGTCGGAGATCGACAAGTTCGAGCCGTCGGTGGCCAAGCGGTTGCGCGCCATGAGCGCGGCGGCGATCAAGCGGATGCCGCAGGACGCGCTCGGCGACGTGCTCGACACCATGGACCTGCGCCGCGCCTCGGCGCTGCGGCGGCTGCGGCGCCGGGTCACCACAGCGAAGGCGGCCGCCTGATGTCCCGGACCACCCAGATCTTCTGCGTCTCCACCCTGTACGGCGCGGCCACCCTGGCCGCCGCGATCGAGTCGGACTGCTTCGACGCCGCGGACCGCCGGATCCTGCTGGTGTTCAACAACGCCATGACCCCGGAGACCACCCCGGCGGTCGACGCGATGCCGGGCTTCGAGCAGCTGCGCGAGCACTTCGACGCCGTCATCTCCTTCAACGAGGCGATCAGCCCGTTCCACCCGGGCGCCTGGCAGCCCCGCCCCGACGACCTGCCGCTGTTCGAGCGCTATCTGCGGCTGCTGTGGGGGCTGGGCGAGGACCGGGTGGCGCTGGTCCTGGAGTCGATCCAGGTCAGCCCGGCGCTCACGGTGGCGCAGATCTTCACCGGGGCCCCGATCGACGTGTACGCCGACGGCCTGATGAGCTACGGCCCGACCCGCAACAAGCTGGACCCGCTGGTCGGCACCCGGGTGCGGCGGCTGCTCCACCTGGACCTGGTGCCGGGCCTGGAGCCGCTGCTGCTGACCGAGTTCGGCGTTCCCGCGCAGGTGGTGCCGACGCAGGCGTTCCTGAAGGTGCTGAGCGGGCTCACCGGCGCCCTCCCGGAGCTGCCGGAGGTGCCGTCGGGCGCGGCCCTGCTGCTCGGCCAGTATCTGTCGGCGCTGAAGATACTCTCCCCCGGGGAGGAGGAGGATCTGCACGTGCGGATGCTGCGCGGCGCGGTGGCGCGCGGGCACCGGACGATCGTCTTCAAGCCGCATCCGACGGCCCCGGCGAGCTACAGCCGCGCGCTGGAGACCGAGGCCGAGCGGCTGGGCGTGGCGCTGACCGTGCTGGACACGCCGGTGCTGGCGGAGGTGCTGTTCGAGAGGGCGGCGCCGGCGCTGGTGGTGGGCTGTTTCTCGACCGCGCTGTTCACCGCCGCCACGTTCTACGGGCTGCCGGTGGCCCGGATCGGCACCGAGCCGCTGCTGGACCGGCTCACGCCGTATCAGAACAGCAACCGGGTGCCGGTGACGCTGGCCGACGCGCTGCTGCCGCCGCTGGAGGGCGAGGCGGAACCGCTGGCCGGGGATCTGCTGACGGGGCTGGTCACGGCTGTCGGTTTCACCATGCAGCCGCAGATCCAGTCGGGGCTGCGCCCGGCGGCGGAGCGGTTCCTGGCGGCGCACTACGGGCCGGGCGTGCAGCGCTACTTCAAGCGCAAGCGGCTCACCTCGCTGGGCCTGCCGGGCGGTATCCCGGAGCGGCTGGCGTTCCTGCCGAACAACGCGGCCGCGCGGCGGGTGGTGCGCCGGGCACGGGCGTTGAGGAAGGCCGTACGCCGTTAGGCGAATCACAGGTGAACTGCGGGGTAAGGGCAGTGAAACGATGGCGAGCAGTCGGTTTACTCCCTTGATTCCATGGTGAGACGGCGTGCCTGTCCCTAGGATCGGGACGCCGTCCCACCGACCCCCGTGAGGCTCTCATGACCCAGCTCGGCCGGCTCTACCCGATGCTCGACAGCGTCACGCTGCCGGACAACCTGCCCTACACCCAGGTGAGCACCTGGGAGCTGCAGTTCCTGTACCTGGTCGGCCGCCACGTCCTCACGGGGGACGACCGGATCGTCGAACTGGGCTCCGGCGGCGGCGGATCGACGTACGCGCTCGCGCTCGGGCTGCACGAGTCGCCGGTGTTCGACGCGAAGACGGGCCGGCTGCACGCGTACGACTTCTTCCGCGTCGGCAAGGGCACCTTCGCCACCGAGAAGTTCTTCACCGGCGGCACCAAGCCCGCGGACGACAACTCCTTCCTCGACGACTTCAAGAGCCGCCTGGAGCCGTTCCTGCCCTTCCTGGAGATCCACGCCGGCGACCTGTGGCAGACCTCCGACCCGGACGACCACTCCCCCGTCGAGTTCCTGCACATCGACATAGCCAAGACGGCCCGGGTCTTCCGCTGTGTCTCCGAGCGGTTCCTCACCCGGCTGCGGCCGGGTTCCGTCGTGCTGCACCAGGACTTCGCCGGACCGCGGCTGCCCTGGCTGCACTACAGCACGGGCGCGCTGCTGCCGTACATCGAGATCGCCGGACCGCCCATCCGCTCCACCCTCGCCTTCGAGGTGACCCGGCCGATCCCGGAGGAGGTGCTGACCGCCATCACCGAGGACTCCTTCCCGTACGAGCGGAAGCTGGAGCTGATCTCGGCCGTGCAGGAACGGATCGACCGCGACCACACCGGCGGCATCCCGTTCAGGTCGGTGCTGGAGCTGGCCAAGGCGTACGTCGCCCACTACGACGGCCGGCACCGGCAGGCCTGGTCGATCGCGCGCAGGCTGACCGGCGACGAGTACCTCGCCCGCACCCGCGCCGACCACTTCAAGCAGCTGCGGACGGCGTACGACAAGGAGGGCTCGCCGCTGGCGAAGCTGGTGCGCAGGGCCGTCGGACGCTGAGGCGGGCCCCCACCGGCGTGGGGGCCCGGACCTGGGTCAGCTCCCCAGGAGGGTCCGCAGCTCCGCCGCGTTCGCCTGGGTGATCTTCCACAGCTCCTGCTGGCGGCCGTGCACGTCCGCCACCGTCTTCGCGTGGTCGGCGAGCAGCTCGCGGGAGCGCTCCACGAGGATCGCCGCCAGGTTGCGGTCGTGGACGGAGACGCCCCACTCGGGGCGCTCGATGTCGCGCAGGAAGTACGCCATCTTCGGGTGCGAGATCAGGCTGATGATGGGCGTCCCGCAGCCGAACGGGATCATGCCCGCGTGGCCGCGCATGCCGATGACCAGCTTGGTCCGCGCGTACAGCTCGCGGATCTCGTCGTTGCCGAAGTCGTACATCGGGATGACCGGCAGCGAGATGCCGTGCTCGCGCCGCAGGTCGAAGGCGATCCGCTCGTCGTCCAGCGAGTGGGCGACACACTGCACCTCGGCCAGTTCACCGAGGTCCCGCACCGCCTGGGCCATCTGGGCCAGGAAGTAGCCGTAGTCGTGGCCGAAGCGCAGGCCCGCGCGGTCGTAGGCGGCGTTGATCAGGATGGTGTCGTCGCGGGTCGCCGGGTCCCGCCAGCCGTCGACCAGCTGCCGGGTGACCGTGGTCGGGCAGGGCTGGAAGCGCACCTTGTCGTGCAGGTGGGCCGGGAGCATGGCCCGCACCTTCTCGATCGAGCCGTGGTTGCGCAGCCCGAAGAAGGCCGACTTCTCCACCAGCTTGCGCAGCGACTCGCGGAACCGGTTGGCGCGGTAGGACTGGCCGTCGAAGGCGTTGAAACCGACGGCGTACACCGCGATCGGCACCTCGATGCGTTCCAGCAGCTCGTCCGGGACGTTCCACTGCCAGGCGCTGTTGCCGTTGGGCATGGTGTCCGGGATGAACAGGCCGCCGCCGCCGATGACCAGGCCGCGCCGGGCGTTGACCCGCTCCAGGGCCGCCTCGTCGAACAGCCGGTGGGCGTGCACCGAGAGCCAGCGGCGGCCCGTGGTGTCCGGGTCGAAGGCGAGCCGGACGGACTCCGGGAGCAGCTTGTCGCCCGCGTTGCCCTGCCGGTCCATGTAGAACGCGACATGCGCGAGCTGCTGGTCCGGGCTGCCCTGCGCCTGCGCGGGCATGGAGAGGGTGCGCTGGTGCCAGATGCGGCTGGCCCGGTGCGTGGGGTCGACGGTGAGCCCCTGGAGGGCGTACTTCTGCGCGGTCGCGTCGTCGCCGTGCACCCAGGCGATCTGGGCGAGCCGGGAGAAGGCGGTGGCGGCCCGGTTGGGCGCGGCCGTGGCCAGCAGCAGCTGGGCGCGGGCCTCCTCGTAGCGGGAGACGCTCATCAGGGCGTGCCCGTAGACCTCGTGCGGCCAGGCTTCGTCGACGGGGAGGTGGACGCGCTCCATGATGTCGACGGCGGCCTGGTAGTCGCCGTTGCCGATGTGCGCGAGGGCGACCTTGCGGGCGGTGTCGACGTCACCGGTGCGCTCCACGTGCGGGGTGCCGAAGTGGACCAGCAGGTCACGGTGCGGGGAGCCGCCGCGGGCGACGAAGGCGGCCTGGAGGTCGGCGTCGCTCATCCGGTACTCGCGCCAGCGCTCCTGGGCCTGCTCGTAGCCGGACTCGCCGCCCTGCCAGGGCTTGTGGCGGCCGGTGAAGTGCAGGATCGCGGTGTCGTCGGGGACCGGGAGGTCGCCGGACAGGCGCCGCTTGACGAAGTTGTACTTCGCGTCGAGGCGGACGAAGTCGCCGTCGAGGAGGGCGTTGAGGATGCCCTGGTCGTGCTTGTCCAGCTCGTAGGCGCCGGAGCGGCCGATCTCGTCGATGCGGGCGCAGAACTCGTCGGTCAGGTACTCCTTCTGGATGACGAGCAGGCCGCTGTTGAGCTTGTGCTGGCCGTAGAAGAACTGCGGTACGGCGGCCAGTCCCTCGCGCAGGGACAGCAGTTCGCCGATCGAGCCGAGGACCACCATGTCGGTGTCCAGGGTGATCACGGTGTCGTAGTCGCGGATCTTGAAGACGTCGAGGATGAAGTACGCCTTGCGGACGAGGTAGTTGTCCTGGTCGCCCTTGACGTAGGAGTCGTAGTGGTCGGCGTCCACGCGGCGGAAGGTGATCCGCGGGTGCAGGGCGCGGATCTTCGCGACGGAGGCCGGGCGCAGGTCGTCGTGCAGGACGATGAAGTCCTCGCAGACGCCCGGGTTGGTCAGGGCGAGGGAGCGCAGCAGGACGAGGAAGCCGGGCAGGTAGTTCTCGTCGACGAAGCTGGCGAAGGCGATTCTGCGCTTGCCGGTGAGGGCGCGGGCGTCGGTGACCGGGGCCGCGGCGGCCGGGGCTATGACTGCGGGTGCAGGGGTCATCTCAGGGAAATCCTCATGCCGGAGACGCTCTGGGCCCGTTCCATGACCCACGCCTTCTCGCTGGTGTATTCGTGCACGGACGTGATGGGCATCTTCATCGCCTCGGCGAGGCGGTAGGCGCCGGACTCGTAGAAGTCGAACCCGATCAGGTCGAGGACCGGGCTGACGTCGAGGAAGTCGAGCAGGAAGAGCATGTTGAAGCCGGAGGTGGGGATCGACGGCCAGCGGTCGGTGCCCCACTTGCCGATGTTGCGCACCGGCCAGCGCAGGGACTCGTCGCCGAGGTACTGCTGGGCGCCCGGCACCAGCCGGTTGCGCAGGGAGTACTTCCAGTCGCCGGAGATGCCGCCGAAGACCAGGCGGGTGTCGACGGGCTGGTCCCAGTTGAAGCCGTGCTTGTGGATGGTGGCGTGGATGTCGGTGCGCCGGCCGGTGTGCGTGGGGTCGATCTTGTACGAGTTGAAGCGGACGACCAGGTCGTAGCCGTCGATCTCGGCGCCCATGCCGCTCTCGCCGACCTTGCCGGAATTGGCGATCAGACAGACCGACTTGCCGGCGATCCGGTTGCGGAACTCGCCCAGGCCGATCCACTGCACCCCGCCGAAGAGCGGGTCGGGCAGCGGGCCGCGCATGCGGTTGCGGCGCTGCTCGGCGAAGAGGGCGATGACCTCGGTCAGTTCGGCGGCGGGGAGGGCCCGGGCGCCGAGGCACAGGTCCAGGTAGTGGCTGAGCGCCTCCTGGAACTCCTGCTCCGGGGCCTCGGCACGGTCCATGGCGACCAGGGCGCCGACCAGCAGGGCCTGCGCCCGCTCCCAGTCGCCCTCGGCGTGCGCGGCGAGGCCGTCGGCCCACACGTCGGTCGCGGGGCCGCCGGCGTGACGTGCGGCGTCGGGGACGGTGCGCTGGAGCAGGTCGAGCAGTTCGGCTCGGCGCTCAGTCGCGGTGCGCACTCCGGCGACCTTGGCGCTCACCCCGAAGCCGTCCTCCTGGGTGAGGGCGAGATAGCGCTCGAAGGCCTCCACCGCGGCGGCCGGGCGGCCCATCGCCTCCAGCAGCCGGCCGCGCAGCCGCCAGCCCGCGCGGGAGTTCTTGCGCTGGGTGAGCACGGTGTCGCTGATCAGCAGGGCCAGGTTCAGCTCGTCGTCGTAGCCGCAGTCGAGGGACTTGTTGCCGACCGCGAGGAGGGCGTCGAGCAGGTCGTTGCTCAGTCCGCCGCCCGCGACCGCCTTGGCGCCCCGGCGGATCAGGCCGCCGGTGCCGCCCGCGGGGGCGGGCTGCGGCTGCTCCTGCGCCCACAGGGCGAGCAGCTTGCGCAGCTGTTCGGCCAGCGCGATCCGGCGGTTGTCGAGGCTGCCGACCAGCTTGCCGCTGTGTACGGCGCAGGCCCGCAGGCAGTCCTCCAGCTCGGCCGGGGTGACCTGGGCGGTGGGTGGTCCGCCGTCCGTGGGCGCGGATGCCAGATCCCCCGTCCGGGGACGTGACCATCTGCTGCGAACCCTCGTCATGGTGCTCCTGCTGGGAAAAGAAAGGCAAGGATCTGCCAAGGAAAATGGGGAAGGTTGGAGAACGCTAAGAAACCAAGACGAAGCACAGGTGAACCGTTCGGGTCATGCAGGCAAATCGTGTTTACCTCGAACGCAATTGCCAAGAAGCACGTCTTAGGGTGGCGCCGTGGTCGAAACGTTCGTCAGCCCGACTCAGTCCCCTTCCGCGGCAGTTGAGAAACCGCGTGCCGCCTCCGGGGCGGGCCGTTTGCGCGCCCTGGACGGGCTGCGGCTGGTGGCCGCGCTGATGGTGGCGCTGTATCACTACGGCGGCCGGGGCGGTGAGATCACCAACGCCTGGGGCTCCTCGCCGAAACAGCAGTTCCCCACGCTGCACTCGTGGTTCGCCTATGGCTGTCTCGGCGTCCAGGTCTTCTTCGTGATCAGCGGATTCGTCATCTGCATGAGCGGCTGGGGACGGCCGCTGCGCTCGTTCTTCGCGTCCCGCGCGGCCCGGCTGATGCCCTCGTACTGGGTGGCCGTGGTGCTGGTGACGGCGGTGTTCGCGCTGCCGGGCGTGGCGTTCGCGGCGGTCTCGCCGAGTGACGCGCTGGTGAATCTGACCCTGCTTCAGCAGCCGCTGGGCGCCGACCGGGTGCTCGGCGTGTGCTGGACGCTGTGGGTGGAGATCCGCTTCTACGCGCTGTTCGCCCTGTGTGTCGTGCTGCCGGGGGCGAGCCGGCGCCGGGTGGTGCTGTTCTGCGCGGTGTGGACGCTGGCGGCGGCGATCGCCGACGCCGCCGACGAGCCCCTGCTCGACCTGGTGCTGATGCCCGAGTACGCGCCGTTCTTCATCGGCGGCATCGGCCTGTATCTGCTGCACCGCGACCGGCGGGACGCCACCGCGTGGGGCATCGTCGCGGTGAGCTGGCTGACCGGCCAGCACTACGCGGTCGCGGACCTGTGGCACAGCCCCGGCCCCGGCCACTTCTCCTACCGTTCGGCCTCGGTGATCATCCTGATCGTCACCGCGGGCTTCCTCGCCGTGCTGGCGGTGGCGCTGGGCTGGCTGCGCCGGGCCGACTGGCCGTGGCTGACCACCGCGGGCGCGCTGACGTACCCGTTCTACCTCGTCCACGAGCATCTGGGCTGGGTCGCCGTCGAGGTCTTCCACCAGGAGCTGGCGCTGCCGTCGTGGCTGACGCTGGCGGCCACGCTGGTGGCGATGCTGGTGCTGGCGCGGCTGTTCAACCGGTACGTGGAGCGGTGGGCGACGCCGCTGCTGCGGCGGTCGCTGGGCTGACGCCGCCGGGCGGCCCGCGTCAGAGCAGGGTCGCCGCCACTCCCGCGATCACCGCGCGCAGGCCCGCCTCGAAGCCCCGGTCGCGGTTCTGGAAGACCACGCGACCGCTCTCGGCGGCGAGCGGGTGGGCGGCGAGCCGGTCGGCGCGGGCGTCGAGGTCGTAGCCGCCGGCGCCGGTGGCCGGGTCGGGGCCCATCGCCTGTTCCTCGATGACGAAGCCGATGGTGTAGCTGTACGCCGTGAACCAGGCGCGGGCGGCCGCGTCCGGGGCGAAGCCCGCCTCGACGAGCGTTTGCAGGTTCGCTTCCATCGGCTCGGCGTACGACAGGTCCGTGAAGCGGGTGCCGGCGTAGACCTTGGCGCCGTCGCGGTGGCGCAGGAGGTGGGCGCGCAGGCCGCTCATCCGCCGGAAGAGGGTCTCCCGCCAGTCGGCGTCGGGCGTCTCGGGGTCCGCCGTCAGCTCGGCGGCCATCCGGCGCATCAGCTCGGTCGCCATCTCGTCGAGCAGCGCCTGCTTGTCCCTGAAGTGCCAGTACAGGGCGGGTGCCTTGACGTCCAGCTCCTTGGCGATGGCGCGCAGGGTCAGGCCCTCCAGGCCGACCTCGTCGAGGAGCCTCAGGGCGGCGTCCGCGACCCGGCGGCGGTCGAGGGGGGCGCGTCGTTCCGTGCTCACGGGGCCAATCTATCGTGAGCCGCTTGACAACTTAACAGCGTTAAGGAGACGCTCATGGATGCCACCACTTAACAGCGTTAAGGAGTGCCTGATGGAAGCTGCACACACGGACGTCCTGATCGTCGGCGCCGGTCCCGCCGGCCTCGCCCTGGGCATCGACCTCGCCCGGCGCGGGGTCGGCGCACTCGTGGTGGAACGAGGCGACGGGCTGTTCCCGGGGTCCCGGGGCAAGGGCCTGCAGCCCCGCACCCTGGAGGTCTTCGACGACCTCGGCGTGCTCGACGCCGTCCTCGCGGCGGGCGGGACCTACCCGATGGGGATGATCTGGCGGGACGGCGAGCGGGTGGGCGAGCACGCGATGTCCGACCCGGCGGAGGCCACCGAGGACTCGCCGTACGGCGAGGGACGGATGCTCCCGCAGTGGCGGACGCTGGAGATCCTCTCCGCGCGGCTGGCGGAGCTGGGCGGGACGGTGCTGCACGGCCGGGAGGTCGTCGGCGTCGAGCAGGACACCGACGGGGTGACCGCGCGCTTCGCCGCGCACGGCCCGCTGCGCGCCCGGTACCTCGTCGCCGCCGACGGCGGCCGCTCGACGGTGCGGCGGGCCCTCGGCATCGGCATGACCGGCGAGACCGTCGATCCCTCCCCGATGCTGGTGGCGGACGTCCGGATCAGCGGCCTGGACCGCGGCCACTGGCACATCTTCCCGCCGCACGCGGACGCCGACCTCCTCGCCGTCTGCCCGCTCGCCGGAACCGAGGACTTCCAGGTCATGGCCCGTTTCCCGGAGGGCACGGCGGTCGACCTCTCCCCGGACGGCATCCGCGGGACGATCGCCGCCCGCACCCACCTCGCGCCCGAGGACGTGACCGAGGTGCGCTGGGCCTCGGACTTCCGGCCACGGACGGCGCTGGCGGACCGGTTCCGGGACGGGCGGGTGTTCCTCGCCGGGGACGCCGCGCACCTGCACTCACCGGCCGGTGGCCAGGGCCTGAACACCAGCGTGCAGGACGCGTACAACCTCGGCTGGAAGCTGGGCGCGGTGCTGCGGGACGGGGCGGAGCCGGGCCTGCTGGACACCTACGAGGCGGAGCGGCGGCCGGTCGCCGCGGACATGCTGGAGCTGTCGACGCGGGTGCACCGCGGTGAGGTGCGGCGCGGCGCGGCGACCCGCCAGCTGGGCCTCGGCTACCGGGAGTCGGCGCTCACCCGGGAGACCCGCGAGTCCCCGGACGGGGTGCGCGCCGGAGACCGCGCCCCCGACGCGGCCGTGGCGGGTGTACGCCTCTTCGACGCGTTCCGCGGACCGCACTGGACCCTGCTCGCGGTGGGCACGGACGCGGAGCCGCCGCCGCTCGCGGCCTCCGTCGTACGGATCCCGGCACACGGGGCGTACGCGCCCGGGGTGTTCCTGGTCCGGCCCGACGGCTATGTCGCCTGGGCCGGCGACTCGGCGGCGGGACTGGCGGAGTACGCGGCGCGAGTGGGCGTGCCCCGGCGGACGGGCCGGGCGACTGCCCTCCAGTCGCTCTAGGCCGATACGGCTAGGCGCTCGCCAGCGACAGCTTCAGGGCGAAGCCGAGGAAGAGCGCGCCCGCCGCCGATGTGGCGCCCGCGGCCAGGCGCCGCCTGCGACGGAACGCGTCGGCGAGGCGGGTGCCGCCGAATATCAGCAGCGAGAGGTAGAGGAAGCTCGCCGTCTGCAGCAGCGCACCCAGGACGAGGAAGGAGAGCGCCGGATAGGCGTAGTCCGGGTCGACGAACTGCACGAAGAAGGAGATCAGGAACAGGATCGCCTTCGGGTTGAGCAGGGAGACCACCAGGGCCCGGCGGTACGGGTGCTCCTCCGCGGGTTGCGGGACGGCCGGTTCGGCGGCCGCCGTCCGCCCTTCGCCGCGCGCCTTCCACAGGGCCCACGCCGAGCGCAGCATGCCGTACGCCATCCACGCCAGATACGCGGCACCGGCGTACTTCACCACGAGGAACAGCAGCGGTGTCGTGGTCAGCACGCTGGCCGCGCCGAGCGCCGCCAGCGTCATCAGGACCGTGTCGCCGGTGAAGACCCCGGCCGCCGCCGCGTAGCCGGTCCGGACGCCCCTGCGGGCGGCGACGGACAGCACGTAGAGCGAGTTGGGCCCGGGGAGCAGGACGATCAGGACGAGGCCTGCCAGGTAGGTGGGGAGGTCGATGACGCCGAACATGGAGAGGAGTGTCGCACGCGGGTGCGACACTCCTCGCGGGCGTCCCGTACGTCAGAACGCGTCCGACGGGACGTACGTCCCCCAGACCTCGCGCAGCGCGTTGCACACCTCGCCGACCGTGGCCCGGGCCCGCAGCGCGTCCTTCATCGGGTACAGGACGTTGTCCTCGCCCTCGGCGGCCTTCTTCAGGGCGGCCAGGGCCGAGTCCACCGCCGCCTGGTCGCGCTCCGCGCGCAGCCTGGCCAGGCGCTCCGCCTGCTGGGCCTCGATCGAGGGGTCGACGCGCAGCGGCTCGTACGGCTCCTCCTCGTCGAGCTGGAAGCGGTTGACGCCGACCACGACCCGCTCGCCGGAGTCGGTCTCCTGGGCGATCCGGTAGGCGTTGCGCTCGATCTCGCTCTTCTGGAAGCCGTGCTCGATGGCCGAGACGGCGCCGCCGAGGTCCTCGACCTTCCGCATCAGCTCGACCGCCGCCGCCTCGACCTCGTCGGTCATCTTCTCGATGACGTAGGAGCCCGCGAAGGGGTCCACGGTCGCGGTCACGTCCGTCTCGTAGGCCAGCACCTGCTGGGTGCGCAGGGCGAGCCGGGCGGACTTGTCCGTCGGCAGGGCGATCGCCTCGTCGAAGGAGTTGGTGTGCAGGGACTGGGTGCCGCCGAGGACGGCCGCGAGGCCCTGGACGGCGACGCGGACCAGGTTCACCTCCGGCTGCTGGGCCGTGAGCTGCACGCCGGCGGTCTGGGTGTGGAAGCGCAGCATCAGCGACTTGGGGTTCTTCGCGCCGAACTCCTCCTTCATCACCTTCGCCCAGATCCGGCGGGCGGCGCGGAACTTGGCGACCTCCTCCAGGATCGTCGTCCGGGCGACGAAGAAGAAGGACAGGCGGGGGGCGAAGTCGTCGACGTCCATGCCGGCCGCGACGGCCGTGCGGACGTACTCGATGCCGTCGGCGAGGGTGAAGGCGATCTCCTGCGCGGGGGACGCGCCCGCCTCCGCCATGTGGTAGCCGGAGATCGAGATGGTGTTCCACTTCGGGATCTCGGCCTTGCAGTACTTGAAGATGTCGGCGATCAGGCGCAGCGAGGGCTTCGGCGGGAAGATGTACGTCCCGCGCGCGATGTACTCCTTCAGCACGTCGTTCTGGATCGTGCCGGTGAGCTTGTCGGCGCTGACGCCCTGCTCCTCGGCGACGAGTTGGTAGAGGAGCAGCAGCAGGGCGGCCGGGGCGTTGATCGTCATCGACGTCGACACCTTGTCCAGCGGTATGCCGCCGAACAGCACCCGCATGTCGTCGACCGAGTCGATCGCCACGCCGACCTTGCCGACCTCGCCGTGCGCGATGGGCGCGTCCGAGTCGTGGCCCATCTGAGTGGGCAGGTCGAAGGCGACCGACAG
>NZ_MUND01000705.1 GCF_002154375.1 Streptomyces glaucescens | reverse complement strand
CGACGGGACTTTGCGGACACGCCCTAGGCCCGGGGCCCCGGTCCGAAGACCGGCTCTGCCCACCGTGGCGGGGCCCCCGGCCGCTCCCGGGCCCCGGGTGCGGCGCTTGCGTCCGCCAGAGTCGGCGGGTGCCCGGTGTCCGCGGGTGTGGCCTGCGCGGACTGTCCGCTCAGCGCCACGCGCAGTGCCACGACGAAGGCCCGGCAGGAGTCGTGGCGGGCGTCGGGGCTCTTGGCCAGGGCACGGGCGAACACGCCGTCCACGCGCGGAGCGAGGTCGGGGCGGGACTCGGTGAGCGCGGGCGGGGTGTCGTGCTGGTGGGCCCAGAGCAGGGCCATGTCGTCGTCGCGCAGGAACGGCGGACGGCCCGCCAGTGTCTCGTAGACGACGCACGCCAGGCCGTAGACGTCGCAGCGGCCGTCGACGGGCCGGCCGGAGATCTGTTCCGGGGCCACGTAGTCGAGGGTGCCGACGAACTGGCCGACGGTGGTGAAACCGGTCAGGGACAGGGACTTTTTGGTCAGTCCGAAGTCGGTCAGGTAGGCGTGCTCGGGGTGCTCGCTGTCGGTGCCCCGGGCGATGAGGATGTTGCCGGGCTTGACGTCCCGGTGGACGACCCCGGCCGCGTGGGCGGCGGCGAGCCCGTCGGCGACGTCGGCGACGATCGCGACGGCCGCTTCGGGGGCGAGCCTGCGTTCCCGCTCCAGCCGGGTGCGCAGGTCGGTGCCGCGCACCAGGTCCATGACGAGGGCGAGGTCGTTGCCGTCGACGACGAGGTCGCGGACGGAGACGACGTTCGGGTGCTCGAGGCCGAGCAGGGCCGTGCGCTCCTGGACGAAGCGTCCGACGAGTTCCTGGTCGGACGCCAGGTCCTCGCGCAGCAGCTTGATGGCGACGGGCCCTTCCGGTCCCTCGCCCAGCCACACCGTGCCGGCGCTGCCCCGGCCCAGGATCTGGTTCGCGGTGTACCGGCTGCCGATCTTCCGTGCCAAGACTGCTCCTACAGACGCGTGTTGTCGCTAAAACTACGCGTCCGGGGAGCCGGCCTTCACAGGGGAGCCGGAAATCACCCCTCTGGTGTCGACAAATCGGCAGACTCGCCGCCGTCCCGCTACTGCGTGGACCCCCCGGTTCCACCGCCGTCGGAGCCGCCCAGGTCGCTGATCCAGCCGGTCACCGTGCCGAACCAGTCGGTGAGCTGTTCCCAGTAGCCCTTCCCGGTGCCGATCCACTCCTGGAGCGGGCTCAGCTCCCAGATCAGCCAGCCGGCCACGAAGAGGATGACGATCGTGAACAGGCAGCCCTTGAGGCAGCCCAGGCCCGGGATGCGCATCGGGTTCGCACTGCGGCGGCGCGGCTCCCGGGGCTCGCGCTGGGGCCGCTGCGGCTGCGGCGGGGCGGGCGGGGCGTACCGCTGCGGTGGCTGAGGCTGCGGCTGCTGGGGCTGCGGGGTGGCGTACCGCTGCGGCGGCTGGTGCTGCTGGTGCTGCTGCTGGTGCTGTGGATAGCCGTAGCCGGGGGGCGGGCCCTGCTGCGGGCGCTGCTGGGGCCGCAGCGGCTGCTGCTGCGGCCGGGCGACCTGCCGCTGGGGGCGGCGGCGCAGCGGGTCCTGGTCCGGGTCCAGGTACTGGATCTGCGTCTGCTCGTTGCGGTCCCGCGCGGCCCGCAGCTGGTTCTGCCAGGGGTGCTCGCCCTGCTGCCCGTCCTGGCCCTGCCGGTCCGGCTGGTGCGGGGGCACCGGCGGCATGACGGCCGTCGGGTCGGCGGCGCCGGTGTTCGGCAGGACGGCGGTGGGGTCGGCGGCGCCGGCCGGGCCCCCGGTGTGCGGGAGCACGCTGGTTGCGCCGTTCGGGTCGTACGCGCCCGGCGCGGAGCCCTGCGGAAGCACCTGGGTCGGGTCGGCGGCACCCGGCGTGCCGGGGACCGCGGTGGGCGCCGGGTCGGGGGCGAGCAGCGCGCCGACGCCCTCGGCGGCTGCGATCTGCGCGGAGTTCGCGTGCACGCCGATGCCGTCGGCCACGACGCGCAGGCCGCGGGCCAGGTTCTCGGCGCTCGGCCGCTCGTCGGGGTTCTTGCGCAGGCAGCGCTCGATGACCGTCCACAGCGGCTCGGGGACGGTGGAGGGGCGGCGCGGTTCGGCGCTCAGGTGCTGGTGCAGCACCTCCAGGGCGGAGCCGCCGGAGAACGGGGGGCGGCCGGTGACCAGCTCGTACAGCAGGATGCCGGCGCCGTAGATGTCGACCGCCGAGGTCTGCGGGCGGCCCTCCGCGGATTCCGGGGCCACATACGCGGGCGTGCCGACGAACTCGTGGGTGCGGGTGAGGCCGGGCGAGTCGGCGAGCCGGGCGATGCCGAAGTCGGTCAGCATCGGGTGCATCCGGCCGTCGTCCTGCTTGAGCAGGACGTTCGCCGGCTTCAGGTCGCGGTGGACCACGCCGTCGGCGTGGCTGGCGGCGAGCGCGTCGGCGATCTGCGCGGTGAGCAGGGACGCGGCGACCGGGGTGAGGGGGCCGTTCTCGCGCAGGTAGCGGTGCAGGTCCGGGCCGTCGACGAGGTCCATGACCAGGGCGAGGAGATCGCCCTCGACCACCAGGTCGCGCACCCGCACGATGTTCGGGTGGGTCAGCCGGAGCAGCACGGAGCGCTCGCGCAGGAACCGCATCACCACGTCGGCGTCGTTCGCCAGCTCCTCCTTGAGGACCTTGATGGCGACGGTCTCACCGGGCTGTCCGGGCACGGCCGCCTCGGCGCCCGCGGTCTCCCGCTGGCGGGCTCGCCAGACGGTGCCCGTGGCGCCGCGCCCGAGCGGCTCCTCGAGCAGGTACTTGCTGCCGACTGGCCGCACGTCACGCGCTCCCTGTTGCTTGGCTTGCCTGAAGGTCTGTCTTCGCGACCCACTGTAGTGCCGGGGTGCGACGGACCGGGCTGTCGTCTTCCTGTGGGTCTTACGTCGCGGTTCCCGGCCATGTTCGAAGGAAAGACGCCCGCCTCGGTCCCCAGGTTGCCGAAAGCCGGCGTGACCGATCTCAAGCGGTCGCCGCCGCCCCCTCCGTCAGGCACTTTTGCGGGCAGAGCCGACCAATCAAGATCACTTGTTCCGGAGCGGCGGGCGCGTTGTCGGTGACAGGTGCGAGGATGCGTGCAGTACTGGCCGACGTGCTCGTGCGGGGTGGGCGAAGCCCTCCGCGCCCGCGCAGAAGGGACCGCTGACGGCGATGCAGATCCGGCTGACCGTCGTAGACCCGCTGGGCCCGCCCGCGGTCGAGGCGCGAGGCCGCGCCTCGAGCCGCGACGTGCTGGTGACCGCGCCCGCCGGCACGGCCCTGTCGGCGGTCGCCTCCGCGCTGGCCTCGGCCGTCACCGGCGACGCCGCCCCGGCGGGACCGGTGGTGCTGTACGCCGGCGCGGAGCGCCTCGACGAGCGCCGCTGCACCCTCGGCGAGCCCCCGCTGCTGGACGGCGCCGTGCTCTCCCTCGGCGCCCCCGCCGACCCCGAGCCGCACCCCGAGGTCGACGACGCCCCGGCCCGCCTCGACGTGGTCGCCGGTCCCGACGCGGGCGGGGTCCATCTGCTGCACGGCGGCCGGATCGACATCG
>NZ_MUND01000704.1 GCF_002154375.1 Streptomyces glaucescens | reverse complement strand
GGCGCGCACCACCGCGGCCCGCCGGGAACTGGCCGAGCGCGGCGGGCCGCGGTGGTGCGCGCCGTGCGGGCGGTGGTGCCGGGGCTGGAGTTCGTCAACGGCGGCGGCACGGGCAGTGTGCAGCACACGGTGGCGGAGGACGCGGTGACGGAGGTCGCGGCGGGGTCCGGGCTCTATCTGCCGCGGCTGTTCGACAACTACACCTCGTTCAGCGGGCGTCCGGCCGCGCTGTTCGCGCAGCCGGTGGTGCGGCGGCCCGGGGTGGGCGTGGTGACGGTGCTCGGCGGGGGCTATCCGGCCTCCGGCGCGGCGGGCCGGGACCGGCTGCCGGTGCCGTACCTGCCCGAGGGGCTGCGCTACGACCCGCAGGAGGGGGCCGGCGAGGTGCAGACCCCGCTGCTGGGCTCGCCCGCCGACGATCTGCTGATCGGCGACAAGGTGTGGTTCCGGCACGCCAAGGCGGGTGAGCTGTGCGAGCGGTTCGACGCGCTGCACCTGGTCGAGGGCGACCGGGTGACGGCGACCGTGCCGACGTACCGGGGCGAGGGCCGTACGTTCCTGTAGCGGCTCAGCCGGGTCCGACGCTGCTGCCCACGCCGCCGCCCGGGTCGGTGTCGCCGCGCACGCGGATGCCCTTGGTGATGCGGTCCATGTCGCCCGGCGGCGGGCCGTCCTCGCCCGCGTCGAAGACGTAGCGGACGATGACCGGCGACTCGGTGCCGACGCTGGACTGGAAGGCGAGGGACTGGACGTAGCCGCCGGGCCCCTCGGCGGTCGTGACGCGCCAGCGCACGAAGTACCCGGCGCGGCCCGCCACGGCGACCGGTCCGGAGTCGACGAGCCGGTGGGACTCGACGCCGCCGTAGGGGCGCCGGCCGAGGGCGTCGCGGTCGTAGGCCTCGTCGGCGGCTTCGGCGATGTCGTCCTCGGCGAGGGCCTTCGGTGAGGTCTCGTCGGTGGCGGTGGCCGTGCGGGAGAAGACCATGCCGTGGCGGCAGAAGCCGGTGCCGCTCGGGCAGTCGTAGGTGCCGTCGGTGGTCATCACGACGTTCTCCTGGCTGACGCCGCGGGGGCGGACCCAGCCGTCGAGCAGGGGGAACGTGATGCCGTTGAGCTGGTCCTCGACGACGGCCGGGTCGTCGGC
>NZ_MUND01000703.1 GCF_002154375.1 Streptomyces glaucescens | reverse complement strand
CCCCTCGCCCGCCCAGCTCGCCGCCGAACTCGCCCTGCCCGCCGCCCCGCTGCCCGATGCGTCACTCGCCGACACCCTGCGCAGGCGCACCTCGGCACGAGGACCCCTGTCCGGGCCACTGGACGCGCGGACCCTGGGCGGCATCCTCTGGTCCGCCTACGCCGGGAGCCACACCACGCGACAGCGCCTCCCCGACGACACCGTCCGCACCTTCCGACACCGCCCCTACCCCAGCGCCGGCGCCCTCTACAGCGTGCGCGTACGCCTGGTCGTCCTGGACGTCGCGGGACTGGCCCCGGGCACCTACCACTGCGTACCGGAGCGCCGTACCCTGCTCCCGATCGGCCCGGCACCGTCCGTCACCGAGCTCAAGTCACTGTCCTCCTACCTCTCCCGCCCGGCGGACGACCCCGAGGCGGTGGGCATCGACGAGGTCCCGGCCCTCCTCACCGTCCATCTCGACCTCGGCCTGCTGCGCCGCCGGTACGGCCTGCGGGCCCTGCGCCTCGGCCTGCTGGAGGCCGGGCACCTCACACAGACCCTCCTGCTCACGGCGGCCGCGTTCGGCCTGGGTACCTGCCCACTCGGCGGCCTCCACGACGACCTCGCCCACGAACTCCTGGGCCTGGACGACCTCGACGAACCGATCCAGTACCTCCTCCCTCTGGGCCGTCGGCCACCGGACCCGGTGACGGACGGCTCCGCGGGAGTGTGACGCACTTCGCCGGGCCGCGCTGAGGACGATCCGCTCCCGCGGGCCGGGCCACCCCTGTCTCATCACCGTCGATGCAAGGTTTCGGCTGCGGGAGGAGCGGCAAACGGCGTGTCCGGAGAGGCATGGATCACAGGCGTCCGTGTCACAGGGCGTCCTGCTGTCTCGTCCCTGGTGTGTGGCAACCGATGAACACGGAGGAGCACATCATGGGCGCACGACTGGACTACTTCGCCAGCCCGACGGCCGGAAAGGCCCTCAAGTACCTCATGTCGGCGGGTAAGACGCTCAAGGAGTCGACATTGCCTGCCGCGACGCAGGAGCTGGTGGCCCTGCGCGTGAGCCAGATCAACGGCTGCGCCGTCTGCATCGACATGCACACCAAGGAGGCCTCCGCGGCCGGCGAGACCGCCGTGCGCCTGAACCTGGTGGCGGCGTGGCGGGAGGCCAAGGTGTTCACCGAGGCCGAGCGTGCCGCGCTGGAGCTGGCGGAGCAGGGAACCCGCGTCGCTGACGCGGCCGGCGGGGTGAGCGACGAGGTGTGGGAACGTGCCGCGAAGCATTACGACGAGGAGCAGCTCACCGCTCTGGTGCTCCTCGTCTCCTTCATGAACATGGCCACCCGGATGAACGTGATCGCCCATCAGCAGGGCGGCGACTACGAGGTCGGGCAGTTTCACTGAGTGGCCCATGGACGACCCGCCCGGGGCGCTGTCACAGGCCCCGGGCCCGGGGCGTTGAACAGCCCCGCGGACGAACCGCGACATCAGCAGAATGTGCCCGCGCCGGGAACCGCGGCCGGGCGTGGAGACTCGAGGGAGCTACGGTGTGAACAAGGTCGAGGAGTTCGAGAGACTGCGGCCACTCCTGTTCTCGATCGCCTACCGGATTCTGGGCAGCGTGAGCGAGGCCGAGGACGCGGTGCAGGAGACGTGGCTGCGCTTCGACGGCTCGCCCGCCCTTCCCACGTCGGTCAAGGCCTTCCTCTCCACCACGGTGACCCGGATTTCGATCGACGTACTGCGCTCCGCGCGGGTGCGGCGAGAGGAGTACATGGGCCCGTGGTTCCCCGAGCCACTGCTCAGTGACCCCTATCAGGATCCGGCGCGCTCGGCGGAGTTGGCCGACTCGGTGTCGATGGCGGCGCTACTGCTGCTTGAGCGGCTCAGCCCGCTGGAGCGGTCGGTGTTCGTGCTGCGGGAGGTGTTCGGCTTCGGGTTCGACGACATTGCCTCGGCGGTGGGTCGTTCCGAGGCGGCGTGCCGACAGTTGCTGGTGCGGGCACGGCGGCACATGGAGGCCGGCCGGCCGCGGTTCGAAGCGGACCGCAGTGAGCGTGAGGAACTGGCGACGCGGTTCTTCGACGCCCTCCGCGAAGGCGACGTCGCCGGCCTGCGGGATCTGCTCGCCGCCGATGTGTCGATGGTCGGGGACGGCGGCGGCAAGGCCCCGCAGCTGGCCAAGGCCGTCGTCGGCGCCGAGAACGTGGCCCGGCTGCTGGCCTCCGTCTTCCCGTTGATGGCCCGGATCGACGTGACGTTCGAGCCGCGCGAGGTCAACGGCCAGCCCGGCGCGATCTTCCGCGACCGGGACGGCAGGGTCCTCCATGCTCTGGCCCTCGACGTGCTCGATGGGCAGATCCAGACCATCCGCTCAGTGATCAACCCCGACAAGCTCGGTCACCTCGGGCCGGTCGCTGACGCCTGGGCCATCGACCGCGAGGTGAAGCAGGCCCGTCGGCAGACGAAGTGACCTCGATCCTCCAGGTCTTCATGCGGGCGAAGACGTGCTGACGTGACCCGGCAGTGGCTGGGCGTGCAGAACCGGCCAAGCGCCAGTGGAAGGGCACGACCCGCTGTGCCCGCCGCTTTCTCGACCGGAGGTCTCGAACACTCCGGTGACAACAGGCCTGCCCATGTGATGTCGGCGGACCGCCGCAGCCGGAGCTCAGTTCGCGTACCTGATGACCAGGCACAGAGCCGCGAACAGCACAACGGACGCGCCGAGCAGCGTCAGCGCCGCCGGGACCATCGCCGTCAGCTGTTCATGCCCTTGCGCCGACCCGCGCGGAACACCGGACAAGCCAGGACGACCGGCAGTGCCACAAGAGCGAGGAGGATCATCGGCGTCGAGAGCCGACTGGACGCGCTGGTGCCGGTATCGGTGACCAGGTGCCAGGCGGTTGTACCGAGAACCGTTGCCAGACCGGCCAGCAGGACGAATGCCAGGACCGACGCCACGGCGACGGTCAGTCCTTCGGTCAGCCGCTCGGCACGCGTACGCTCGCGGTCCGCTTCGGTCGTCCCGCTGTACCCCATGCTCATCCCCCAGGTGCCGCGGTTCGATATTGCCAGGGCTCCGGTCGAGCCGCTCAGCCCGTGGCCGCGGGACCACGACACCAAGGCGCCCAGAGCCACCGGCATGATGATCTCATGGGGCCACCGTGCCCACCGGCCCGTCGGCGTCCGCCGCCAGGCCGAGGACGCGAGCAGTTGCGGCAGGTAGGCGGCCACGTTCCGTCCGGGCCCGCGGGTCCGGGCCCGGAGGAACATGACGGCGGTGGGCCCACTCAGCAGGGCGTGCCCGCCGGCTGCGCGACGATCGTCACAGGCCGATGGTGCCCGGGCCCGCCCCGCGCATCACGGTGTCCTTGACCGCCTGCGGGTCATCGACGACGTAGTCGTAGTAGTCCGCCGGGTTCTCGACGCTGCCGCCCGTGACCGGTTCGCCGGTGTCGCCGACGAAGACGTTGTTCCGTTCGACGAGACTGCCCTCCGGGCCCGAGTAGCTGTTCGTGATGGGCTCCTCGACGTCCTCGAAGTAGTTGCCCTCGACGAAGCAGCCCGAGTCCGCGTTGCAGGCCGGGCCGGTGTCGCTGTTGTCGAGGAAGTAGTTGTTGTAGATGTGCACCGGGTCGCCGAAGCGGGTGCGCGGATTGCGCTGCGGTGTGCGGTCGTACCAGTTGTGGTGGTAGGTCACCTTCAGTCGGCCGATGTCCTGGGCCCCGTTCTTGTCGGAGTGGCCCAGGAGCATGTTCTTGGCGTGGTGGTGGGTGTGGTTCCAGGACACGGTGATGTAGCTGGAGCCCCGTTTGATGTCGATCAGTCCGTCGTAACCGGCGGACAGGTCGTTGTGGTCGATCCAGATGTGGTGCGAGAACATCTGCACGTTGATGGAGTCGTCACTGGCGTTCTTGAACGTCAGGTTCCGGACGATGACGTTGTGCACGGCGTTCGCGGGCGGAGAGGTGACGCTGTCACTCGCGGGGAGGCCGATGTTCAGGCCGCCGCCGGAGATGCCGGACGACGCGCCGACCCCGACGATCGTCTTGTCCGAGCTGACGTCGTACATACCGGCGGGCAACGCGATCATGCCGTTGACGCGGACGGTCCTCGGCCCCTCGGCCTTGATGGCGGCGATGAGGTCGGAGGCGGTGGAGACGGTCACGGTCGGGCCGCCCGCGCCGCCGGTGGTGCCGTTCTGGCCCCACGCGTCGACGCTCGCGAATCCGGTGGGCGCCGACTCCGCCAGTACGGCCGGTGCGGCCGGGACGGGAGCGGGAGCGACGGCCGTGACGGACAGGGCGGCCAGGGCCGTGAGGAGAAGAGTGCCTGAGCGGTGCATCGCGGGCCTCCGGGGTTCAGGCGATCCTGCCGACGCCGACGCCGGCCGGGACGGTGGTGGGGACGGTCGACGGGGCGTCGAGCGTGTACGCGTAGTAGGTGCGCGGCTCGATCACCGTGCCCAGGGTCTGCGGCGCCCCGGAGTTGACGTACAGATTGTTCCGTTCGACCACCCTGCCGGGTCCGCTGTCGTCGTAGCCGGAGTAGATCGGGTGGGCGACGTTCTCGAAGTAGTTGCCCTCGACCAGCACGCCCGCGTTCTCCGTCGAGGCCACACCGTAGAGGGTGTTGTTCCGGTAGTAGTTGTTGTAGACGTGCACCGGCTCGGCGAACCGCACGCGCGGGTGGCGCTGGTCGGTGCCGTCGAAGAAGTTGTGGTGGTACGTCACGCGCAGCTTCCCCGGTCGGCCGTGTAGGTGTCGCTGTGGCCGAGCAGGCAGGTCTTGCTGTGGTCGTGGAAGTGGTTCCAGGAGACGGTGACGTAGTCCGACTCCCGCTTGATGTCGAGCAGTCCGTCATAGCCCTGCGAGAAGTCGCAGTGGTCGATCCACACGTGGTGGGCGCGGTTGGTGACGCTGACGGAGTCGTCGGAGGCCCGGGTGAAGCGGATGTTGCGGATGATGACGTTGTTCCCGGGCCTGGTCGTGGAGCCGAGCTGGAGACCGCCGCCGGTGATCTCGGCGGTGGAGCCGACGCCGAGGATCGACTTGTCCGCTACGACGGTGATCATGCCGCCGAGCTGGACGCGGCCGGAGACGAGGATGACGTACGGCGAGTTGCGGCCCGCGTAGTCGGCGAGCTGGGCGCCGGTGGTCACCGTCACGGTCGGTCCGGCGACACCGCCGGTCGTGCCGGTCAGGCCGAGCGCGCTGACGCTCGCGAAGCCGTCGGCGCTCTGCGCCGCCGCCGCGGCGGCGAGCTGGACCGGGGAGCCGGCGGCCCGTGCGCGCGGGGCCGCGCCGACGGCCAGGGAGGCGGCGGCCACCGTCGCCGCGGTGCCCGCAAGCAGGCCCCGGCGGGTGACGGCGGCTGTTCTCGGGGGAACTTCTGTCACGGAAGGCTCCTTCAGATCCGGCCGGCGCCGGCACCGGCGGGAACGGTGAGGGGGAGGGTCGCGGGGGCGTCGAGGGTGTACGCGTAGAAGACGCGGGGTTCGACGACCGTGCCGAGCGTCTCGGGCTTCCCGCAGTTCACGTAGACGTTGCCGCGTTCCACCACCCGGCCGGGTCCGCTCTCGTCGTAGCCGGAGTAGATGGGGTGGGCGACGTTCTCGAAGTAGTTGCCCTCCACCAGCACGCCCGCGTCCTCGGTCGACGCCACGCCGTAGAGGGTGTTGTTCCGGTAGTAGTTGTTGTAGACGTGCACGGGTTCGCCGAAGCGGACACGGGGGTGGCGTTGGGCCGTGCCGTCGAAGAAGTTGTGGTGGAAGGTGACCCGCAGCCTGCCGCGGTCCTGGCTGCCGTTGGCGTCCGAGTGGCCGATCAGCATGGTCTTGCTGTGGTCGCGGAAGTGGTTCCAGGAAACGGTGACGTAGTCCGCGCCGCGCACGATGTCGATCAGGCCGTCCGCGCCCGTGCTGAAGGTGCAGTGATCGATCCAGATGTGGTGCGAGGACTGCTGGATGCTGATCGAGTCGTCCTCGGCGTCCGTGAACCGCAGGTTCCTTATGATCACATTCTGTCTGCGGTACATGTCGAGTCCGCCGCCGGTGATCTCCGCGTCGGCGCCCAGTCCGATGATGGTCTTGTTGGAGCGCACACCCTGTTTGCTGGTGATGCGCAGGGTGCCCGAGACCTGGATGACGTAGGGCTCGTCACGGTCGCAGTAGTCCAGGAACGTCTCGGCGTCGGTGACGGTGACCACGGGGCCGCCGGCGCCGCCGGTGGTGCCGGTCAGGCCCAGTGCGGGGACGCTCGCGAAGCCGTCGGCGCTCTGCGCCGCCGCGGCGGCGAGCCGGACCGGGGAGTCGGCCGCCCGGGCGCGCGGGGCCGCGCCGACGGCGGGCAGGGCGGTGGCCACGGTGGCGGCGGTTCCCGCCAGCAGGCCGCGCCGGGTGAGAGCGGGGAGGTTCCGCATCGTCGTCTCGCCTCCGTTCCTCAGATTTTCCCGACGCCGGCCCCGGCCGGGACGGCGGTCGGGACCTCGGCCGCCCGCTGCGGGGTGTAGGCGTAGTACGTACGCGGGTCGATGACCGAACCCCGCGTCTCGATGGCGTGGTTGCACTCCATGAGGACGTTGTCGCGCGCGACCAGCCGGCCGAGGCCGCCACTGAAGTCCACGCGCGCCGGGTTGTTGACGCTGTGGAAGTAGTTGCCCTCCAGCACCACCCCGGCGTCCATGGTGGAGGCGACGCCGTAACTGTTGTCTCGGTAGTAGTTGTTGTAGACGTGCACCGGCTCGGCGAACCGGACCCGTGGATTGCGCTGGTCGGAGGCGTCGAAGTAGTTGTGGTGGTAGGTGACGCGCAGCCGTCCGCGGTCCTGTGCGGCGTTGTCGTCGTCGTGTCCCAGCAGCAGGGTCTTGTCGTGGTCGTGGAAGCGGTTCCAGGACACGGTGATGAAGTCCGAGCCCCGTTTGATGTCCACGGCGCCGTCGTCCCCGTCGGAGAAGTTGTTGTGGTCGATCCAGATGTGGTGCGAGAACATCTGGATGTTGATCAGGTCGTCCGTGGCCCCGTCGAACGACAGGTTGCGGATGATGATGTTGTGCACCGCGTCAGCGGGTGGGTCGGTGACGTCCTCACGCACCGGGAGGCCGATGTGCAGCCCGCCGCCGGTCAGCCGCGCGGTGCTGCCCAGACCGACGATGGTCTTGTCGGACGCGACCGGGTGCATGCCGTCGCTGGAGCCGGTGGGCAGTGTGATCGCGCCGCTGACCTGGACGACCAGGGGTTCGGGGCGGGAGATGTAGTCCAGGAACTGCGCGGTGGTGGAGGCCGTGACGACCGGTCCGCCGGCGCCACCGGTGGTGCCGTTCTGTCCGAGCGTGTTGACGGAGGCGAAGCCGTCGGCGGT
>NZ_MUND01000702.1 GCF_002154375.1 Streptomyces glaucescens | reverse complement strand
TCCCGCAGCCCCGCCCGCACGGCTCCCGCCAGAGCCCCGCCGAGCGGCCCGGAGAGGGCCAGGGCACCCCGTTCCTTGTGGGCCAGCAGCATGGCTCGCACCTCGTCCCCGTACCGGGCCGCCGCGTGTACGGCCGGCAGCCCCGGCGGCTCCGGCACCGGCCGCACCCGGCGCGGCACCTGTCCGCTCAGAGCGGCCCGGCACCCCGCGCACAGCACCGTACGAGCCCGGCCGCAGCCCCCGCACTCGGCCGGCAGCACCAGGTCGGTGAGGTCCTGCCACCATCCCCGCATGCGGACCACTCTGCCCAGCCCTCGCCCGGAACGGCTACCCCTGTGGAAAACCCCCTGTGGAAAACCGCCCGGCCCACTGAACAACCGTCACCCGCCCGTGAGGACCACCCGCGCACCGCCCTCCGCCGCGCCGACCGGCCCACCTCATAGACCTCACTCACCTCGTCAGCCCCACCTCCCACCTCACCTCGCCCATCACCTCGCCAACAGAAACGGCCGCCCCCGCCGGGTCACCCCGAACGAGAACGGCCGCCTGCGAAAGCCGGACGGGCCTCTCGGCGAAAGCCCCGAGCCCGCCCCTGCCCGACACCCTGATGAGGCCCTGCCCATCACCCCGGATAGACCGGCGCCGACCCCTCCTTGACCACCGTCTGCCACTGCGCCCCCGACGGCAGCCGCACGATTCCGTCGTCCGAGTACGCCACCAGCGGCAACCGCTCGTCCTCGGACGCGGCGATCTCCTTCACTCCGGTCAGCGCGTCCGGCGCGGGCGCCTTCGGCGTGGAGCCGTCGACCTGGACGTACCGCAGCTGCAGCACGCCCCCCTTCGCGCGTCCGACCACGACGAGCCGGTCGTCACCGCTCCACGACATGGTGGTGACCTCTTCCAGCTCGGGGGCGGCGTTGTGCAGTTCGCGCACGGTGACCGCCGCCCGCTCGCCCACCTTCTCGTCGAGGTCGATCCGCCCGACGAGCAGGGACTGTTCGCCGTCCTTCTCCACGATGAGCGCGATCCGCACGCCGTCGGCGGCGACCCGCACCGACTTGATGCGCCCGTCCAGGGCGGGAGTCTCCACCTCCAGCGGTTCGTTCTTGCCCGCCTGGAGCAGCAGCAGCCGCGCCCGCGCGGGGTCGCGGTCGGCGATCCACAGGTTGCCCTGCGCGTCCCAGCTGGGTGTGGTCAGCCGGTCGTCCTCGGTCTTGCCCTGACCGACCAGCACGGGCTCTCCGAGCTGGGCGCCGGGCTCCATCCGCGCGACGTACAACTCGGCGCCGTTCAGGGAGACTCCGGCCGCGGTGCGCTCGTCGCGCGACACGGCCACCGAGCGCAGGCTCTTGGTGCCCTCGCCCAGCGGTCCCGGCACCGGCTCCGCGCCCGCGGTCTTGCTGCCGCTGCGGATCCGCACCACGCGCTGTTCGTCGTCGAGGAAGTAGAGGTACTCGGGGCTGCGCACCGGTCCGCGCGTGGCGACCGCCGTGGCCCCGTCCGTGTCGAGCGAGCACAACTCCGCGCCGCCCGCCCGCAGTTCGACCTCGTCCACCGCGGGAGTCAGGTCCTGCAGGGTGAACAGCACCTGGGCCGCCATCTCGTTGCACTTGGCCAGCCCGACCCGGGCGGCCTTGTCGTTCAACGGCACGGTGAGCTTGTTGTGTTCGTCGGGCGTCAGCGGGTCGCCGCTCTTCGCCAGCCGGGTCCCGGTGGGGAAGCTGGACAGGACCGCGGGATCGAGCCAGCTGGTGGGCCCTTCGAGCAGCGAGCGCACCACCTGTGTCGTGGGGTCCACCCGCTGGCGCACATAGACCGGGTCGGCGACCGCGGCGAGCTGCGAGGACGCGCCGGACGCGCTGTTCGCCGCCAGGTAGTACTTGTTGACGGAGATGTAGTTCCGCTGGAAGTCCGACTGGCCGAGCACGATCCCTTCGGGCAGCCGGTCGATGCGCCACTGCCCGCTCTTCCTGTCCCGCTTGAGCTGCACCTGCTGGCTGTAGTTCCCGCCGGCCGGCGCATACGACTGCTCCGCGTCGACGGTGGCGACCCTGGTGCCGGTCAGCAGGAACGCGAACGTGTCGCGCTCCTCCTTGTTGACCGCCCAGTCGACCTCGATGCCTGGCGCGTTGGCGAGCACCGTGGTGGACCGCTGCGGGTGCCAGGACTTCCTCGCCCTGTCGGTCAGGTACTGCTTCGCCGTCTCGTAGTTGAGGTCGTCGCTGGTCAGGGCCTCCAGGAAGCCCTGCACGATCTGCGGCGGCAAGGCGTCCTCCGACGGCGGCACGGCGAACACCCGCACCTGGGTGTCCTGCCGCGGCGTGGACTCGAAACCGCGCAGATCCCCGTGGTCGGGCATCGAGGCGCACCCCGCCAGCAGTACGGCACCACAGGCGACGTACGCCACCGCGCGCGCCGGTGTGCGCCGGGCGCCCCCCTCGCGGTCAGCGCCCACGACTTGCCTCCCCTTACTCATTCGTCTCATCGGGCTCCACGTCCGAGGGACGCCGCGCGGCCGGACCGGGCGCCGCCTCGTCCGGCCGGCGTGCCCCGCCCAGCGGCCGGGGCACCACACGGGCACCGTTCCCGGGCAACGCCGTCGGATCGGCGGTGGGCGCCACGGCGGCCATCCGAGGGCCTATCGCGTCCAGCGGCCGCACCGGGCCGCCCGCTGTGGTCTGCGCGGGCACGGTGGCGCTCTTCTCGCCCCCGCGCGGCAGACCGGAGTCGTCGAGTCCGCGATTGCGCCGCGAGTCCTTCGGCTCCAGCGGTATCGGCGATCCCCGCAGCGGCTCGTCCGCGGTCCGCGGCAGCGTCAGCCGGAACTGCGAGCCACCGCCCGGCTCGCCCCACGCCTGGAGCCAGCCGCCGTGCAGCCGGGCGTCCTCCAGGGCGATGGACAGGCCCAGGCCCGTACCGCCCGTCGTCCGCGCGCGTGCCGGGTCGGCCCGCCAGAAGCGGCTGAAGACCCGGGTCGCCTCGCCGGGCTTCAGCCCGACACCGTAGTCGCGTACCGCGACCGCGACCGCCCCGCCCGCCGCGGCGAGCTTGACGACGACGTCCTTGCCCTCGCCGTGCTCCACGGCGTTGACCACGAGGTTGCGCAGCACCCGCTCCACGCGCCGGGCGTCCGCCTCGGCCACGACCGGCTGCTGGTCGCCCGTGATCCGGATCCGCGTCCCCTTGCGCTCGGCCAGCGGCTCGGCCCCGCCGACGACCCGCCGGACGACCTCCCTGAGGTCTATCGGCTCGGCCTCCAACGCCGCCGCACCCGCGTCGAAACGGCTGATCTCCAGCAGGTCCGACAGCAGCGACTCGAACCGGTCCAGCTGGTCGGCGAGGAGCTCCGCCGACCGTGCGGTCACCGGGTCGAAGTCCTCCCGCGCCTCGTGGATGACATCGGCGGCCATCCGCACGGTCGTCAGCGGGGTGCGCAGCTCGTGCGAGACGTCGGACACGAACCGCCGCTGCATCCGCGACAGGTCCTCCAGCTGCTGGATCTTCAGCTGGAGGTTCTGCGCCATCTTGTTGAAGGCCTCGCCGAGCCGCGCGATGTCGTCCTCGCCGGTGACCTTCATCCGCTCCTGGAGCCGCCCCGCCGACAGCCGCTCGGCGATCCCCGCGGCCATCCGTACGGGCGTGACGACCTGGCGTACCACCAGCCACGCGATCGCCCCGAGGAGGACGACGACGAACAGCCCCGCCGTCGCCAGCGTCCCCTTGACCAGGCTCAGCGACTTCTCCTCCTGCGTCAGCGGGAAGAGGTAGTACAGCTGGTACGGGTCGTTGTTCGGGTCGTTGAGCTGCTTGCCGATGATCAGCGCGGGCTGGGACTCCTCGCCCGGCCCGTAGATGATGCGGGTGTAGCTCTGCCAGGCGCCCGGATTGCCGGTGACCCGCTCCCGCAGGTCCTCGGGCACGCTCTTGTTCGGGTTGACGCCGCCGGAGGCACGCGGGCCGCGTCCGCCGCCGGTGTCGTCCCCGGCGGGCAGCGTCACGACGTCGAAGGCGCCCTGGCCGCCACTGGACAGGGACGTGACGAGATCACTCATCCACTGGATGACGTTCTGGGAGGACTGCCCGTCCTGGTCGGCCGCGTCGTCGACGGCGGCCCCGCTCGCCGCCTCCTCGGCCCGCTGCTTGGCCGCGGCGAACCCGCCCGTGGCCTGGCTCTGCGACGCGTTCACCTTGGCGTCCAGCAGACCGTTGCGCACCTGCCCGATGACCACGAAGCCGAGCAGCAGCACGACGCCCAGTGACATCAGCAGGGTCGTCACGACGACCTTCAGCTGGATGTTGCGCCGCCACAGCCGCATCACGGGCAGCAGCGGCCGGCGTATCCAGCGCATGAACAGGCGAAAGACCGGGCTGCCCTGGACCCCGCCCTGGAGCAGCCCGCTCTCGAAGAACCTTCCCCAGCGGGAGCCCGCCGCCTTCCGGCCGACAGGCCGCCCCGCGCGGGTCCCGGACCGGCCGGGCGCCGAAGCGGCACTGTCCCCGGACATGTCAGCTCGGCCCGGCCTTGTAGCCGACACCACGGACCGTCACCACGATCTCCGGCCGCTCCGGGTCCTTCTCGACCTTGGAGCGCAGCCGCTGCACATGGACGTTGACCAGCCGCGTGTCCGCCGCGTGCCGGTAGCCCCACACCTGCTCCAGCAGGACCTCACGCGTGAACACCTGCCACGGCTTGCGGGCGAGCGCCACCAGCAGATCGAACTCCAGCGGCGTCAGCGCGATCGACTGCCCGTCCCGCTTCACGGAGTGCCCGGCGACATCGATGACCAGGTCACCGATCGCGAGCTGCTCCGGCGCCGGCTCCTCCGACCGGCGAAGCCGCGCCCGGATACGAGCCACCAGCTCCTTCGGCTTGAACGGCTTCACGATGTAGTCGTCCGCGCCCGACTCGAGGCCCACGACGACATCCACGGTGTCGCTCTTCGCCGTGAGCATCACGATCGGCACCCCGGACTCGGCCCTGATCAGCCGGCACACCTCGATACCGTCCCGTCCGGGCAGCATCAGGTCCAGCAGCACGAGATCGGGCTTCGTCTCCCGGAAAGCGGCCAGCGCCTTGTCGCCGTCGGCTACGAAAGACGGCTCAAAACCTTCACCACGCAGCACAATGCCGAGCATCTCGGCCAGTGCGGTGTCGTCGTCGACGACAAGGACTCGTCCCTTCATAAACGACATCATCCCATTCTCATAACAGTGGCGAAGATCCAGGTGAGGCAGCTCACTGACCAGTGACGATAGTCGTACGAGGCCGTCACTGTCTGCCCTCGTCCGCGGCCCTTGCCGTCAGCGGCAGATGTCAGGGCGGCCACCCCTCGCTGCGGCGCCCTCGTCAGTCCGTGATCCGGTGGCGGCCGACCGCCTCGCCGGCGGCCTCGCCGAGCTGCTGAGCCACCTCGGCAACCACCGCGTCCCCGACTCGAGCCACTCCACAGCGCGCCCGGCCCCGCTCCCCGTGCGTCGCAGCGGGCAGAGAGGCCGTTCGCCATGGAACTGGCCTGGAGCATCCCATGCCCGCAACGGCGAGGGCGGCGCCGCTGAGCGGGCCCACGGCCCCGTGACGACAGTCGGACACCGTCACCGACCGCTCACCGGCCACTGTCGGCCCTCGCCGTCGAACCCCCGGTCAGCCCCGCGCGCGCCCAGCCTTCCCGCACAGCTCGGCCAGCCCCTCGGCCGTCACGGGTGACACCGCCCCCTCCTCGGTGACGATCGCCGTCACCAGCTCGGGCGGCGTCACGTCGAACGCCGGGTTGTACGCCTGCGTCCCCAGCGGCGCCACCGGAATGCCGCCCCCCGCTCCCGACACCTGCACCTGCGGTGCCAGCACCTCCGTCACCTCGTACCCCGGCCGCTGCTCCACCTCGATCGACGCCCCGTCCACCGTGTCCAGGTCCACCGTCGTCACCGGCGCCACCACGATGAACGGCACGTGGTGGTACCGCGCGAGCACCGCCAGCGGATAGCTCCCCACCTTGTTCGCCACCGACCCGTCGGCCGCGATCCGGTCGGCCCCGATCAGCACCGCGTCCACCTCCCCGGCGGCGAACAGCGACCCCGCCGCGTTGTCGGTGAGCAGCGTGTACGCCATCCCGTTGCGGGCCGCCTCGTACGCCGTCAGCCGCGCCCCCTGCAGCAGCGGGCGGGTCTCGTCCACCCACAGCCGCCGCAGGCGCCCCTGGTGATGCGCCGCGAGCGCCACCGCGAACGCCGTCCCGTCCCCGCCGGACACCAGCGCCCCGGTGTTGCAGTGGGTGAGGATCCGATGGCCCCCGCCGGGCAGCAGCTCGTCCAGCAGCGCCAGCCCGTGCTCGGCCATCCGCGCACTCGCCTCGGCGTCCTCCCGGTGCAGCTGCCGTGCGGCCGCCAGCGCCGCCACGGCGGCCTGCCCGGCGTCTTCGCCCCTGGCCACAGCCGCGTGATAGGCGTCCCGCGCCCGGCGCACCCCCACGGAGAGGTTCACCGCGGTCGGCCGGGCACCCGCCAGCGCCTGTGCGGCCTCGTCCACGTCGAACCCGCGCGCGGCGGCGAGCGCGACGCCGTACGCGCCCGCGATGCCGAGCACCGGTGCCCCGCGCACGGCGAGCGACCGGATCGCCTCCACCAGCGCGGGTGCGTCCGTGCAGACCAGTTCGACCTCCTCGCTCGGCAGCCTGGTCTGGTCCAGAAGCACCAGGACCGGACCCTCCGGTGGCTCCTCCCAACGCAGCACAGGTACCTCGGTTGCCCGCTCGTCCTCGCCGGTTCGCGCCTGCAGATCAGCCATACGGTCAGTCTGCCCGCTATCCGGCGGACAATTGAAGGTGTGCCGCCCCCACCGCGGCCGGGCCCCCGCCGACCACCCCATGGCACGATGGCTGCCAACCTGCCGCCGCGACCGCGGACGGGCACCGTGAAGGAGCGACGATGAACGACACTCCGGGCTGGGCCTCGCCCGGATCCTCCCCGTCCGACGGGCACGAGCCCGGCACCTCCGGCCCCAGCGAGCCGGCCGACCGGCCGGGCTCCGAGCAGCCGTCCCCGCAGCCGGGCGCGCAGCCGCAGAGCCCCGGCGCGCAGTGGTCCCCGCAGCAGCCGCCACCCGCCCAGTGGTCCGCTCC
>NZ_MUND01000701.1:4388-4686 GCF_002154375.1 Streptomyces glaucescens | reverse complement strand
GGCGGGGGCGGCGGCGGTGCGTCATGGGGGGTGTCCGTGGGAACCGGACGCCGCTCGTCGTGCTCGTGCGGAGCGAGCCCGTCCCGTCGGCCCCGTGCCGCCATGGTCGAACCTCCCCGCCGTGCCTGTGACCCTGGATCCGACCGTAGGGGCCGGATGATCAGCGGGACAGCTCGTGAGGGGAACGCGCCCCCCTGTGCTCCCCCGGTTCACTCCGAGCGCCCGCCCGGACGGGTGAACGAACGGCGACCGGTGGATAACCCTAGGTGTGGGGGAACCGAGGGGGACCGTGGAGCGG
>NZ_MUND01000701.1:0-4312 GCF_002154375.1 Streptomyces glaucescens | reverse complement strand
CCGTGGAGCGGTCAGCCGAAGACGGCCAGGCTCTTGGCCTTGCCCCGGTGCTCCTCGACCAGCGCCAGGAAGCGGCCCTCGGGGTCGAAGACGGCGACCGCGCCGGCGCCCGCGTACTCCTCGGGCATCTCCAGCCGGACGCCGTTGACGAGCAGCCGGGCCCGCTTGGCGTCCACGTCCCAGCGCCGGAACGCGGCCGTGGCGGCCTCGGCGATCGGCATGACGGTCAGCTCCTCCTGGAGCTGGTCGAGCGTCTTCGCGGCGTCCAGCTTGTACGGCCCGACGCGGGTCCGGCGCAGCGCCGTGAGGTGGCCGCCGACGCCCAGGTCGGCGCCCAGGTCACGGGCGAGGGCGCGGATGTAGGTGCCGGAGGAGCAGACCACCGACACCACCAGGTCGAGCACGGGCGTGCCGTCCTCGGCGACGGCGTCCCGGACGTCGTACACCGCGAAGGACCGGACGGTGACCGGGCGGGCGGGGATGTCGAACTCCTCGCCCTCGCGGGCCCGCTTGTACGACCGCACGCCGTCGATCTTGATGGCGCTGACCTTGGACGGCACCTGCATGATGTCGCCGGTCAGCTTGGCGATGCCGGTGTCGATGGCGTCCCGGGTGACCTGGGAGGCGTCCGTGACGGAGGTGATCTCGCCCTCGGCGTCGTCCGTGACCGTGGTCTGGCCCAGGCGGATGGTGCCCAGGTACTCCTTCTCGGTCAGGGCGAGGTGCCCCAGGAGCTTGGTGGCGCGCTCGACACCGAGGACGAGGACGCCGGTCGCCATGGGATCGAGGGTTCCGGCGTGTCCGACCCGCCGGGTCTTCGCGATGCCGCGCATCTTGGCCACGACGTCGTGCGAAGTGAAGCCCGACGGCTTGTCGACGATGACCAGGCCGTCGGGCGGGGTGGGCTTGCGGTTCATTCGGCGATGTCGTCCTCGTCGTCGCCCGGCTTCCTGTACGGGTCGGCTCCGGCGGCGTACTGCGCGCCGGAGGCGGCCTCGCGCACCGCCGCGTCGGACTGCCGCGCCTTGTCGAGGAGGTCCTCGATGGTGCGGGCGGTGTCCGGCAGGGCGTCGGCGACGAAGGTGAGGGTCGGGGTGAACTTCACCCCGGCCGCCTTGCCGACCTCGGAGCGCAGGACGCCCTTGGCGCTCTCCAGTCCGGCGGCGGCGGCCGCGCGCTCCTCGTCGTCCCCGTACACGGTGTAGAAGACGGTCGCCTCCCGCAGATCGCCCGTCACCCGGGTGTCCGTGATGGTGACGTGCGAGCCGAGCCGCGGGTCCTTGATCCCGCGCTGCAGCTTCTGGGCCACCACCTCTCGGATGAGGTCCGCCAGCCTCTTAGCCCGCGCGTTGTCGGCCACTGGTCCGTCTCCCGTTCTTTCTTCTTCTTACGTTCTCTGGCTGGGTCGTCGTGCCGTCAGTCGTCGTCCCCGTGGAAGCGCCGCCGTACCGACAGCAGCTCCACCTCGGGGCGCCCGGCGACCAGCCGCTCGCACCGGTCCAGCACGTCGGTGAGGTGCCCCGCGTCGCCGGACACCACGGCCAGGCCGATCACGGCCCGCCGGTGGAGGTCCATATGGTCCACCTCGGCCGCGCTCACCGCGTACTTGCGCTGGAGCTCGGCGACGATCGGGCGGACGACGGAGCGCTTCTCCTTCAGCGACCGTACGTCGCCGAGGAGGAGGTCGAAGGACAGCGTCCCCACATACATGTGTAACCGGTTCACCCGCCGGTACGGGATCGATGGCCCTGCCGTTCGGGCAGGGACATCAAGAACGGTACCGCGCGGTTGCCTCCGGCTCGACCGGATTTGCCGGGGCTGCGCCCCGGCTCCCCGCGCCCCCCGTGCGCACGCCGCAGTGGCCGACGGGAGAAATGTCCCGTCGGCCACTGTCAGGCGCTAGCGCTTACGCGCGCGGCTTCTCGCGCATCTCGTACGTCGCGATGACGTCGTCGACCTTGATGTCGTTGAAGTTGCCGAGGTTGATACCACCCTCGAAGCCTTCGCGGATCTCGGTGACGTCGTCCTTGAAGCGACGCAGGCCCTCGATGTTGAGGTTCTCCGCGACCACCTTGCCGTCCCGGATGAGGCGGGCCTTGGTGTTGCGGCGGACCTCGCCGGACCGGATGAGCACACCGGCGATGTTGCCCAGCTTGGACGACTTGAAGACCTCGCGGATCTCCGCCGTGCCCAGCTCGACCTCTTCGTACTCCGGCTTGAGCATGCCCTTCAGGGCCGCCTCGATCTCCTCGATCGCCTGGTAGATGACCGAGTAGTACCGGACGTCCACGCCCTCGCGCTCGGCCATCTGCGCCGCGCGGCCGGCCGCGCGGACGTTGAAGCCGATGACGATGGCGTCGGAGCCCATGGCCAGGTCGATGTCGGACTCCGTGACCGCACCGACGCCGCGGTGCAGGACGCGGATGTCGACCTCTTCGCCGACGTCCAGCTGGAGCAGCGAGGACTCGAGGGCCTCGACCGAACCGGAGGCGTCACCCTTGATGATCAGGTTCAGCTGCTGGACCTCGCCGGCCTTGAGCACCTTGTCCAGGTCCTCGAGGGAGACGCGGCGCGTGCGCTTCGCGAAGGCCGCGTTGCGCTCGCGGGCGGCGCGCTTCTCGGCGATCTGACGGGCCGTACGGTCCTCGTCGACCACCAGGAAGTTGTCGCCCGCACCCGGGACGTTGGTGAGGCCCAGGACCTGCACCGGCGTCGACGGGCCGGCCTCGGCGACGTTGTTGCCGTTGTCGTCGAGCATGGCGCGCACACGGCCGTAGGCGTCGCCCACGACCATCGTGTCGCCGACCCGCAGCGTGCCTCGCTGGACGAGGACCGTCGCCACGGCACCGCGGCCGCGGTCGAGACGGGACTCGATCGAGATGCCCTGCGCGTCCTGGTTCGGGTTGGCCCGCAGGTCGAGCGAGGCGTCGGCCGTGAGGATCACGGCCTCCAGCAGCGAGTCGATGTGCAGACCCTGCTTGGCGGAGATGTCGACGAACATGGTGTCGCCGCCGTACTCCTCGGCCACCAGGCCGTACTCGGTCAGCTGACCGCGCACCTTGGTCGGGTCGGCACCCTCGACGTCGATCTTGTTGACCGCGACCACGATCGGCACGTCGGCCGCCTTGGCGTGGTTGAGCGCCTCGACCGTCTGCGGCATGACGCCGTCGTTGGCCGCGACGACCAGGATCGCGATGTCGGTCGACTTGGCACCACGGGCACGCATGGCGGTGAACGCCTCGTGACCCGGGGTGTCGATGAAGGTGATCTTGCGCTCTTCGTCGTTGACCTGGGTCGCGACCTGGTAGGCACCGATGTGCTGGGTGATGCCGCCGGCCTCGCCCGCGATGACGTTGGTCTTGCGGATGGCGTCGAGCAGGCGGGTCTTACCGTGGTCGACGTGACCCATGACGGTCACGACCGGCGGACGGACGACCAGGTCCTCCTCGGAGCCCTCGTCCTCACCGAACTCGATGTCGAAGGACTCGAGCAGCTCGCGGTCCTCCTCCTCCGGGCTGACGATCTGAACCGTGTAGTTCATCTCGTCGGCGAGGAGCTGGAGGGTCTCGTCGGAGACGGACTGGGTCGCGGTGACCATCTCGCCGAGGTTCATCATGACCGCGACGAGCGACGCCGGGTTGGCGTTGATCTTCTCCGCGAAGTCGGTGAGCGACGCGCCGCGGGAGAGACGGATGGTCTCGCCGTTGCCGCGCGGCAGCATCACGCCGCCGACGCTCGGGGCCTGCATGGCCTCGTACTCCTGGCGACGCTGCCGCTTCGACTTGCGGCCACGACGCGCGGGACCGCCGGGACGGCCGAAGGCGCCCTGCGTGCCACCACGGCCACCGGGACCGCCGGGGCGACCACCGAAGCCGGGACGGCCACCGCCGCCACCGCCGGGACCACCCGGACGGCCGGCGAAACCGCCGCCAGCGCCACCGGGAGCACCCGGACGGCCGGCGAAGCCACCGCCGCCGCCACCGGGACGGCCGGCGAAGCCGCCGCCACCGGGACGACCGCCGCCGCCACCCGGACGCCCGCCGGCACCGGGGCCGCGACCGCCGGGGCCACCGCCCGGACGCGGGCCGGCAGCGGGACGCTGCGGCATCATGCCGGGGTTCGGACGCGGACCGGCCGGGCCGGGACGCGGACCGCCCTGCGGACGCGGCATCGAGCCCGGGGTCGGACGGGGACCGCCCGGAGCCTGCGGACGCGGACCGCCGCCGCCCTGGCCGCCGGGCGCCTGGGGACGGGGACCGGCGCCGGGAGCACCCGGGCCGCCGGGACGCGGGGCGCCCTGCGGACGGGGCGC
>NZ_MUND01000700.1 GCF_002154375.1 Streptomyces glaucescens | reverse complement strand
CGGGAGGGCAGTGGAGCTGAGTGGCCCAGCGGCCGTCACGGATGACGAGCGGCGGGTGATGGCCGCGGTTCACCCAGGTCAGAACGCCGTTCGACGTATCGAGGTCGGCCAGGACGCCGGTCACGTAGCGGCTGGGCCCGAACTGTCGAAGGAGGACGCCCTCGATGGCGTCCCCCAGGTCGGCGAGGCGCGTTCCTTGCCGGCGGTGGTTGCGGCACGCGCCCATGGCGAGGTTGGCGGTCAGACCGGCTGCCGTGTCGTGGCCCATGGCGTCGAAGAGGGACAGGTGCACGAGGTCGTCGGCGGTGCCGTAGTCGAAGGCGTCGCCGCTGACCTGGTAGGCCGGCTCCATCACGGCACCGATGACCACCCGGCCGTCGGCGTACGTGCGCGGCGGCATCAGCTGCCACTGCATCTCCGCGGCCACGTTCATGGGGCTGCTGCGGGTCAGGCGGGCATGGTGATCGCTCGTGTCGCGGCCGCCGACCACCAGCATGGCGACCAGCCCTGCCAGCGCCAGCATGTCCTCCCGGGCGCGCTCGTCGTCGTCCTGCGACGTCACCCGCATCACGCCCAGCCGCTCCGTGCCGTTCAGCAGGGGCACCCAGCACGGGTGGCAGCCGTCCTCTCCGCTGCTCAGGGGGACGATGTGGCCGTACTGGTACGCCCGCCCGGCCACCGATCCCTCGACGGTCAGTTCCCGCTCGGGCGACTCCTCGTCATGGCCGGCGCCCGGGCCACCCCCGGTCAGCAGCCTCAGCACCCGGCGCTGAAGGTCCCCCAGGTAGATCCGTACGTCACCGAGCCCGGCGGCCCGGGCGTGCGCGGTGATGCGTGCGGGCAGCAGCTCGAAGGGCGTCAGGTGGCTGTTCGCCAGCAGTCCGGCGAGCATCCGCCATGAGCCCGTGTCCCGGTCCGTCACCGCTGCTTCCCCTTCCGCCGCCCGGCCAGGGGACGTCGCGACCCACTTCCCAGTGTGCGCCCGCAACTCCTGAGTCACCTCGGCAGCGGGGACTTTGCCCCGTGCGCCACGGTGCGCCGGTCACAAGCTGGACCTGTGGGGCCAGGTTCTCGATGTGCCGCGCGCCATCGGTACCCCTCCCCCGCGGTGTCCGACGTCGTCGACCCGAGGGGCGTGGCAAAGCGGCGCGCCGGCCCCGGCGAACGACCGGTGCGCCCGCGTATCCGCCGGGGCGGGTCCGCTGCCGATGGCGTCAGGTCTCGTCGCGCACGTCGTCCGGGCTCAGCCCGGCTTCCTCCATCGCCTCCCGCATGGTGCGTCCGGTGGCGCCGTCACCCTGCCCGGCGGTCGTCTTCTCGCGGGGCGTCTCGATGACGTCGTCGGTGGACGTCGTCTTCGGGCGGTTCTCCTCGGGAACGGTCACTACTTCTCCTCGCTCGTTGCTCCACGCGGCGGGCTCAGGCCGGGTGGTCCGGCTGCTGCTCCGGAGGCGTACCGCCGCCCTTGCCTCCGCCCTTGTTCCCGCGGTCCGTGCCATGGGCGCGGCCGCCGCCCTCATGGGCGGCCTGCGCCGCCTTGCGGGACTGGCTGTCCTGCGGAGTGCCCGCCCCCTTGTCACTGCGCCGCAGCTCGGGCTGTTGCGGGTTCGGCATCGGCGCTCCTCGCTTCACCTGTTCGCCGGAACACTTGCCGATCAGACGGGTAGCGCACGCAATCCGTCCGAGATGTTCAGCGGCAACATTCACCCCCGTGGGCTCGCCAGGGGCGCTTTCACGACCTCGGTCACATCGGCGTACCCGCCGCTCTCCGGGAGTCGCCGCGCCGCCGCCAGCACGGGTCCGGCGGCGTTGTGCGCTGCGAGAACGCTCCAGCAGCCTCTGCCGGCCGGGCGGGAAGGCGGCGCGCTCCGGATGGCGTGCCGACTTGAGCCGCAGGGGCGGTCGTGGCGTGCGGAGCGCGCGCCGGCGCCACCTCGTGGTCCCTCGGCGCCGCGTGTCCGTCTCGGGTCACCCCAGGGGATCGTGGCCCCAGTTCATCAGCGAATGCCGCCACCGGGTGTCCCGAACGTCGCCCGAGGGCCGCTGAGCGACATGCCGCCGGATGTAGCCGACGACCTTCCGCATGTGCTGGTAGTCGTCGTCCGAGAGGTCACCCTTGTTCGTCCGCAGGATGTCCAGGAT
>NZ_MUND01000699.1 GCF_002154375.1 Streptomyces glaucescens | reverse complement strand
GACCGGCCCGGCGGCGGCCCCCCGGCCCCCGGCCCGGCCGTCCGAGCCCCAGGCGGCCCGGTCCGGCCACGCCGGCCGCCGTGATGACGGCCGGACCCGCCTCGACAAGGCTCCCGCCCCCGACGGCGACCACGAGCGCACCCACGCCCACTCCGGTGCCCAAGGCTCGCCGCACCGGCCCGAGCCCGGCGGCGGTCTGCTCATGGGGCGGCCGTTCGGTGTGCCGGTGTACGTGGCGCCCAGCTGGTTCCTCGTGGCGATCCTGATCACCTGGGTGTTCGGCGGCCAGCTGGACCGCGTCCTGCCCGAGCTGGGCGCCGCCCGCTATCTGGTCTCGCTCTTCTTCGCGGTCGCCTTCTACGCCTCCGTCCTCGTCCACGAGCTGGCGCACACGATCGCCGCCCTCCGCTTCAAGCTCCCGGTCCGCCGCATCCAGCTCCAGTTCTTCGGCGGTGTCTCCGAGATCGAGAAGGAGGCCGAGACCCCCGGCCGGGAGTTCGTGCTCGCCTTCGTCGGCCCGCTGCTCTCCCTCGTCCTCGCCGGCGTCTTCTACCTGGCCATGCTGCCCGTCGAGCCGGGCACGGTCCCCGGCGTCCTGCTGGCCGGCCTGATGATCTCCAACCTCATCGTGGCCGTCTTCAACCTCCTGCCGGGCCTGCCGCTGGACGGTGGCCGGATGCTCCGGGCCGTGGTCTGGAAGATCACCGGCAAGCCCATGAGCGGCACCATCGCCGCCGCCTGGATCGGCCGCGCCCTGGCCGTCTCCGTCCTGATCGGCCTGCCGCTGCTCACCCAGTCCGGCGTCCTGGGCTCGGACGCCGAGGACAACGTCGGCATGGACACGGTCCTGGACGCGCTGCTCGCCGCGATCCTCGCCGCGATCATCTGGACGGGCGCCGGCAACAGCCTCCGCGTCGCCCGGCTGCGCGAGCACCTGCCGGAACTGCGCGCCCGCAACCTCACCCGGCGCGCGGTCCCCGTGCGGGCCGACACCCCCCTCTCGGAGGCGCTGCGCCGCGCCAACGACGCCGGGGCCCGCGCCCTGGTCGTCGTGGACGCCGAGGGCGCCCCGGTCTCGCTGGTCCGTGAGGCCGCCATCGTCGGCGTCCCCGAGCACCGACGCCCCTGGGTCGCCGTCAGCGGTCTCGCCCAGGAGCTGACCGACGGCATGCGCGTCTCGGCCGAGCTGGCCGGGGAGGACCTGCTGGAGGCCCTGAGGGCCCACCCCGCCACCGAGTACCTGGTGGTCGAGGAGAGCGGCGAGATCTACGGCGTCCTGTCCGCCGCCGACGTGGAGCGCGCCTTCGTCAGGGCCATGGCCAGGCCGAGCTGAGCACCGCGCTCCCGGACGCGGTGGTCTGCGGCTCCGGCAAACCCCGGTAGTCTGTTCACATGTCCGAACCGACCGGTGCCGCCCGCCGCCGCGGGCCCTTCAAGGTCGGGGACCAGGTACAGCTGACCGACCCCAAGGGCCGCCACTACACGTTCACGCTCGAGGCCGGGAAGAACTTCCACACCCACAAGGGTTCCTTCCCGCACGACGAGCTGATCGGCGCTCCCGAGGGCAGCGTTGTCCGTACGACGGGGAACGTCGCCTATCTCGCGCTGCGCCCCCTGCTCCCCGACTACGTCCTGTCCATGCCCCGCGGGGCAGCCGTCGTCTACCCGAAGGACGCGGGGCAGATCCTCGCCTTCGCCGACATCTTCCCCGGCGCCCGCGTCGTGGAGGCCGGCGTCGGCTCCGGCTCGCTCAGCAGCTTCCTGCTGCGGGCCATCGGCGACCAGGGCATGCTGCACTCCTACGAGCGCCGCGAGGACTTCGCCGAGATCGCGAAGCAGAACGTGGAACGCTACTTCGGCGGCCCGCACCCCGCCTGGCAGCTCACCGTCGGCGACCTCCAGGACAACCTGAGCGACACCGACGTCGACCGCGTCATCCTCGACATGCTCGCCCCCTGGGAGTGCCTGGAGGCCGTCTCCAAGGCACTGGTCCCGGGCGGCATCCTGTGCTGCTACGTGGCGACCACCACCCAGCTCGCCCGGACCGTCGAGTCCATCCGCGAGATCGGCTGCTTCAACGAGCCGACCGCGTGGGAGACGATGATCCGCAACTGGCACATCGAGGGCCTGGCGGTCCGCCCGGACCACCGGATGATCGGCCACACCGGCTTCCTCCTCACCGCCCGCCGCCTCGCCGACGGCGTGGAGCCGCCGATGCGCCGCCGCCGCCCCGCCAAGGGCGCCTACGGCGAGGACTACGCGGGTCCCAACGCCGACGGGGGCGCCGGCCGCTGAGGCGGTCCCGTGCCGCGTACAACGTCACGGCGCCGTGGCCGAGTTCCCGCCCTCCGCGCGGAACTCGCCCACGGCGCCGCACTGTTGACATCCCCGGGAGCATCCGGCCGCCGACGGCCGGAACAACGTCCCCACCCCGCCGTTCCCCCGCCCTGTGACGTGTGGCACCATGCTGGCCACCCCACCGGCACAGCCCTCACAGGAGACACTCCTAGTGCAGCAATCCGCGGTCCCGGAACTGGCACACACGCGTACCCGCCCGATCCACTGGCTGGCCACCGCCACCGCGCTCGCCGGTGTCGTGGC
>NZ_MUND01000070.1:2028-16602 GCF_002154375.1 Streptomyces glaucescens | reverse complement strand
TGGACGCGGTCACGTCCGGCGCGGGCGACCCGGGCGTGGAGCGCTCCCGCTGCCGTGGAGGTCCGACGCGTTCCAGGGCCTCCTGGGCGGGCGCCTGCACCGCCTGCGGTCCGGTCCGCACGCCGGGGAGCGGTGACGCGGGCAGCGACGGCTCGGGCGCGGGCCGTCCAGAGACCGTCGTACAGCCCGAGAGGGCCGAGACGGCCACGGTGATCAGGAGCGTTGCGGTGGTCGTCGTTCGATGCACCCGGCAACAATGACGGCTTCGGCCTTCCCGGGCACCACGGACGAGGCGGGCGTTAGGCCGTGCGGGTGTTCTCCGCCCCCGTACGAAGGGTTCACGCCCCGCGAGGCTGACGCGCGTCGCCCAGCATGCCGTCCAGCAGCTCCCGCAAATCCGCCCGGATGTCGTCCAGGCTCGGCACCCGGGTGCTGAACGAGCCCGCGACGCAGCTGAACACGAGCCCGTCCGCCCAGGCGACGAGGGACAGCACATGCCGGTCCGGGCTGGTGGAGCCCATCCCGGTGACGAGGGCGCGCAGCTGGTCGCGGAAGCGGGCGCCCGTGGCGTCGAAGTACGCCCGCAGCTCGGGGCGCCGGGTCGCCTCCAGGGCCAGCTCGTAACGGGCGAGGGTCAGCTCGCGGTTGCCGGTGAGCGCGCGGTGGGTGGCCAGGGCCAGCCCGTCCGCCAGCGCGTCGAGGCCGCCGTGCGGATCCGGCATCTCGTGCAGCGCCAGAACCCGCGCCTCCCGGTCGGCGAGCCGCCGTACGGCCAGCTCCAGCAGCGCCTGCCGGGTGCGGGCCAGGTTGGACGTGGAGCCCTGGGGCAGCCCGGCCGCCTCGTCGACCGCCCGGTGGGTCAGCCCGCGCATGCCGCGTTCGGCGAGCAGGGCGAGGGCGGTGTCGGCGACGAGGCCGGCGCGGGAGGCGGCGCCGCTGGCGGTGCGTTCGGACATGGAGGCCAACCTACCGGCACGCTTCGCGCCGCACTACGGCTGTAGTACGCTCGGAGCCAGTCGGCACTACAGGTGTAGTCGGACGGCTGTCGGCGAGACAGCCCCGTGACGAGGAGGAGCCATGGCACAGCCCACGCGCGCCGTCGTGATCGGCGGCGGCATCGGAGGCCTCACCGCGGCCGTCGCCCTGCACCAGCGGGGCGCGCGGGTCACCGTCCTGGAACGGGCCCCCTCGCTGGCACCCGTCGGCGCGGCCATCTCCCTGGCCCCCAACTCCCTGCGCGCCCTCGACGTCATCGGCCTCGGCGCCACCATCCGCGACCTGGCCGCCTGGCAGGGCGACGGCGGACTGCGCGCCCCCGACGGCCGCTGGCTCTCCCGGACCAGCGCCGCCGCGGCCCAGCGGCGCTTCGGCGGCCCCCTGGTCCTGCTGGGCCGCGCCACCCTGATCGGCCACCTGGCCGCGCTGCTCCCCGAGGGCACGGTCCGCACGGCCGCCCGGGCCGCCCTCACCGACCCGGGCGACACCCGCCGCCCGGCCCGCGTGACCACACCCGACGGCGAGCTGGAGGCCGACCTCGTGGTGGCCGCCGACGGCATCCACTCCGCCGTACGCCGCGCCCTGTTCCCCGGGCATCCGGGGCCCGTCTACTCCGGATTCACCACCTGGCGGGTGATGATCCCGCTGCCCGGCGTGGAGTTCGCCTCGCACGAGACCTGGGGCCGGGGCCGCATCTGGGGCACCCATCCGCTGAAGGACGGCCGGGTGTACGCCTACGCCGCCGCCGTCACCCCCGAGGGCGGGCGCTGCGACGACGAACGCGCCGAGCTGCTGCACCGCTTCGGCGACTGGCACGACCCGATCCCCGCCGTGCTCGCCGCCGCCCGTCCCGAGGACGTGCTGCGCCACGACGTACGCCATCTCGCCCAGCCGCTGCCCGCCTACCACAGCGGCCGGGTCGCCCTGCTCGGCGACGCCGCGCACGCCATGCCCCCGACCCTCGGGCAGGGCGGCAACCAGGCCATCGAGGACGCGATCGTGCTGGCCCACCACCACGACGACCTCGCCGCGTACACCGCCGCCCGCCTCCCGCGCACGACGGCCATCGCCCGCCGGGCCGTCCAGGTCGCCCGGCTGAACATGCTGCGCAACCGCGCGGGCATGGCCGTGCGCGACACGGTGATCGCCGCCCTCTCCAAGGCCGGCCCCGCTCTCTTCCTGCGCGGCTTCGACGACATCGCCGACTGGCGGCCCCCGCGGCCCCCGTATGCTTCCGTCGAGACGCGAGGGACCGGCGGGACCCGCGAGACGCACACGGGTACGCGGTAGTCACGGGGTGGAGGAGAGCACGTGAAGGTCGGCTGCATCGGACTCGGGGACATCGCGCAGAAGGCGTATCTGCCGGTGCTCGGCGTCCTGCCGGAGGTCGAACTGCACCTGCAGACCCGCACCCCCGCGACGCTCGCCCGGGTCGCCGACGGCCTGCATCTGCCCGCCGGGCAGCGCCACGCCGACCTCGACTCGCTCATCGCCCAGGACCTGGACGCCGCCTTCGTGCACGCCCCGACGGCCGTCCACCCGGAGATCGTCACCCGGCTGCTGGAGGCGGGCGTCCCGACGTACGTCGACAAGCCGCTCGCCTACGAACTCGCCGACTCCGCGCGGCTGGTGACGCTCGCGGAGGAGCGCGGGGCGAGTCTCGCCGTCGGCTTCAACCGGCGTCTCGCCCCCTCCTACGCGCAGTGCGCCGACCACCCGCGCGAGCTGATCCTGATGCAGAAGAACCGGGTCGGGCTGCCGGAAGAGCCGCGGTCGATGATTCTCGACGACTTCATCCACGTCGTGGACACCTTGCGCTTCCTGGTGCCGGGGCCCGTCGACGACGTGACCGTGCGCGGCCGGGTGCAGGACGGGCTGCTGCACCACGTGGTGCTCCAGCTCGCCGGGGACGGCTTCACCGCGATCGGCGTCATGAACCGGCTCAGCGGCTCCAACGAGGAGATCCTGGAGGTCTCCGGACAGGACACCAAGCGGCAGGTGGTCAACCTCGCCGAGGTGATCGACCACAAGGGCCAGCCGACCGTGCGGCGGCGCGGCGACTGGGTGCCGGTGGCCCGGCAGCGCGGCATCGAGCAGGCCGTCCTCGGCTTCCTCGACGCCGTCCGCGCCGGTGAGGTGCTCAGCGCCCGGGACGCGCTGGCGACGCACGAACTGTGCGAGCGGGTGGTACACGCGGTCCTGGAGCGTTCCGGCTCCGCCGCCTGACCGCCCCCGCCCCCTCGGCGACCACGAACCCGGCGAGCACCAGCAGCGCCGCGTGCACCGGCCAGTCGCCGAACCGGACGTACGGCGTCGTCCCGGTGGCCAGCGGCACCTCGAACACCCCGGCGGTGCTCTCGTCCGTGCCGAGCCAGGAGCCGATCCGCTGCCCCTCGGGACCGTGGACGGCGGACATCCCGGTCAGGGTCGCGTGCACCATCGGGCGCCCGGTCTCCGCGGCGCGCAGCGCGGCCAGCGAGGCGTGCTGCGCGGGAGCCCAGCTCTGCTGGAAGGTCGAGGTCGCCGACTGGGCGATCAGTACGTCGGCGCCCGCCCCCGCGAGACTGCGGCTCATGTCCGGGAACGCCGACTCGAAGCACACCATCGGGCCGATCCGCAGGCCGCCCCCGAGGTCCATCACCACCTGGCGGGTGCCGCGCCGCCGGTCCTCGCCGGCCGCCTCGCCGACCGAGGTGGCCCAGCCGAGCAGCGAACGCGCCGGGACGTACTCGCCGAACGGGACCAGCCGCATCTTGTCGTACCGGTCGCCGGTCACTCCGCCCGGCCCGACCAGGACCGAACTCTTGTAGATGCCGGGCCGGTCCGAGCGCTGGGCGTCCACGTTGACCAGGACCGGCGTGTCCGTCAGCCGGGACAGCTCCGCGACCCGCCCGGCCAGGTCGGGCCGGGCGAGCAGATCGAACCCGATGCTGCTCTCGCCCCACACGATCAGGTCGAGATCCTGTCCGGCCAGCCGCCGGGTCAGCTCCTCCTCGCGGGCGAACCGCCGGTCCGGGCCGTGCACCACACCGGGCTGGACGACCGCGATCCGCACCTCACCGCGCACCTCGGGGCGCGGCGCCCACGCCCAGGCCGCCGAGCCCGCCGCCGCCGCGACCAGCAGCCCGGCCACCGCCGGCACCCGCGCCGCACGCACCGCGACCAGCACGGCGACGGCGACGTTCACCGCCACCAGCAGGAAGCTCAGCAGCCACACCCCGCCCACCGAGGCCAGCCGCAGCGCCGGGGACACCTGCCACTGGCCGGCGCCCAGCATCCCCCAGGGCCCGCCCAGGCCCTGCCAGGAGCGCACCAGCTCCACCGCCAGCCAGCCCGAGGGCAGCACCAGCAGCGCGCCCGCCACCCGGCCCCGCCCCGGCGCACCGCCCAGCAGACGCCGCACCAGCCAGCCCCAGGGCGCCCACAGCGCGCCGAGCAGCGCCGCGATGACGAACGTGAACACATGCAGGTTCGGCAGCAGCCAGTGGTGCACGGCCAGCATGTACCCGAACCCGCCCCACCAGCCGTCGTGCAGCGCCCGCCGTCCGGTCGGTGCCGTGCGGGCCAGCAGGATCCACGGCACCAGCGCGACGTAGGCGAGCCACCACAGGGACGGGCCGGGGAAGGTGAGCATCGGCAGCGCGCCCGCCGCCGCGGCGAGGACGGAGCGCCGCCACGGGATGCCGAGCCACTGTCCGAGCGTGTTCATACGCGCCTTTCTGCCGGTGGGTACCAGTGTGCGCGCTGTGGACGACCTCGAAACAAGGGGCGCGGGATCAGCTGATCACAGCGGCCCCCGCGCCCTCGGGCAGCCGGCGCCACTTCTCCCGCGCGATCACCTCGCGCAGCCGCCAGCCGTCCTCCGTCCGCAGCAGACCGAACGAGTACCGGCCGCCGCACACCAGACCGGACGCCGCCGGGTCACCGCCGGCGCCGGCGAACCCCATCGGGCTGACGTAGTCGGCCTGGACCAGGGCCGTGTCGCCGGCGTCCCGCTCCAGGACCCCGAACCGCACCCGGCGGTTGACGATCAGATGCTGCCGCACCGGAAACGCCCGCAGACTCTCGGCGAGCCACGCGGCGACGCTGTGCGCCTCGCCCTCGATCCCGCCGGCCGAGCGGTAGTCCGCCCGCCCGTCCGGGGTGAACAGTTCTCGGTACGCCTCCCAGTCGCCGTCGTCGACGGCCACGGCGTAGTCGGTGACCAGCCCGTCCACGGCCAGCCGGTCCATCACGGTCGCGAGCTCCACGCGCTGCGTCATCGGCTCAGTGTTGGGCACCGGACCCCGTGAGCCAAGGGGGCGTGCGGTGCGCGATCTCCGGTGGCTCCGAGCGGGTGGTGCGGGCGGGCGGGCCCGGCCGGACAGCGGAGCTGCTGTCCGAGACGCGACCGTATCCGCCGGACGACGAGGTGCCGGCGCGTCCGCGGGCGTGGGCGGCGGGCCGTCGCACCCGCGTGCCCCGCTCGGCGCGTGCCCCGCTCAGCGCGTGGCGCGCAGCTTCTCGAAGGCGGTCGGGGAGGGGCGTACGGGCAGGAAGTCCCTGATCCGGCGGGCGCACTCGGCGGGGCCGGCGGCACCGGTGTCCACCTCGATGTCGTACAGCCCGTGCCCGTGCACCTGCCGCAGCTGGCGTGCGGCCAGGCCGGCCGGTCGGTCGCCGCGCGTGCGTTCCCGGCGCTCCAGCTCTTCCAGGGGGCAGTGCACACCGACGAAGACGACGTCCTTCGGCACCAGCACGGACAGGCAGTCCGCCAGGCGCCACTCGGCGCTCAGCACATGGTCCATCACGACGTGGTTGCCCGCGGCGGCCAGGCCGGCGACCGCTCGGTGGTAGCCCCGCCAGGTGCGGTGCAGGACGGTGTCGAGTTGGTCCGGAGGGACGGGGACGTCCGACCGCAGGGCGTGGAAGGCGTCCACGGGGAGGTGGAACCACGGTTCGTCGAGGATGCGCAGCAGCTCGGCCGCGATGCTCGACTTGCCGGAACTCGACGTGCCGTTGAGGAGGACGACGAGGCCGCGGCGCGGCGGGACCTCCGCGAGGTGTCGCATGCCGCCGCTCTCAGGCGGCTTCGATGATCTCGCCCCGCATGGCGGCGGCCCACTCGACCACCAGCAGTTCGTACTCCGCGCGCTCCTCAGCCGACAGGGTGCCGCCCGCGCGCAGCCACAGCGCGCGGATCTGCTCGTTCACCTCGGCCGCAGGGCGCACGGAACCAGTGGCAACGGAATCAGGGGACATGCGGGCAAGCCTAGGCGGTCGCACTGACACTGCGCTACCGCACGGCTACTCGATCCGTATGGAGTTGGTCACGAGCTGTGAACGCGCCAACCCGCCGCGTTCATGGCTGGAACGGCGCGCCGTCGACGTGCCCGGCGGCGCGCCGCCGACGGGCCGCGTCAGTGCGCCGACTCGGCCGCGTGCGGGCTCAGGACACCGAACGTGACCAGGGCGATCAGGATGATGCCGAGCGCTATGCGGTACCAGACGAACGGCATGAAGCTCTTGGTCGAGATGAACTTCATGAACCAGGCGATGACCGCGTAGCCGGTCACGAAGGCGATGATCGTCGCGAAGATCGTCGGCCCCCAGGACACATGGCCGCCCTCCATCGCGTCCTTCAGCTCGAACAGGCCGGAGGCGAGCACCGCCGGGATGGCGAGCAGGAAGGAGTAGCGGGCCGCGGCCTCGCGCTGGTAGCCCATGAACAGGCCGCCGCTGATCGTGGCGCCGGAGCGGGAGACGCCCGGGATGAGGGCCGCGGCCTGGCACAGGCCGAAGATCAGGCCGTCCTTGACCCCGAGGTCCCGCAGGCCCTTGCGCTCCTTGATCGCGCGGTGCCGGCCGCCCGTCTCGTCGCGCGCCGCCAGCCGGTCGGCGACGCCGATGATCACGCCGACCACGATCAGCATCGTCGCGGTGATCCGCAGATCGCGGAACGGCCCCTCGATCTGGTCCTTGAGCGTCACGCCGAGGACGCCGATCGGAATGGATCCGACGATCACCAGCCAGCCCATCTGGGCGTCGTGGTCCTTGCGCCACGCCTTGTCGTAGAGCGAGCGGAACCACGCCGTAAGGATCCGCCCGATGTCCTCGCGGAAGTAGATCAGCACGGCGGCCTCGGTGCCGATCTGGGTGATCGCCGTGAAGGCCGCGCCCGGGTCGTCCCAGCCGGAGAAGGCCGCGGTCAGCCGCAGGTGCGCGCTGGAGGACACGGGGAGGAACTCGGTCAGCCCCTGGACGAGTCCGAGGATGAGTGATTCGAACCAAGACATGGAAGTTACGGAGTCCAAGTGCCGATCGTGGAACGGACGACGGGAAACGTGCTTGGCCGCCGCGCGCGGTGCTGGACGGTGATGGCGGGCACACCGGGCCCACGCGCGCGGTGATCAGATGTGTCGAGGGGCAGCGTAGCGTCCCCGGATGACATGCCCGACACAGGGGTTTCGAAGGGGATCGCGGGTGATCGCTTCGGGGTGTTGACCGGGCGGTGCGCGGGCACCTACGTTGCCAGGCGAGGGAAAGCGCTTGCTATCGCCGGTGCCGTCCCGGCTCGCCACCCCGAGGAGTGCTGATCAGACCCATGCCGCCCACATCCGCTTCCCTCGCCGGCCGCCCGGTCCGCGCCGCGATCATCGGCACCGGCGCCATCGCCCGCGGCGAGCATCTTCCCGCCCTCGCCGCGCTCGCCGAGGAGGGCGAGACGGAGGTCGTCGCGGCGGTCGACGTCGACGCGGACGCCGTCGAGGCGTTCTGCGCGGAAGGCGGCATCCCGCACCCCTACACCGACCTGGCGCGGATGCTCCGCGAACAGCGCCCCGACCTGGTCTGCATCTGCACCCCGCCCACCCTGCACCGCGAGCAGACCGTCGCCGCGCTGCGCGCCGGGGCCTGGGTGTGGTGCGAGAAGCCGCCCGTGCCCTCGCTCGCCGACTTCGACGCCGTCGAGGCGGAGGAAGGCCCGGACGGCGGACCGTACGCCGCGATCGTCTTCCAGCATCGCTTCGGCTCCGGCGCCGCCCATGTGCGGCGGCTCCTCGCAGACGGCGCCCTCGGCCGCCCGCTGGTCGCCCACTGCCAGACCACCTGGTACCGCGACACCGCCTACTACGCCGTGCCCTGGCGCGGACGCTGGCGGACCGAGGGCGGCGGCCCGGCCATGGGCCACGGCATCCACCAGACCGACCTGCTGCTCGACGTGCTCGGCCCGTGGAGCGAGGTGCGCGCGATGGCCGGCCGGCTGGTGCACGACGTGGAGACCGAGGACGTGTCCACCGCCCTGGTGCGGTTCGAGAACGGCGCGCTGGCGACCGTCGTCAACAGTGTGGTCAGCCCGGACGAGGTCAGCCGGATCCGGATCGACTGCGAGCGCGCCACGATCGAGCTGACCCACCTGTACGGCTACCGCAACGCCTCCTGGCGGATCACGCCCGCGCGTGACGTGCCCGAGGCGGAGGCGGCCGCCTGGCGGGACTTCGGTCCGGACGTTCCCAGCTCGCACCTCGCGCAGCTGCGCGAACTGGTCGCCAGCATGCGCGCGGGGGAGCGGCCGCGCAGCAGCGGGCCGGACGGCCGAAAGAGCCTGGAGCTGGTCACCGCGCTGTACAAGTCGGCGTTCACGGACGCCACCGTGCGTCGGGGCGAGATCGGCCCCGGCGACCCCTACTACACCGAGCTGCACGGAGGCGCCCCCGGCTGGGCGCCCGGCGTCACCGAACCCACCGCAGCCGCCGAGGGCCGCCCCGCCGTAGCGGACGACAGCCAGGAGGTGCCCGCGTGACCGCGCTGCGCCTCACCCACACGCACGGCGACCGCATCACCGTGACCGAGCCGCGGACCGGCGTCGACCTGCTCGCCTACGTCTACCGGCCCGAGGCGGCCTGGGAGGCGCCGAAGCCGTATCTCCACCCGCTGCGGACCCTGTCCGGCGCGGTGGTCACCGACTACCGTCCCAACGACCACCGCTGGCACAAAGGGCTCCAGCTGACCGCCTCCCACCTGTCCGGGGCCAACCTGTGGGGCGGCAACTCCTACGTACCCGGCGAGGGTTACCTGGCCCTGCCCGAGCGGGTCGGCTCGATGGCGCACGTCGCGTTCGACGAGGTCTCCTCGGACGGCGACCGCGCGGTGGTCGCCGAGCGGCTGACCTGGCACCCGCACAGCGGCGAGCTGTGGGCCGACGAGCTGCGGCGGATCGAGGTGCACGACATCGACCCGGCCGGTGGCTCATGGGCGCTGACCTGGACGAGCGCCATCACCAACCGGCGAGGCGAGCCGCTGCTGTTCGGCAGCCCGACCACCGCCGGCCGGGAGCTGGCGGGCTACACCGGCCTCTTCTGGCGCGGCCCGCGCGCCTTCCGGGACGGGCGGATCACCGGCCCGGACGGTGAGGGGCCCGCCCTGATGGGCACGCAGGCGCCCTGGCTCGCCTACAGCGGTGAGCACGACGGCGTGGACGGCCACGCCACCCTCGTCTTCGCGCACGCCCCGGAGAACGACCACGCGGGGACGCACGGGGGCCGCCCCGCCCACTGGTTCGTACGCAACGAGCCGTTCGCCGCCGTCGCACCGTCCTGGGCGTTCTTCGACGAACTGGAGCTGGCGCCCGGCGACACGCTCACGCGCCGCTACCGGGTCGTGGTGGCCGACGGGGCCTGGCAGCGGGAGGAGATCGCCGAGTACCTGGACACGCACCCGTGGTGAGGTCCGCCCGTTCCCGGGGGCTGCCGAGCGAAATCGCCGTCTCCGGGCTGTCGGTCCACGACCGGCCGGCCGCGGACGGCGTCCGCGGCGGCAGCCGGGACCAGCTGGACCGGCTCGGACACGGCGATGTGTCCCGCCTCGCCGAAGCCGTCGTCCAGGCGTAACGGCCCTTCGCGCGCGGGCGGTCCGGGATGTGCGGGCGGCTGGACGTCCACCGGCGGGGAGCCATGGACCGGCCTTGATCTTCCTCATGGCCAGGTGCGGGTCGACGCGCGGCGCACGGGAGATGCCGTTCGGCTTCTCCATGAGGAAGGCCTCGTAGGCGGCGTCGGTGACGGCGACACGGATGAAGCAGCCGGGGCGGCCGTACGCGCGCGGAACTCGATGACCTCGTCGTAGGACGCCACCGCGCGCTTCCCGTCCCTGGCCCAGTGCCCCGGGTCGGTCACCGCCCGGTTTCCGCCGATGACGCCCGCCTCCTCCAGAAGCCTGACCCGCCGTGGACACGGCGGCGGAGTGAGGCCCACTGAGCCCCCCGGCTTGGCCGGCTCGACGTGCTTCGGGGGCGCTCGCCGTGCGGTCCGGACCCGGCTGGTGGCGGGCCGGGCTGTCCGCCGGGATCGTCTCCGGCGGACTCGTTAGAGTTCCCGTTCATCGGCCGGCCGGCGCCTGGAGGGGTGGGTTCGGGGCGTTGTCACGCCGCCGTCGGGCCCGCCACCGTCCAGCCCGGGGACTGCGGACGGGGTGTCAGGTCCTGGTGGTGGACGGGCTCGCCGCAGGCCTGGCAGGTGACGACCGGGACCAGCTCGTTGCCGCAGGTGTGCTCGTGGACCATGGGCCGGTCGCCGTCGGGGCGCAGGTGGCGGTTGCCCCACTCCATGAGGGTCAGCAGCACCGGGACCAGTTCGAGGCCCGCCTGGGTCGGCCGGTACTCGAAGCGCTGCGGGCGTTCGCTGTAGGCCCGCTTGGTGAGGATCCCGGCGTCGACGAGCCGGCGCAGCCGCGTGGCCAGGATGTCGCGCGGTGCGCCGATGTTGCGCACCAGCTGGTCGAAGCGGCCGTTGCCGAGACACACCTCCCGCACGACGAGCAGGGAGTACTTCTCGCCGACGAGCGCCAGGGCGTCGGCGATCGAGCAGGGGCGGGGGTCCTTGGGGGCGGCCATGGCCCCAGTCTAGGGGAGGGTTTGTTTTTCCAACCCGTCCGGCTATGGTGAGTTCGGATTTCCTACTCACTGGTAATGGAGCTGGTGGGCCGGCCGGCGCGCTCGCCGGCCCTCGCCACGGCGGCCAAGGAGGCCCGCACCATGCGCGACGCAGTCATCGTCGAAGCCGTACGCACCCCCATCGGCAAGGGCAAGCCAGGCGGCTCCCTCGCCCACGTCCACCCCGTCGAACTCCTCGCCCACACCCTGCGCACCCTGGTCGAGCGCTCCGGCGTCGACCCCGCGCTCATCGACGACGTCATCGGCGGCACCGTCGACCAGGTCGGCGAGCAGGCCATGAACACCACGCGCTACGCCGTGCTGTCGGCGGGCTTCCCCGAGTCGGTCCCCGCGACCACCGTCGACCGCCAGTGCGGCTCCTCCCAGCAGGCCGTGCACTTCGCCGCCCAGGGCGTCCTCTCCGGCGCCTACGACCTCGTCGTCGCCTGCGGCGTCGAGTCGATGAGCCGGGTGCCCATGTGGTCCAACGTGCCTCCCGGCAAGGACCCCTTCGGCCCCGGCGTCGCCGAGCGCTACCCCGAAGGCCTCGTCCCCCAGGGCATCAGCGCCGAGCTGATCGCCGCCAAGTGGTCGATCACCCGCGAGCAGATGGACGCCTTCGCCGTCTCCTCGCACCGCAAGGCGGCCACCGCGTGGGAGCAGGGCCTGTTCGACGCCGAGGTGGCACCCCTGGACGGGGTCGCGCGCGACGAGTGCGTACGGCCGTCCAGCACCCCGGAGATCCTGGCCGGGCTGGGGCCCGCCTACTACGACCCCGGGTTCGCCGAACGCTTCCCGCAGATAGAGTGGAACGTCACCGCGGGCAACGCCAGCCCCATCAACGACGGCGCCTCCGCCGTGCTCATCACGTCGAGCGAGACCGCCGCCCGCCTCGGCCTGCGCCCGCTGGCCCGGCTGCACAGCTTCGCCGTCACCGGGTCCGACCCGCTGCTGATGCTCACCGGCGTCATCCCGGCCACCGAGAAGGTGCTGCGCAGGGCCCGCCTCACACTCGACGACATCGACCTGTTCGAGGTCAACGAGGCGTTCTCCAGCGTGGTGCTCGCCTGGCAGCAGGAGACCGGCGCCGACCCCGCCAAGGTCAACGCGCACGGCGGTGCCATCGCCCTCGGCCACCCGCTCGGCGCCAGCGGCACCCGGCTCACCACGACCCTCGTGCACGCCATGCGCGCGCGTGGCGCCCGCTACGCCCTGCAGACCATGTGCGAGGCGGGCGGACTCGCCAACGCGATGATTCTGGAGGGAGTCTGACGGGTCAGCGGGCCCGCAGGTGGTGGCGCTTGCGCCAGGCCACCACCGCACCGGCCAGCGCCGGCAGCGCGATACAGCCCATCGCGATCAGGAAGGCCGGAGAGGTGGGCGTCGAGGCGCGGGCGCCCGCCACGACGTACGCGGCGGTGTTCGGCACCGAACCGAGCGCCGTCGCGAGCAGGAACGGCAGCCAGCCCATCCGGGACACGGCGGCGCAGTAGTTCGCCGCCGAGAACGGCACCCCCGGGAACAGCCGCACCGCCAGCATCGAGCGGAAACCGTGCCGGCTCAGCTGCCCGTCCACGGCCGTGAGCACCCGGCCCCGCAGCAGCGGACGCAGCGCGTCCTGCCCCAGCAGCCGGCCCAGCCCGAACGCCAGCCCCGCGCCGAGCACCGTGCCCCCCACCGCCGCGCCGAGGCCCAGCTGCGAGCCGAACAGCGCGCCCGCCGCCAGGTTCAGCAGAGGCCGGGGCACGAACGCCACCGTGCACAGGCCGTACGCCAGGGCGAACACCAGCGCCGCCGCGGCGCCGCTCAGCTGCGGTGGCCAGCCGTGCGCGAGCAGCCGCTGCGGCTCGAACAGCAGCACCGAGGTCGCGGCGGCCACGAGCAGCGCGACGAGCAGCGAGAAACGGGCCCAGGGAGAGAGCAGGACGCGCGCGCAGCGCGCCGGGAGACCGGCGGGCGCGGGGACGGCGACGGCGAGTTCCGAGGCGGCGGCCAGGGGAGTGGCCGTGGCGGTGCCCCCAGAGCGGGTGGTGGCATCGAGCATCCGGTGACATTAACCGACGAAGGTGCGTGATCGCCGCAACCGTCCCCGTCCGCCGCCCGTTCCGGCACCCCGGAAAACCATTCGACGTGGGACAACGCGTCGGCAATGATCTGCGTCATGTTCCGGTACGCCTTCCTTCTCGCAGCATCCGCGGTCGCGGATGCCCCGAAGGCTGCCGTGCCCGTCTTCCCGGCCGCCGTCGACGGCGCCCGAAGCTGACCCTCCCCGGATCGTCCGGCGGACCCCGCAGGGGAGGGTCGGCAAGCCCTCGGGGTCCCCCTTCTCCGGCGCGGAGCCTTCTCCGCAGAGACTTCGAGGTACCGCCATGTCCAAGACGGCGTACGTCCGCACCAAACCGCATCTCAACATCGGCACCATGGGCCATGTCGACCACGGCAAGACCACCCTGACCGCCGCCATCACCAAGGTCCTCGCCGAACGCGGCACCGGCACGTTCGTGCCGTTCGACCGCATCGACCGCGCCCCGGAGGAGGCCGCGCGGGGCATCACCATCAACATCGCGCACGTCGAGTACGAGACCGACACCCGGCACTACGCGCACGTCGACATGCCCGGTCACGCCGACTACGTGAAGAACATGGTCACCGGGGCGGCGCAGCTCGACGGGGCGATCCTCGTCGTCTCCGCGCTCGACGGGATCATGCCGCAGACCGCGGAGCACGTCCTGCTCGCCCGGCAGGTGGGCGTCGACCACATCGTCGTCGCGCTCAACAAGGCCGACGCGGGCGACGAGGAACTGATCGACCTGGTCGAGCTGGAGGTCCGCGACCTGCTCACCGCGCACGGCTACGGCGGCGACTCCGTCCCGGTCGTCCGGGTCTCCGGGCTGAAGGCCCTGGAGGGCGACCCGCGCTGGACGGCGTCCGTCGAGGCGCTGCTCGACGCGGTGGACACCTATGTGCCCATGCCCGAGCGGTATCTCGATGCGCCGTTCCTGCTGCCGGTGGAGAACGTGCTGACCATCACCGGCCGCGGCACCGTCGTCACCGGCGCCGTCGAGCGGGGCACGGTCCGGCTCGGCGACCGGATCGAGGTGCTGGGCGCCGGCGTGGAGTCGGTCGTCACCGGCCTGGAGACGTTCGGCAAGCCGATGGAGGAGGCGCAGGCCGGGGACAACGTGGCCCTGCTGCTGCGCGGCGTGCCTCGCGACGCGGTCCGGCGCGGGCACATCGTCGCAGCGCCCGGCAGCGTCGCGCCGAGCCGGCGTTTCACCGCGCGGGTGTACGTCCTGTCGGCCCGCGAGGGCGGCCGGACGACACCGGTGGCCACCGGCTACCGGCCGCAGTTCTACATCCGCACCGCCGACGTGGTCGGGGCCGTCGACCTCGGCGACACCACGGTCGCCCGCCCCGGCGACACCGTCACCATGACGGTGGAGCTGGGCCGCGAGGTGCCGCTGGAGCCGGGCCTCGGCTTCGCCGTCCGCGAGGGCGGACGCACGGTCGGCGCGGGCACGGTGACGACCGTCGGCTGAACCGGCGGGGCCCGCCTCTCGGTTGCTGTGCCGACAGGCGGGCCCCGTCGGCGGTCCGGCGGCGGGCGGGCCCGGCGACGGCGTCGTCAGCGCGGTTCCCCACACGTGCTCGCCCACACGGTCATGCCGCCC
>NZ_MUND01000070.1:0-2011 GCF_002154375.1 Streptomyces glaucescens | reverse complement strand
GGGCGGCATGACCGTGTGGGCCGGGCGGGGGCGGCGCCACCGGCACAATGGACCCGTGAACGAGCCCATACCCGTCAGCCGGTCCGTCGACCAGGGCACGGCCAAGCTGATGCCCGACGTGGACCGGGAGCGGGCCTGGCTGCTCACCGTGGACGGAGCGCCCCAGTCGTACGTCGACCTCGACGAACCGACGCATCTGGAGTTCGAGTACGCCCGGCGGCTCGGGCATGTGCTGGACATCCTCGCGGAGCCGGAGCGGGCGCTGGACGTGCTGCACCTCGGGGGAGGGGCGCTGACCCTGCCCCGGTACGTGGCGGCGACCCGGCCCGGCTCCCGGCAGGACGTCGTCGAGGCCGACCGGGCGCTGCTGGACCTCGTCGCCGAGCACCTGCCCCTCCCGGCCGGCGCCGGCGTCGCGCTGCACGCTGCCGACGCCCGGGCCTGGCTGGCCGGCGCCCCCGGCGACAGCGCGGACGTCCTCGTCGCCGACGTGTTCGGCGGCTCGCGGGTGCCCGCGCACCTGACCTCCCTCGCCTACGCCCGGGAGACCGAGCGGGTGCTGCGCGCGGGCGGTGTCTATCTGGCGAACCTCGCCGACGCGGCGCCCTTCGCCTTCCTCCGCTCCCAGCTGGCCACCTTCGCGGCGGTCTTCGAGGAGCTGGCGCTGATCGCCGAACCGGCCGTACTCCGGGGCCGCCGGTTCGGCAACGCGGTCCTGGTCGCCGCGCACCGTCCGGTCGACATCGCCGCCCTGACCCGGCTCACCGCCGCCGACGTCTTCCCCGCCCGGGTCGAACACGGGCGCGCGCTGCGGGCGTTCATCGGCGACGCCCGGCCCGTCCGGGACGAGGACGCCGTACCGTCACCCGAGCCCCCCGACGGGGCGTTCGGCATCGGCTGACCGGCTCTCGGCGCCGGGTACGGCCGGCGCGCCCGCCATCGCGACATCCTTGGTCCGCCGCCGCAGATTGCGTACGTCCGGCATGCACAGCACCGCCGCCGTGGCCACCACGACCAGTGCCGCGCACCCCCACAGCGCCGGGGTGCGCCCGAACGCCTGCTCCGCGGGCCCGGCCAGCGCCGTCGCCAGCGGCACCAGCGCCACCGAGCCGAACCAGTCGTACGCCGAGACCCGGGACAGCTTGTCCTCCGGGATCTCCTGGTGCAGGGCGGTCATCCAGGACACGCCGAACACCTCCAGCGTCACCCCGGTCACGAACATCACCGCGCACAGCGCCGCCGCCGGCACCGGCACGGCGAGCGCCGCCGAGGGCAGGGCGAGCGGGAAGACGCACAGCGTGCCCGCGAGCAGCAGCCGCTGCGGCTTCCAGCGGGTCATCAGCAGCGCGCCGACGACCGTGCCCGCCCCGAAGAAGCCGAGCGCCAGGCCCCAGGGCGCGGGCCCGCCCAGATGGTCGCGGGCGACCAGCGGGCCGTAGACCGCGTCGGCGGCGCCGACCACCGCGTTGGCGAGCGAGAACTGCACGACGATGCCCCACAGCCAGGGCCGTCCGGCCACCTCCCGCCAGCCCTCGCGCAGATCGGCGAGCATGCCGCCACCCGGCGCGCGCGCCGGGACACCGCTGACGTCGAGGAAGGAACGCAGCCCGGCGGCGACCGCGAAGGCCGCCGCGTCCGCCGCGAGCACCCAGCCCGGTCCGATCACCGCGACCATGGCGCCGCCGAGCGCCGCGCCGCCCAGCGCCGCGCCCTGCATCGCCATCCGGAACACGGCGAAGGCCCGGCCGGCCTGTTCGCCCCGCACGGAGGACAGGAGCATGCCCTCGGCCGCCGGGCTGAAGAACGCCTGGCCGGTGCCGTTGAGGGCGGTGAGCAGCATCATCTGCCACAACTGCGGATCGCCGGTGAGCACCAGCAGGGCGAACAGGCCCTGCGAGACGCAGTTGAGGACGTTCGCCGCGACCATCACCCGGTGCCGCGGCAGCCGGTCCGCGAGCGCGCCGCCGATCAGCAGGAAGAGCACCAGCGGCAGGGTGCGGGCGGCGGCGAC
>NZ_MUND01000007.1:18768-19161 GCF_002154375.1 Streptomyces glaucescens | reverse complement strand
GAGGTCCGGGACCTGGTCCGGGCGAGCCTGCTGCTGTCCACGCTCGCCGGAGCGGCCGGGGCCGTGCTCATGGTGCTCATCGGGCACGCCGTGGTCTGGCTCGGCCAGGACCCCGACGTCGTGGACGCGGCCAAGCCGGTGCTGTACGCGATGGCGCCGGGCCTGCTGCCCTGCCTGTGGTTCCAGGCGATCCGGCAGTTCACCGTCGGCATGCGCCGCCCGCAGGCGCTGCTGCGCATCACCATCGCCTCGATCGCCGTGAACGCGGGCCTGAACTGGGTCCTCATCCACGGCACCTGGGGCCTGCCGAAGCTGGGCCTGCCCGGCATCGGCCTGGCCACCACCTCGGTGTACGCCCTGTCGTTCCTCGCCCTGTACGCCTCCGCCCGGCGC
>NZ_MUND01000007.1:0-18694 GCF_002154375.1 Streptomyces glaucescens | reverse complement strand
CGCTGGCCGCGCACACCGCCGTCAACCAGCTCGTGTACATCGTGTTCCAGATCGCCGTCGGCCTCTCGCACGCCGCGTCCCTCGGCGTCAGCCGCGAACTCGCCCTCGGCAACACGGCGGCGGCACAGCGGTTGCAGCGGACCGCGCTGGCGTGCGCGGCGGCGGTGATGGCGGTGGTCGGACTCGTCTACCTGACGGTGCCGAAGCTGGTCCTCGCCCCGTTCCTCGAGTCCGGGGAGGCCGGGGCGATGGACATCGCGACCCAGCTGCTGCTGGTCGCGGCGGTGCTCCAGTTCTTCGACTGCGCCCAGAACATCGGGGTGGGACTGCTGCGCGGCCTGGACGACACCAAGGGCGGATTCCGGGTCACCCTGGTCGGCTACTGGCTGGTCGGCCTGCCCGCCGCCGCGCTGCTGGGCTTCGTGGCGGGACTGGACACCCTCGGCGTCTGGCTGGGGCTGCTCACCGGTCTCGCCACGACGGCGGTGCTGCTGCTGCGCCGGTTCGGGCGGGGCATCGGCCGCCTGAGCACGACATCGGCTCCGGCGGCCGTGTGACCCGGCCGGGTGACCGGTGGGGGTGTGCGCTCAGGACGCGACCAGCGTGACGTCCTGCCGCGGCGACTCCGCGCGGAACCGGGGCACCAGCGGCAGCAGTCCACTGCCCGGGGCCAGCTCCACCAGGGCCGCCTCCACCCGGGTCGTGTCCGTCGCCGGGATGTCGGTCAGCGTCCGGCCCTTGTTCGTCCAGTGGCGCAGCGTGCCGTCGCACACCGCGCGAGTGCTGCCGATGCCGTGCAGCAGCGTCGTCTCCGGGCCGGAGTGGATCAGGGAGGCGCTGACGAAGACCGGGCCGCCGCCGGTGCAGCGGTAGGTGCCGGAGAGGGTGACGGTGCCGTCGGCGGCGAGCCGGGCGACGCGGTCGACGGAGACGGACTCGTGCGGTTCCGCGGCGGTCGCGGGCGTGGCGACGGCTGCGGTGGCCAGTGCCAGGGTGACGGCGGCGGCGCCGAGGAGCGGGCGGACGGGCATGGGGAAACCTCCTGTCGTGGGGCCTCCACTGGTACCCGGCGGGCGGGGCGGCCGGTGTGATCGTCACTCCTTCGGTGGCGCGTCACGCCCGGTCGGTGCGGCCGTTCGGCACCAGGGGCGCCGAGGGCGTCGCGCCGGTCACGGCAGCACGGCGAACCCGTCCAGCTCCACGAGTGCCTGCTCGTCCCACAGCCGTACGACCTCGACGACCGCCATCGCCGGGTAGTCGCGGCCCGCCGACCGCCGCCAGATCCGGCCGAGTTCGGCGGCGTGGGCGCGGTAGCCCGCGACGTCGGTGGCGTAGACGGTGACGCGGGCGAGGCCGGCCGGGGTACCGCCGGCCGCGCGCAGCGCCGTCAGCAGGTTGTCGAGGGCCCGCGCGAACTGCTCGGGCAGGGTCGTACCGGTGATCCTGCCGTCCCTGTCGAGGGCGGTCTGGCCGGCCAGGAAGACCAGCCGGGAGCCGGTGGCGACGACGGCGTGCGAGAAACCGGCCGGCGGGGACAGGTCCGGCGGATTGACGCGCTCGGCGGTCACGGCGCCTCCCCGGACGTGCGCGGTGCCGTGGCCTTGTACAGCTCCTTGGCGATGATGCCGCGCTGGATCTCGCTCGCCCCTTCGTAGATGCGGGGCGCGCGCACCTCACGGTAGAGGTGTTCGAGCGGATGGCCGCGGCGCAGCGCCCGGGCGCCGTGCAGCTGGACCGCCCGGTCGACGACGTACTGCGCGGTCTCGGTGGCGAGCAGTTTCGCCATCGCCGCGCGCAGGGGCACGTCCGGGGCGCCCTCGTCGTACGCCGTCGCCGCCGCGTACACCATCAGCCGGGCCGCCTCGGTCCGCAGGGCCATCTCCGCCACCTGGTGGGCGACCGTCTGCTGCGCGCTGAGCGGGCCGCCGAAGGCCTCGCGGCGGGCCGTGTGGCCGACGGTCGCGTCGAGGGCGGCCTGCGCCATCCCGACGGCGAAGGCGCCGACGCTCGGCCGGAAGAGGTTGAGGGTGCCCATGGCGACCCGGAAGCCCCGGCCGGGCTCCCCCAGCACGTCGTCGGCGGTGACCGGGACGGCGTCGAACTCCAGGGTGCCGATGGGGTGCGGGGAGAGCATGTCGAGCGCGGTCCCGGCCAGCCCGGGCCGGTCGGCGGGCACCAGGAACGCGGTGACGCCGCGGGCGACGGCGCCGGCGGCCGTCCGGGCGAAGACGGTGTAGAAGTCGGCCTCCGGGGCGTTGGAGATCCAGCACTTGCTGCCGCTGAGCCGCCAGCGGGCGGTGCCGTCGGGGGTGGCGGACAGGGCCAGGGCCGCCGCGTCCGAGCCCGCCCCCGGTTCCGTCAGGGCGAAGGCGGCGATCGCGCCGCCCTCGCGGACGGCCGGGAGCCAGCGGGCACGCTGGGCCGGGGTGCCGTGGGCGTGGACGGGGTGGGCGCCGAGGCCCTGGAGGGCGAGCGCGGTCTCGGCCTCGGTGCAGGCGTGGGCCAGGGACTCGCGCATCAGGCAGAGGTCGAGGGCACCGGCGGTGAACAGCCGGTCGAGCAGGCCGAGGTGGCCCAGTTCGGCGACGAGCGGGCGGTTGACGCGGCCCGGTTCGCCCTTCTCGGCGAGCGGGCGCAGCCGCTCGGCGGCCAAGGCGCGCAGCTCGGCGCGCCAGGCGGCCCGTTCCGGGTCGAGTGAGAATGCGGGCACGGACGGTCCTCCTTCGCGAAGGCTGACGCCTCACCCGAACGGTATCGCGCCCCGTTGACTGCCGTCACCAAGGCGATACGCTCCTTGTGCGACCGCGACGCGACGCGACCGCGCCCTCGAACATCTCGAACACCGCGACACCCGCACCCGCAGCGGCCCTCCGCGACACCGACAGCGACAGCGGCCCACCGCGGCCGGCACCCGGCCACGACCCGGTCCCGGCCGCCATCCCACCCGACGCCCACCAGGCAAGGGGGCGAACCGCCATGGACGGCTTTCACGGCCCGACACGCTCGGCCCACGTCGACACCTTCGCGCGCGACCACCTCCCACCGCCCGGCCAGTGGCCCGAACTCCGCTTCGACCTGCCCGAACTGCGCCACCCCGAACGGCTCAACTGCGCCGCCGCGCTCCTGGACGGCCCCCCGGACGACCGCCCGGTCTTCCACACGCCCGGCGGCACCGCCTGGACCTACGGCGACCTGCGCACCCGCGTCGACCGCCTCGCCCACCTGCTCACCGGCGACCTGGGCATCGTCCCCGGCAACCGGGTGCTGCTGCGCGGCCCGACCACGCCCTGGCTCGCCGCCTGCTGGCTGGCGGTGCTGAAGGCGGGCGGGATCGCGGTCACCGTGCTGGCGCAGCAGCGCCCGCACGAACTGGCCACGATGTGCGCGATCGCCCGGGTGCGGCACGCCCTGTGCGACGTCCGGGCGGTCGACGACCTCGCCAACGCGAGGATTCCGGGCCTGCGGATCACGACGTACGGCGGTGACGCGCCGGACGACCTGCTGAACCGCCCGACGCCCGCGACGCCGTACCCGGCCGTGGACACCGCCGCCGACGACGTGGCGCTGATCGCCTTCACCTCGGGCACCACGGGCCGCCCGAAGGGGTGCCTGCACTTCCACCGGGACGTGCTGGCCGTCGCCGACACCTTCGCCCGGCATGTGCTGAAGCCGCGTGCGGACGACGTGTTCGCGGGCAGTCCGCCGCTCGGCTTCACGTTCGGGCTCGGCGGCCTGGTCGTCTTCCCGCTGCGGGCGGGTGCGAGCGCCCTGCTGCTGGAACAGGCGGGCCCGCGCCAGCTGCTGCCCGCGATCGCCGAGCACCGGGTGTCGGTGCTGTTCACCGCTCCGACGGCGTACCGCGCGATGCTCGCCGGCCTGGACGGCCACGACCTGTCCTCGCTGCGCCGCTGTGTCTCCGCGGGCGAGAACCTGCCGGCGGCGACCTGGCACGCCTGGCACGAGCGCACAGGCGTGCGAATCATCAACGGCATCGGCGCCACCGAGCTGCTGCACATCTTCATCTCGGCCGCCGACGAGCGGATCCGTCCCGGGACGACCGGGCTGCCGGTGCCGGGCTGGCACGCGCGCGTGCAGGACGAGAAGGGGCGGCCGGTGCCCGACGGGGAGCCGGGTCTGCTGGCGGTGCGCGGCCCGGTCGGCTGCCGCTATCTGGCCGACCCCCGGCAGAGCGAGTACGTCCGCGACGGCTGGAACATCACCGGCGACACGTATGTGCGCGAGCCCGACGGGTACTTCCGGTATGTGGCACGCGCCGACGACATGATCATCTCCGCCGGGTACAACATCGCCGGCCCGGAGGTCGAGGACGCGCTGCTGCGCCACCCCGACGTGGTGGAGGCGGCGGTGGTCGGCCGGCCCGACGAGGCGCGCGGGGCGGCCGTGGTGGCGTACGTCGTCGTCGCGGACGGCGCCGCCCGGGACGCCGAGGCGCTGCGCGAGTTCGTCATGCGGGAGCTGGCGCCCTACAAGTGCCCACGCGAGATCGTCTTTCTGGACGCGCTGCCGCGCACCGCGACCGGAAAGCTTCAGAGATTCCGCCTACGGAGCGAAGCTGACCAGCAGTGACCGCACGAGCCGACACGACTTAAAATGATCAATGTGTCCGACCAGCACGCTCCCCGCTCCCTCATCGTCACGCTCTACGGAGCGTACGGCCGCCACCTGCCCGGCCCGGTGCCCGTCGCCGAGCTGATCCGGCTGCTGGCCGCGGTCGGCGTGGACGCGCCCTCGGTGCGGTCGTCGGTGTCCCGGCTGAAACGGCGCGGTCTGCTCGTCCCGGCCCGCACCGAGCAGGGCGCGGCGGGCTACGCGCTGTCCCCGGACGCCCGCCAGCTGCTCGACGACGGCGACCGGCGGGTCTACGCCACCGCGCCGCCCGGGGAGGAGGGCTGGGTGCTGGCCGTGTTCTCCGTCCCGGAGACCGAACGGCAGAAGCGGCACGTGCTGCGCTCCCGGCTGTCCGGGCTCGGCTTCGGCACGGCGGCGCCCGGCGTGTGGATCGCCCCGGCCCGGCTGTACGAGGAGACCCGGCACACCCTCCAGCGTCTGGGCCTCGAGGGGTACGTCGACTTCTTCCGCGGCGAGCACCTGGGTTTCGCGCCCACCGTCGAGGCGGTGGCCCGCTGGTGGGACCTGGCCGCGATCGCCAAGCAGCACGAGGCGTTCCTCGACCGGCACGCGCGCGTGCTGCACGACTGGGAGCGGCGGCCGGACACACCGCCCGAGGAGGCCTACCGCGACTATCTCCTCGCCCTGGACTCCTGGCGCCACCTCCCCTACGCCGACCCGGGACTCCCCGCGCGGCTGCTGCCCCAGGACTGGCCGGGGGTGCGTTCGGCGGCCGTGTTCCTGGGGCTGCACGCACGGCTGCGGGACGCGGGGGCGCAGTTCGCGGGCGTCCCCGTCAACTCCTCAGGGTGAGCCGGGGCTTGGGCGCGTCGGCCCGCCCCGTACGCGGCCGTCTGCTGCCCGCCCGGTAGGGGGCCGGCCAGACGGCGCCCGGGCCGTCGTAGCCCTGCTCGGCGGCGGCGTGCAGCGTCCAGTGCGGGTCGTACAGATGCGGGCGGCCGAGCGCGCACAGGTCCGCCCGCCCGGCCAGGATCAGGGAGTTGACGTCGTCCCAGGAGGAGATCGCGCCGACGGCGATCACCGGGACGCGGGCCTCGTGCCGGATGCGGTCGGCGAACGGCGTCTGGTAGGAACGGCCGAACTCCGGCCGTTCGTCGGCCACCACCTGTCCGGTCGAGACGTCGATCGCGTCGGCGCCGTGCGCGGCGAAGGCGCGGGCGATCTCGACGGCCTCGTCCCCGGTGGTGCCGCCCTCGGCCCAGTCGGTGGCGGAGATCCGGACGGTCATCGGCCGCTCCTCGGGCCATACGGCGCGTACGGCGTCGAAGACCTCCAGCGGGAATCGGAGCCGCCTTTGCGGTGAGCCGCCGTAGGCGTCGGTGCGCCGGTTGGTGAGCGGGGAGAGGAAGCCGGAGAGCAGATAGCCGTGCGCGCAGTGCAGTTCGAGCAGGTCGAACCCGGCGCGCGCGGCCCGCGCCGCGGCGGCGGCGAACTGCTCGCGCAGATCGGTGAGCTGGGCGCGGGACAGCTCCCTCGGGGTCTGGCTGCCCGGCCGGTACGGCAGCGGGGAGGCGGCGACCAGCGGCCAGTTGCCCTCGGGCAGCGGCTCGTCCATGCCCTCCCACATCACCTTGGTGGAGCCCTTGCGCCCGGAGTGCCCGAGCTGGACGCCGATCGCGGCGCCGGGGGCGCGCCGGTGCACGAACTCGGTGATCCGCCGCCACGCCTCGGTCTGCCGGCCGGTGTAGAGGCCGGTGCAGCCGGGCGTGATCCGGCCCTCCTCGCTGACGCACACCATCTCGGTCATCACCAGCCCGGCGCCGCCGAGCGCCCGGGCGCCCAGGTGGACCAGGTGGAAGTCGCCGGGGACGCCGTCGGCCGCCGAGTACATGTCCATCGGTGAGACGACGACCCGGTTGCGCAGGGTCAGCCCGCGCAGCCGGAACGGGGTGAACATGGGGGGTGTACCGGGCGGGCAGCCGAACTCGCGCTCCACGGCCCCGGTGAAGCGGGCGTCGCGCAACCGCAGGTTGCCGTGGGTGACGCGGCGGCTGCGGGTGAGCAGGTTGAACGCGAACTGGCGGGGCGGCTGGTTCCGGTGGAGCCGCACGCTCTCGAACCACTCCAGACTGGCCCGGGCGGCGCGCTGGGTGGAGGCGACGACCGGTTTGCGCTCCTCCTCGTAGGCCCTCAGAGCCTCTTCCAGGGACGGCTGTTCCTCCAGGCAGGCCGCGAGGGCCAGGGCGTCCTCGACGGCGAGCTTGGTGCCGGAGCCGATGGAGAAGTGCGCGGTGTGCGCGGCGTCGCCGAGCAGGACCAGGTTCCCGTCGGACCAGCGGTCGTTGACCACCGTGCGGAACGTCGTCCACGTCGACTTGTTGGACCGGAGCGGCCGGCCGCGCAGCGCCTCGGCGAAGATCTTGGCGCACCGGTCGATGGACTCCTGCTCGCCGAGCAGGTCGAAGCCGGCGGCCCGCCAGACCTCCTCGCGCATCTCCACGATCACGGTGGAGGCGTCGGCCGCGTACGGGTAACCGTGCAGCTGCATCATGCCGTGCTCGGTCTCGGCGATCTCGAAGCGGAACGCCTCGAAGGGGAAGTCGGCGGCGAGCCAGATGTAGCGACAGCGGTGGGCGGTCACCCGGGGGCGGAAGACATGGGCGTACGCCTCGCGGGTGGTGCTGTGCACTCCGTCGGCCGCGACGACCAGGTCGTGGGTCTCCCTGAGCCAGGCCGGGTACGGCGCCTCCGACTCGAAGCGCAGCTCCACACCGAGGGCGCGGCAGCGTTCGTGCAGGATCTCCAAGAGGCGCTGCCGGCCGAGGGCGGCGAAGCCGTGGCCGCCGGAGGTGTGGCGGGTGCCCCGGTGGGTGATGTGGATGTCGTCCCAGCGGACGAAGTCCCGCTGGAGGGCCTGGAAGACGAGCGGGTCGGCGTGTTCGATGCCGCCGAGGGTCTCGTCGGAGAGGACGACGCCGAAGCCGAAGGTGTCGGTGGGGGCGTTGCGTTCCCACACGGTGACGGTGCGCCGGGGATCGAGGCGTTTGAGCAGGACGGCGGCGTAGAGGCCGCCGGGGCCGCCGCCGATGACCGCGATGCGGAGGGGGTGGTTCGTGGTCGCTCGCGCCCCTGGGCGTGTCATGGTCACCGTCCGCTCCACTTGGGAGGGCGCTTCTCGGTGAACGCCGCGTGGAACTCCTTGTAGTCGTCGCCGGTCATGAGGAGGGCCTGGGTCGAGGCGTCCAGTTCCACCGCCGCCGCCAGCGGCATGTCCAGTTCCGCGGTCAGCAGGGCCTTGGTCTGGGCGTACGCCAGGGCGGGTCCCTCCGCGAGGCGGCGGGCCAGGGCCCGGGCTGCCTCGTCGGCCCGCCCTTCCTCCGTCAGCTCGCTGATCAGGCCGATGCGTTCGGCCTCGGAGGCCCGGACCGGTTCGCCGAGCATCAGGAGGCGGGTCGCGTGGCCGAGGCCGACGACCCTCGGCAGCAGGTAGGCCGCGCCCATGTCGCCACCGGACAGGCCGACGCGGGTGAAGAGGAAGGCGAAGCGGGCGGTGGGGTCGGCCACCCGGAAGTCGGCGGCCAGGGCGAGCACCGCGCCCGCGCCCGCCGCGACGCCGTGCACCGCAGCGATCACCGGGAACGGGCATTCCCGGACGGCGCGGACCACCTGGCCGGTCATCCGGTTGAAGTCGAGGAGCCGGGCGGTGTCCAGGGCGAGGGTGGCGCCGATGATCTCGTCGACGTCGCCGCCGGAGCAGAAGCCGCGCCCCTCGCCCGCGAGCACCAGGGCGCGCACGGCCCGTTCCCGGGACAGTTCGGCGAGCAGGTCCCGCAGGTCGGCGTAGGCGCCGAAGGTGAGCGCGTTGAGCTTGTCGGGGCGGGTGAGGGTGACGGTGGCGACGCCGTCGGCGAGGTCGACGCGCAGATGCCGCCAGCGGGTGGTGCGGGTGGCGGAGCCGGTGAAGGGACTCATGGCGGGGCGGCCTCCTCGGGGAGACGATGCCCTACGAAGTTATCACTCGTACGTGACTGTCGTCATGAGTGCGCGATACGCCGGGTATCCGTGACGGTGTGACCGATCGTCGTCGGGTCCTCGACAGGCGGGTAACGGCGGGAGCTGCCGTGCGCGGCGGGGCGGTGCCGTGGGTAGGCCGCCCGGTGCCGGGAGCGGAGATCCCGGCCGGTGCCCGTCTCGGGTCTCCGCCGGGCGGCGCCGTACCATTCGTCATGTTGAATGCGGGATCACCTGCGCCGGCCGCAGGGACCCCGGGCCACGAACGGACTCGCCTTGCACGAACGCCCCTCACCCCCCGCCTCCTGGCGCGTCGCGCTGCCGCACTCCGCCGCGGCCGTGCCCGTGGCCCGGGCGCTGGTGCGCACCGCCCTGGCCGAGCTGGAGCACGGCAGCGACACCGACACCGCCGAGCTGCTCACCGCGGAGCTGGTGGCGAACGCCGTGGAGCACACCTCCGGGGACGCCCCGATAGAGCTGGTGGTGGAGCTCCTGCCGACCGGCTGCAAGGTCGAGGTGCACGACCCGGACCCGGCGCCGCCGGGCGATCTCACCCATCCGGCGGAGATCGAGCCCGACCCCTGGCAGGAGGGCGGGCGCGGACTGCTGCTGATCCGCGCCCTCAGCTCGGCGTGCGGCCACCGCCCCACCGAGTCCGGCAAGGCGGTGTGGTTCAGACTGGCTGCGGTACCGCGTCAGTGGCGTCCGCGTCCGGCGTGACCTGCGCCAGCCGTGACCGGCGGCGCCCGTAGCCGAGGTACACCAGCAGTCCGGCGGCCAGGAAGACGGCGAACTGGAGCCAGGTCGTCCAGCCGGTCTCGTACATCAGGTAGAGGCAGCAGCCGACACCGAGCAGCGGCAGCACCGGGTACAGCGGCACCCGGAAGGTGCGGGGCAGCTCCGGTTCCCTGCGGCGCAGCGCGATCACCGCGATGTTGACGGCGGCCATCACGGCCAGGGTGCCGATGGTGCAGAGGTTGACCACGGCGTCCAGCGAGGAGAAGGCCGCGGGGACGGCGAAGACGACCGCGATGATCAGGGTGCCCGCGACCGGGGTGGCGGTGCGCGGCGAGACCTTCTCGAAGACGGCCGGGATCAGTCCGTCCCGGGACATCGACATCAGGATGCGGCTCTGGCCGTACATCACGGCGAGCACCACCGAGGCGATCGCGACCACCGCGCCGAAGGCGACGATCCCGCCGCCGACGCCGGAGCCGGTGACCTCGTTGACGACGTAGGACAGCGCCGCCGGCCGCCCGCCGACCGCGTCGCCGCCGATGGCGCCGATGGCCGCGAGCGCGACCGCGCAGTAGAGCACCGTGACCACACCGATGCAGACCAGGATGGCGATGGGGATGTCCCGGCGGGGGTTCTTCGCCTCCTCGCCGGCCGTGGTGATCGCGTCGAAGCCGATGTACGAGAAGAAGGCGGCCGTGGTGCCGGCGCCGATCCCGGCGAGCCCGGCGGGCGCGAACGGCATCAGGTTGCCGTCCTGGAAGGCGCTGAAGCCGATCGCGCAGAAGGCGACCAGGATGGCCAGCTTGAGGACCGCCATGGCGGCGGTGGCGCGGGCGCTCTCGCGGACGCCGCGCACCAGGAGGGCGGCGGCCATGGCGATGACGATCACGGCCGGAAGGTTGACGACACCGCCGTCACCGGGGCTCGCGGAGAGCGCGGCGGGCAGCTGGACGCCGAGCAGGCTGTCGAGGAGTTCGTTGACGTACTGGCTCCAGCCGACCGCGACCGCGGAGACGGAGACGCCGTACTCCAGGAGCAGGCACCAGCCGACCAGGAAGGCGGTGGTCTCGCCGAGTCCGGCGTAGGCGAAGGAGTACGAGGAGCCGGACACCGGGATCGCGCCGCCCAGCTCGGCGAAGGCGAAGGCGGTGAACACGCAGGTGATCGCGGCGAGCACGAAGGAGACGACGACGGCCGGGCCGGCCTGGGCGACCGAGTCGGAGAGGCCGACGAAGATGCCGGTGCCGACGATCGCGCCGACGCCGAAGCAGATCAGCTGGAACAGGCCCATCGAGCGACGGAGGCCGTGGCCCTCGCGGTCGGCGCCGGATTCGGCCACCAGGAGGGCGGGGGATTTGGTGCGGGGCATGCGGGTGGTGCTCGTTTCTGGGGACGGACATGCGCCCCGGGTGGGGGGCGCGCGGCGGCTTCGGAAGGGGTGGCTCCGGGCCGCGGACAGCATAAGGCCTGGCCGGTCAGGCCAGGGTCGCCACCAGCACGGCCTTGATGGTGTGCAGACGGTTCTCGGCCTCGTCGAAGACGACGGAGTGGGCCGACTCGAAGACCTCGTCGGTGACCTCCAGGGAGTCCAGGCCGTGGCGGGCGTGGATCTCCCGGCCGACCTTGGTGCCCAGGTCGTGGAAGGCAGGGAGGCAGTGCAGGAACTTCACGTCCGGGTTGCCGGTGGCGCGCAGCACGTCCATCGTCACCGCGTACGGGCCGAGGGCGGTGATCCGCTCGTCCCAGACCTCCTTGGGCTCGCCCATGGAGACCCAGACGTCGGTGGCGACGAAGTCGGCGCCGCGCACGCCCTCCTCGACCGACTCGGTGAGGGTGATTCGGGCGCCGCTGGTCCCGGCGAGCGCGCGGGCCCGGTCGACGATCTCCTGGGCGGGCCAGTAGGACTTCGGGGCGACGATCCGCACGTCGAGGCCGAGCAGGGCGCCGGTGACCAGGTAGGAGTTGCCCATGTTGAAGCGGGCGTCGCCGAGGTAGGCGAAGGCGATCTCCCTGACGGGCTTGTCGGTGTGCTCGGTCATGGTGAGCACGTCGGCGAGCATCTGGGTGGGGTGCCAGTCGTCGGTGAGGCCGTTGTAGACGGGCACGCCCGCGTGCGCCGCCAGCTCCTCGACGCCGGCCTGGCTGTCGCCCCGGTACTCGATGGCGTCGAACATCCGGCCGAGCACGCGGGCGGTGTCCTTCACGGACTCCTTGTGGCCGATCTGCGAGCCGGACGGGTCCAGGTACGTCGTCGAGGCGCCCTGGTCGGCGGCGGCGACCTCGAAGGCACAGCGGGTGCGGGTGGAGGTCTTCTCGAAGATCAGCGCGATGTTCCTGCCCCGCAGGTACCGCGTCTCGGTCCCGGCCTTCTTCGCGGCCTTCAGCTCGGCGGCCAGCTCGACCAGCCCCAGGAACTCCTGCTCGGTGAAGTCGAGCTCCTTGAGGAAGTGGCGGCCGGCGAGGGCGGTCGGGACTGTCGCCATGGGGGCGCTCCAGGGGACGGGGGCGGAATGACCCTGGAAGTCTATACGATGCGCGGCATTAATATACGGCTCCGCCGTGTCGCCAGGGACCGGGCCGACGCCCTGTGGTCAGGCCTTATACCGCCTCCCGCTGCACCGGGCAGCTCATACAGCGCGGCCCGCCCCGACCCCGGCCCAGCTCGCTGCCCGGGATCTCGATCACCTCGATGCCCTGCTTGCGCAGATGCGTGTTGGTGGTGGAGTTCCGCTCGTAGGCGACGACCACGCCCGGCTCCACCGCGAGCACGTTGCAGCCGTCGTCCCACTGCTCCCGCTCCGCCGCGTGCACGTCCTGGGTGGCGGTCAGCACCCGGATCTCGCTCAGGCCCAGCGCGGCGGCGATCGCGCGGTGCATGTGCTCCGGCGGATGGTCGGTGACCTTCAGCTCCTTCTCCTCGGTGCCCGGCTCGATGGTGTACGAGCGGAGCATGCCGAGGCCCGCGTACTGGGTGAAGGTGTCGCCGTCGACCATCGTCATCACGGTGTCGAGATGCATCAGCGCCCGCCTCTTCGGCATGTCGAGCGCCACGATCGTCCGCGCGGACCCGGCCGCGAACAGCTTGTGCGCGAGCATCTCCACGGCCTGCGGGGTGGTGCGCTCGCTCATGCCGATGAGGACGGCGCCGTTGCCGATGACGAGGACGTCGCCGCCCTCGATGGTGGAGGGGTAGTCGGCCTGGCCCTCCGACCAGAGGTGGAAGTCCTCGCCGCGGAAGAGCGGATGGTGCCGGTAGATCGCCTCGAAGTGCACCGTCTCCCGCTGGCGGGCGGGCCAGCGCATGGCGTTGATGGAGACGCCGTCGTAGATCCAGGCGGAGGTGTCCCGGGTGAAGAGGTGGTTCGGCAGGGGGCGCAGCAGGAAGTCGTCCAGATCCATCACGTGGAACCGCACCGAGACGGGCTCCGCGTGGGCGTCCAGGAACTCCCGCTTCGTCATGCCGCCGACCAGCGCCTCCGCCAGCTCGCGGGCGGGCAGGGTCTCGAAGACCGCGCGCAGATGGTCCGTGGCGAGCGGGCCGTACTCCTTCTCGTCGAAGACCCGGTCCAGGACCAGCTTCCGGGCCGCCGGGATCTCCAGGGCCTCGGTGAGCAGATCGCCGAACAGGTGGACGGTGACGCCCCGGTCGCGCAGCACGTCGGCGAAGCCGTCGTGCTCGGCCCGTGCCCGGCGCACCCAGAGCACGTCGTCGAAGAGCAGGGCGTCCTTGTTGCTGGGGGTGAGCCTTTTGAGCTCGAGATCCGGCCGGTGCAGGATGACGTGGCGCAGCCGCCCGGCCTCGGAGTCGACATGGAATCCCATGCCTCCATCCTGACCATTCGCGCGCCTGTTCACCCCCGCATCGACCGTTTCGCCGCCGGCCCGGGCCGGCTCTCGCCCGCCGGCCCGGGTCCGGCCTGGAGCGCCGCTCCGCGGGGGCGCTCCAGGCCGGACCCGTCGTCGCGGCTCAAGCCGCGGGTCAGAGCGCGGCTCAGAGCCGCGGATCCACCGGCTCGGACTCCAGGGCGAGCACCCCGAAGACCGCTTCGTGGACCCGCCACAGCGGCTCCCCCTCGGCCAGCCGGTCCAGGGCCTCCAGACCGAGGGCGTACTCGCGGACGGCCAGCGACCGCTTGTGGTTCAGGAACCGCTGCCGCAGCCGGGCCAGGTTGTCCGGGCGGGTGTACTCGGGACCGTAGATGATCCGCAGGTACTCCCGGCCGCGGCACTTGATGCCGGGCTGCACCAGCCGCCCCTCGCCGTCGCGGACCAGCGCGCCGACCGGTTTGACGACCATGCCCTCGCCGCCGCGCCCGGTCATCTCCAGCCACCAGTCGACGCCGGCCCGCACGGACTCGGGGTCCGCGGTGTCGACGTACAGCCGTCGCGTGGTCTGCAGCAGCCCGGTGCCGTCGTGCTCGACGAGCCGGTCCAGCAGGGCCAGCTGTTCGTCGTGGGGCAGCCCGGCGAGGCTGCGCCCCCGCACGGCGAGGATCTGGAACGGGGCCAGGCGGACGCCGTCCAGGCCCTCGGTGGTCCAGCAGTAGCGGCGGTAGGCCGCGGTGAAGGCCGCCGCGTCGGCGGCCCGTTCGCGCTGCCGGTCCAGCAGGCCGCCGACCTCCACGCCCCGCGCCGCGGCGCCCTCCAGGGCGGCCAGTACGCCCGGGAACACCGCGCCGGAGGCGGCGCCGACGGCGGCGTACTGACTGCGCAGCAGCCCGGACGCCTTCAGCGACCACGGCATCAGCTCGGCGTCCAGCAGCAGCCAGTCGGTGTCCAGTTCCGTCCACAGCCCGGCCGCGCCGATCGCCTCGCGCAGCCGGCCGAGGACCGCCTCGGTGGCGGTGCCGTCGTCGAAGAAGGGCCGCCCGGTGCGGGTGTAGAGAGACCCGGTGGGCCCGTCCACCCCGAACCGCCGGCGCGCCGCCTCCGCGTCCCTGCACACCAGGGCCACGGCCCGCGAGCCCATGTGCTTCTCCTCGCACACGACCCGCGCGACCCCGTCCCTGGCGTACTGCGCGAACGCCTCCGCCGGGTGCTCCAGGTAGCCGTCGACGGTGCTGGTGGCGGTCGGGGCCATGGTCGGCGGGAGGTACGGCAGCAGCCGGGGGTCGACCGCGAAGCGGCTCATGACCTCCAGGGCGGCGGCCCCGTTCTCCTCGCGCACCGATATCCGGCCCGCGTGCCGGGTCTCCACGATCCGCCGGCCGTGCACGTCGGCCAGGTCCAGCGGCCGGCCGTCGTGCCCGCCGGGGGCCTCGCTGCGCAGCGGCTTCACCGGCTCGTACCAGACCCGCTCCGCCGGTACGTCGACCAGCTGCCGCTCCGGCCAGCGCAGCGCGGTGAGCTTGCCGCCGAAGACGGCGCCGGTGTCCAGGCAGATGGTGTTGTTCAGCCAGGTGGCCTCGGGCACCGGGGTGTGGCCGTAGACGACGGCCGCCCGGCCCCGGTAGTCCTCCGCCCACGGGTAGCGCACCGGCAGGCCGAACTCGTCGGTCTCGCCGGTCGTGTCGCCGTACAGGGCGTGGCTGCGGACCCGGCCGGAGGTGCGGCCGTGGTACTTCTCCGGCAGACCGGCGTGGCAGACCACCAGCTTGCCGCCGTCCAGGACGTAGTGGCTGACGAGTCCGTCGATGAACTCGCGCACCTCCTGCCTGAACTCCTCGCTCTCGCCCTCCATCTGCTCGACGGTCTCGGCGAGCCCGTGGGTGTGCTGCACCTTGCGGCCCTTGAGGAAGCGGCCGTACTTGTTCTCGTGGTTGCCCGGCACGCACAGCGCGTCGCCCGACTTCACCATGGACATCACACGTCGCAGCACGCCGGGGCTGTCCGGGCCGCGGTCGACCAGGTCGCCGACGAAGACTGCGGTACGGCCCTGCGGGTGCACGCCGTCGACGTAGCCCAGCTTGCCGAGCAGTGCCTCCAGTTCGGCGGAGCAGCCGTGGATGTCGCCGATGATGTCGAAGGGGCCGGTGAGGTGCGTGAGGTCGTTGAACCGCCTCTCGGTGACGACGGTGGCGTGCTCGGCCTCCGCCACGCCCCGCAGGACGTGGACCTTGCGGAACCCTTCGCGCTCCAGGTGCCGCAGCGAGCGCCTGAGTTCGCGGATGTGGCGCTGGATCACGCGGCGCGGCATGTCGGCGCGGTCGGTGCGGGTCGCGTTGCGTTCCGCGCACACCTCCTCGGGCACGTCGAGCACGACGGCTATCGGCCGGACGTCGTGCTGCCTGGCCAGGTCGAGCAGCTGCCGCCGGGCCTCCTTCTGCACGTTGGTGGCGTCCACCACCGTGCGGCGGCCGGCTGCCAGCCGCTTGCCCGCGATGTAGTGCAGGACGTCGAAGGCGTCCTGCGTCGCGCCCTGGTCGTTCTCGTCGTCGGAGACCAGACCGCGGCAGAAGTCGGAGGAGATCACCTCGGTGGGCCTGAAGTGCCGGCGGGCGAAGGTCGACTTGCCGGAGCCGGAGGCGCCGATGAGCACGACGAGGGAGAGGTCGGTGACGGGAAGGACCCGTCCCTTCGGGGTCTCGGTCACGCTGCCTTCGCCTCCTTCTCGTTCGTGTGGGTGTTCCTGGTGAAGACGGCCATCTGCGTGGGCGGCCCCACCTCGGGGTCGTCCGGTCCGACGGCCACGTACCGCACGTCGTACCCGTGCCGTTCGGCCACCGCGCCGGCCCAGGTCCGAAACTCCTCGCGGGTCCACTCGAAACGGTGGTCGCGGTGCCGGACATGGCCGGCCGGGAGACTCTCCCAGCGGACGTTGTACTCGACGTTCGGGGTGGTCACGAGGACCGTGCGGGGGCGGGCCGCGCCGAACACCGCGTACTCCAGGGCGGGCAGCCGGGGCAGGTCCAGGTGCTCGACGACCTCGCTGAGGACGGCCGCGTCATAGCCCTTGAGCCGGCCGTCGGTGTAGGCGAGCGAGCCCTGGAAGAGCCGCACGCGCGAAGCCTGCCGCTCCCCCATGCGGTCCAGTCTCAGCCGCCGGGAGGCGATGGTGAGGGCGCGCATCGACACGTCGACGCCGACGATCTCGGTGAACCGCGGGTCCTTGAGCAGCGTCTGCACCAGGTGCCCCTCGCCGCAGCCCAGGTCCAGGACGCGGGCGGCGCCGGCCTCGGTGAGTGCCGCGACGATGGCGTCGCGCCGCTGCACGGCGAGCGGGGTCGGCTTCTCCTCGGCCTCCGCCTCCGCAGCGACGGCGTTGTCGATCGCCTCGACCTCGCTGTCGTCCGTCTCGGCCAGCCGCACCAGTTCAAGGCGGGCCATCGCCTCCCGGGTCAGCGACCAGCGGCGGGAGAGATAGCGGCTGGTGATCAGCTTCTGCTCCGGGTGGTCGGGCAGCCAGCCCTCGCCGACCCGCAGCAGCTTGTCGACCTCGTCGGCGGCGACCCAGTAGTGCTTGGCGTCGTCGAGGACCGGGAGCAGCACGTACAGGTGCCGCAGCGCCTCGGCGACCGTGCGGGACTCCGACTCCAGAACCAGCCGCACGTACCGGGAGTCGCCCCACTCGGGGAACTCGGTGTCCAGGGCGACGGGTTCGGCGGTGACCGTCCAGCCCAGCGGCTCGAAGAGCCGGCGGACGAGGCCGGGGCCTCCGCGGGCGGGCAGCGCGGGCACCTCGACGCGCAGCGGCCGGGCCTGCGCGGGCAGCTCCGGCCGGGCGCCGCACACTCCGCGCATCGCGCTGGAGAAGACGGCGCCGATCGCCACCGCGAGCAGCGAGGAGGCGGCGTACGGGCGGTCGTTGACGTACTGCGCGAGCGCCGCGTCGGGGGCGCCGCCGCGGCCCTTGCCCTTGCCGCGCCGGACCAGTGCCACCGCGTCCACCTCCAGCAGCAGCGCCGCCGTGCACCGCTGCTCGTCCGCCTCGGGGTAGAGGACGTGCGCGGTGCCGTAGGAGGTGGAGAACGCCTGCGCCTTCCCGGGATGCTTGTGCAGCAGGTAGCCGAGGTCGGTGGCCGGGCGTTCGGGGGTGCCGGTGGTACTGATCGTCAGGAACATGCGGAGGGCCTCTCCGGCGGAAGGGTCGGAAAACAGGGACGGCCTACGCGAAAGCCCCCAGGAGTGGTGATCCTGGGGGCTTCGGCAGGATGACCGTCGTACCATCGCACACCGGTCCGGACCTGCGCCTACGGTTATTCGCGACGGCGTGCTACGACAGCTGGGACTGCACCCGGGCGGCGATCAGTTCCAGGTGGTCCAGGTCGTCGAGGTCGAGGACCTGGAGGTAGATCCGGCTCGACCCGGCCTCCGCGTAGCGGCCGATCTTGTCGACGACCTCGGCCGGGGAGCCGGCCAGCCCGTTGAGCTTCAGCTCGTCGACCTCGCGGCCGATGGCGGCGGCGCGGCGGGCCACCTCGGCGTCGTCCTTGCCGACGCAGACCACCAGGGCGTTGGAGTAGACGAGGTCGGCGCCCTTGCGGCCGATCTCCTCCGCGGCGGCACGCACCCGGCCGAACTGGCGCACGCTGTCCTCGACGGAGGCGAAGGGCATGTTGAACTCGTCGGCGTACCGGGCGGCGAGACGCGGGGTACGGGTGGCACCGTGGCCGCCGATCAGCACGGGCACCTTCGACTGCGCGGGCTTGGGCAGCGCGGGCGAGTCGGTGAGGTCGTAGTACCTGCCGTGGAAGTCGAAGGTCTTGCCGGGCTCCGTGCCCCACAGACCGGTGACGATCGCCAGCTGCTCCTCGAGGCGGCCGAACTTCTCCTTCGGGAACGGGATGCCGTACGCCGTGTGCTCCTCCTCGAACCAGCCGGCGCCCAGCCCCAGCTCCACCCGGCCCCCGGACATCTGGTCGACCTGCGCGACCTGGATGGCGAGCACACCGGGCAGCCGGAAGGTGGCGGCGGTCATCAGCGTGCCCAGCCGGATCCGCTTCGTCTCACGGGCGAGACCGGCGAGGGTGATCCAGGCGTCCGTGGGGCCGGGGAGGCCGTCGACGGAGCCCATCTTCAGATAGTGGTCGGAGCGGAAGAACGCGTCGAACCCCAGATCCTCGGTGGCCTTGGCCACGGTGAGCAGGGTCTCGTAGGTGGCGCCCTGCTGGGGTTCGGTGAAGATTCGAAGGTCCATGGGTCCATCCTGCCCGGTGGCGGTTCGGTCGGGACGCCGCGGGTCCGACGGGGCGTGGCGGGGCGGCCGGGCGGGCGCCGTGCGGCCGCGCCGGGCGGGGTGTCCCGCGGGTCGTCGTGCGGGTGCGCCCCGTTCCCCCCGGGCGGGTGAAGATCGTCGACTCCGGGGCGGGGGCGTGCCGGGGCAGGTGACCCGGTCCGATGGTGATCGTCGGCCCGGGGCGAGCCGGGCCTCTCGGCTTCCGCACCGGTGTGCGCCGCCGGGGCCGCTGGCGTGAGC
>NZ_MUND01000698.1 GCF_002154375.1 Streptomyces glaucescens | reverse complement strand
TGGTGAACCAGCCGACCGTGCGGGTCAGGTCGACGTCGTCGAGGACGTCCTCGCGGCCGTGTCCCTCCAGGTCCAGGCGGACCTCCTCGCGGCCGGTCCAGCGGGCCAGCGCGAGGGCGAGGGCGGCGAGCAGCACGTCGTTGACGCGGGTGCGGTAGGCGGTCGGCGCGGCGCGCAGCAGCGCTTCGGTGTCCGCCTCGTTCAGTTCGACGGTGAGCGTGTCGACGGCGCCCGTGTCCGGCCCGTTCGGTGTCTCGGCCGGGAGTGCTTCGGCGTTCACCGCCCGTTCCCAGTAGGGCAGTTCGTGGTCGAGGGCGCCGGCCGCGACGTGCGCGGCGAGGCCTCGTGCCCAGTCGCGGAAGGAGGTGGTGCGTTCGCCCAGCGTGACGGGTCCGCCCTGGGCGGCCTGCCGGTAGGCGGCCTCCAGGTCGTCCCGCAGGATGCGCCAGGAGACGGCGTCCACGACCAGGTGGTGGGCGACCAGGAGGAGGAACGCGGGCCGGCCGGCGTCGCCGGTGAACAGGGCCGCCCGCAGCAGCGGGCCGCGTGCCAGGTCGAAGCCGGTGTGCAGGTCGTCGGCTGTCTTCTCCATCGCCGCGTCGGCCTCGGTGGAGGTCAGTCCGCTGAGGTCGTGGCGGGTCAGGAGCCGGCCGCGGTCGGTGTCGGCCGCCGGCGGGTTGAACTGGCGCCAGCCGTCCTGGCCGGCGGTGAAGCGCATGCGCAGGGCGTCGTGGTGGTCGAGCAGGGCGTTGAGGGCCGTTTCCAGGGCGGCGGCGTCCACGTCGGCGGTGAGTTCGAGGAGCATCGACTGGTTGAAGTGGCCGTGGCTGGCGCGCGGGCTGGTCAGGAACCATTCCTGGATGGGAGTGAGCGGCACCTCTCCGCTCACCGCTCGGTCTTCGGAGTGCCGGGGCGGCGCGGTGACGACGCCGGCCAGTTCGGCGACGGTCTGGTGGGTGAACAGGTCACGGGTGGTCAGGTGGAGTCCGTCGCGTCGCAGCCGTGAGACGACCTGCATGCTGAGGATCGAGTCGCCGCCGAGGTGGAAGAAGTTGTCGTGCGCGCCGACGTCGGCCACGCCGAGGACGTCGGACCAGATGCTGGCGATGCGGCGTTCGGTGTCGGTGCGCGGTGGCGTGTGCGGCCCGGTGGCGGTGTGGGCGGGGCCGGGTTCGGGCAGCGCGCCGCGGTCGGTCTTGCCGTTCGGGGTGAGCGGCAGGTGTGCGAGCGGCACGAACGCCGACGGGATCATGTGCGGTGGGAGCAGCCCGGCGAGGTGGTCGCGCAGTTCGGGTACCGGCAGTTCCTCCGGAGTGCCCTCGGCGGGGACGACGTGGGCGACCAGCCGTCCGCCCGAGCGGCCGTCCGGGTCGCTGCCGCCGCCGCGTACGGTGACCACCGCGTCGCGCACCAGCGGGCTGCCCCGCAGCGCGCTCTCGATCTCTCCGGGTTCGATGCGGAAGCCGCGCAGTTTGACCTGGTCGTCGGCGCGTCCGGCGAAGCGCAGTTCGCCGCTCGCGTCCCAGCGGGCGAGGTCGCCGGTGCGGTACATGCGCTCCCCCGGGGTGCCGAACGGGTCGGCGACGAAGCGGGACGCGGTCAGGCCGGGCCGGTTGAGGTAGCCGCGGGCCAGTCCGGGTCCGGACACGTAGAGTTCGCCGGTGACGCCGGGCGGGACGGGGCGCAGGGCGGCGTCGAGGACGTGGACGCGGGTGGCGGCGGCCGGGCGTCCGATGGGCGGGGCGCCCGCGCCCGGGGTGAGCGGGCTGGTCCAGGTGGCGACGACGGTGGCCTCGGTCGGACCGTACGAGTTGATCATCCGCCGGCCGGGGGCCCACCGTTCGACGAGGTGGGCCGGGCAGGCCTCGGCGCCGACGATGAGGGTGCGCAGGTGCGGCAGGGCGTCGGCGGTCTCGGGAGCGACCGTCGCGAGCGCGGCGGGCGGGATCAGCGTGTGGCTGACGCGCCGCTCGGCGAGGACCTGGGCGAGGCGCTCGCCGACGAGGGGGCCTTCCTCCCCGGTGAGCAGGGTGGCTCCGGTGAGCAGGGACACGCACAGTTCCAGTACCGAGGCGTCGAAGCTGGGTGAGGCGAACTGGAGGACCCGGTCGCCGGGGCCCGCGTCGTAGCGGTCGGCGGCTGCCGCGGCGAAGGCGGCGAGGCCGCGGTGCGGCACCGCCACGCCCTTCGGCGTGCCGGTGGAGCCGGACGTGTAGATCACGTACGCCGGGTGGTCGACGGTGAGCGCGGCCGTGCGGTCGGCGTCCGTGGGTGCGGTGTCCGGGCCGTCCGCGTCCCACACGGCGGCGGGGTCGTCCAGGACCAGCCAGGCGCCCGCGTCGCGCAGCATGAACTCCCGGCGCTGCTCCGGGTAGTCCGGGTCGACGGGCAGGAAGGCGCCGCCGGCCTTGGTCACGGCGAGCTGGGCCACGACCGTCTCGACGCTGCGGGGCAGGGCCAGCGCCACGATCCGCTCGGGTCCCACGCCCCGCGCGATGAGACGGTGCGCCAGCCGGTTGGCGGCGCGTTCGACGTGCGCGTACGTCAGCTCGCGGCCGTCGGCGTCGGCCACGGCGACGGCGTCGGGGGTGTGGGCGGCCTGTCGTTCGAACAGCTCGGGCAGGGTCGCCGCCGGGACCGGGCGGGCGGTGCCGCGTCCCTGGTCGAGGACGGCCTTGAGCGTCTCGTCGGTGGCGAGGGGCAGGGCCCCCAGGGGCCGGTCGGGATCGTCGGCGACTGCGGTCAGGAGGGTGCCCAGCTGGTCGGCCATGCGTTCGGCGGTGGCCGCGTCGAACAGGTCGGTGTTGTAGGTGAGCACGCCGTGCAGCTCCCCGGTGCCGGTCTCGGCGAACTCCAGGGTGAGGTCGAACGCGGCGTGCCGCAGCTCGGTCTCGACGTCGGTGACCTCGATGCCGGGCAGGTCGAGGGCGGCGGCCGGCGCGTTCTGCAGGACCACCATGACCTGGAACAGGGGGGTGCGGCTGGTGTCACGGACCGGCTGCACCTCGTCCACCACCTGCTCGAACGGCGCCTCCTGGTGGGCGAAGGCGTCCAGGACGGTCCCGCGGACCTCGCTGAGGAACTCGGGGAAGGGGCGGTCGGGTTCGACGCGGGAGCGCAGCACGAGGGTGTTGACGAAGAACCCGACGAGGTGCTGGGTCTCGGCGCGGTCGCGCCCGGAGGTGACCGTGCCGACGGTGATGTCCTCGCCGCCGGTCAGCCGGGCGAGGTAGGCCTGCGCGGCGGCGACCAGCGTGGTGAACAGGGTGGCCTGCCGGTCCCGGCCCACCCGGGCGAGGCGGCGGGTCGTGTCGCGGGGCAGGGCGAGGCGGACGGTGGCGCCGTGGTGGGTGCGCACCGCCGGTCGGGGCCGGTCGGTGGGCAGGTCCAGCGTCTCCAGCCCGGCCAGGTGCTCCTTCCAGTACGCGAGGTGGTCGTCCGTGCCGCGCCCGCGCTGCCAGTGGGCGTAGTCGGCGTACTGCACCGGCAGTGGCGGCAAGGTGCCCGTCTCCAGGCCGAGTTCGGCGCGGTAGAAGTGGGCGAGGTCTCCGGTGAGCACGCCCGTGGACCAGCCGTCGGTGACGATGTGGTGCAGGGTCAGCGTCAGGACGTGCTCGTCGTCCGCGAGCCTGATCAGGCCCGTGTGCAGGAGCGGGCCGCGCCGCAGGTCGAAGGTGCGGGCGCGTTCGGCCTGAAGCAGTTCCGCCAGCCGCTGCGCCCGGTCGGTGCCGGCCTCCCCCGCCAGGTCGTGCAGCGTCAGGGGCACGTCCCGGGCCGGGTGGACGATCTGCACGCCATGGCCGTCCACCGCGTCGAAGGTGGTGCGCAGCGCCTCGTGCCGCTCGGCCAGGGCGCGCAGGGCCGCGATGAGGGCGGGCACGTCGAGCCGGCCGCGCAGCCGCAGGGCCAGCGCGGTGACGTACTCGCCGCTGCCCGGCGCGAACTCCTTCAGGAACCACAGGCGCTGCTGGGCGTACGACATCGGGGCGGGCGTGTCACGGGTGACCGGGACGATCGCGGCGGGCGCGGCGTCACCGGGGCGTTCCTCGGTGAGCAGGGCGGCGAGGGCTGCGGGGGTGGGGTGGGTGAACACCGCGCGCGGGGACAGGTCGGTGCCGAACGCCTCGGAGAGGCGGGCGGCCAGCCGGATGCTGAGGATGGAGTCGCCGCCCAGCTGGAAGAAGTCGTCCCGCACGCCGGGGCGCGGCATGGAGAGGACGTCGGCGAAGATCTCCACCGTGCGGCGCTCCGCGTCGGTGCGCGGCTCGGCCAAAGCGCCCTGCGGGTCACCGCTCGCGGGCTTCGGCGCGGGGAGCGCCGCCCGGTCGACCTTGCCGTTGCGGCTGAGCGGCAGCGCGGGCAGGACGACGAAGGCCGAGGGGACGAGATAGTCGGGCAGCGAGCGCCGGGCGAACTCCCGCAGGGTCGTGACGTCCTCGGTGCCGACCACGTAGGCCACCAGCCGGCGGCTGCCGGGCCGGTCCTCGCGGGCCAGCACCGTCACGTCGGTGACGCCGGGGTGCGCCCCGAGGGCCGCCTCGACCTCGCCGGGTTCGACGCGGAAGCCGCGGATCTTCACCTGGTCGTCGGCGCGGCCCAGGAACTCGACGGTGCCGTCGGGGCGGCGGCGGGCCAGGTCGCCGGTGCGGTACATGCGGGTGCCGGGCGGGCCGGCCGGGTCGGCGAGGAAGCGGGCGGCGGTGTCGCCGGGACGGCCCAGGTAGCCGCGGGCCACGCCCTCGCCGGCGATGTACAGCTCACCGGCGCAGCCCGGCGGTACGGGCCGCAGCCTGCCGTCGAGGACGTGCACGCGCAGGTCGTCGAGCGGGTGGCCGATGGGCACGGTGCCGGGGACGGCACGCGCGTCGGCGAGCGCGAAGGACGTCGCGAACGTCGTCGTCTCGGTGGGGCCGTAGCCGTCCACGACGGTCAGGCCCGGGCAGGCGGCCAGGACGCGGCGTACGGCCGCGGCGGGCACGACGTCGCCGCCGGTCCACACCTGGCGCAGACCGGTGAGGCA
>NZ_MUND01000697.1 GCF_002154375.1 Streptomyces glaucescens | reverse complement strand
GCCGCGGCATCACGACATCGAGGGTGACGACATCCGGACGCACCTGATGCACGACATCCAGACACTCGGCACCATCGGCCGCGGTCACGACCTCGAGGCCCTCCAGCTCGAGATTGACCCTGATCAGCTGCCGGATGACCTTGTTGTCGTCCACAACAAGCACCCGGCCCCACGCGCCTGGCACAACTCGAGAGTAGGTCCGGACCGGCCACCGCGTCCCGGTTTTCCCCACTTCCACCCCGTGCGGGCGACCCCGCCCCCGCGACCACGAGGAAACCCGTTCATGAACACCCTCTCGGAGCTGGTAGTGTTCTACCCGTCGCCGCGAGACACCGCGAACGACACGCCCCCGTAGCTCAGGGGATAGAGCANNAAACGCTGAGGCCGGGGTCTTCGCGTATGTGAGCCGTGTGCCGCAGAGGGGGCGTATCGCGTCGGGTGGCTACCCGGTGTGTCAGTGGTGTGCGGGTGGATGGGTGACTGACCGTTCATGATGTTGCTCGACTGCTGCCCGAGATAGAGGCGCTTCGTGAGCACTGTCGGGCCATGGCTGTCGTGGAGGCAGTGCCGAGCCCTGAGTGAGAGCGGCGGCGCCACTTCTTCGAGGGGCGCTGGTCCGAGGCGGAGTCGGTGGCTTCGATGCGGAACGGGTCGGGGGACGACTCGATCGCTTTCTCGGCTGCCGGCGCCTATGTGCGGGGGTTCGCTCACCAGTCGCCCATGAGTCCTTGTGCGGAGGACGGGCCGTGGGCCGGGGTGCTCGACGAGGTGCCCGACGTGTTCCGGTCGTGTGTGGAGGAGTCGGCGTTCTCGGACGAGGACGGGATGCCACTCGTCACCGCGTGTGTGTGGCGGGAGACGGGCGCCGACGGCTGGAGGGCGGGGCGATTGACTTCCCGACGGGACGGCGGAGGGTCCGGATGGTTCCGGATACCTCTTCCGGCTGTTGGTCGACCGGTTGCCGGAGGCGTTTTCGGCAGCGGGCCGAGGACTATTACGAGGTTCCGGTCGATCTGGACGCCGTTCGTCATGTGTTCTCTTCACGGTCGTTGACCGACGAGGTGGTACGCGCTTTGGACGCCGAGGCCGTTTTCGCGGATCGATCGAGTGTTCGACGGATTGAGCGGACTCGGGTTCGGGTGGTGTCGGTCGGCGGTTGCCAGCTCTTCGTGGACGGCGGGGAGCGTGTCCGGCGGCTAGTAGCTTTGCAGGACATACAAACTCCGGTCCGGACGCCAACTGCCCTGTGAAGGAGCCGATGTGGCCGACGAAGCGTTCAGCATCGACAAGCGCCCGCTGCGGGATCTGTTACAGCAGGTCGAGGTCGGCAAGGCCCAGTTACCCGAGTTCCAGAGGGGCTGGGTCTGGCCCTGGCCCAACATCGCCGGCCTGCTTGCCTCGATCTCGCTGAGCTATCCCGTCGGCACCGTGATGCTGCTGCGCTCGGGCGGCGACGTACGGTTCAAGTACCGCCCGGTCGAAGGTGCGACGCCCGCGAGCAGGGCGGAGCCGGACTCCCTCATCCTGGACGGGCAGCAGCGACTCACCTCCCTCTTCCAGGCCCTGAAGCTGGATCGCCCGGTGGTCACCCAGGACGTGCGCAAGCAGCGGGTCTCCGGCTGGTTCTACGTGGACATGCTCAAGGCGCTGGAGGAGAACGGCGACCGGGAGGAGGCCATCCGCTTCATCCCCGAGTCGCGGCGGNNCCGCCGCGAGGTCGTCGAGGACTATTCGAAGCCGGAGCTGGAGTACAAGCACCTCCTCTTCCCGCTGACCGCGGTCTTCGACAACGGCGACTGGGGGGACGAGTTCACCGACTACTGGTCGGACGACAAGGAGAAGCGCCTCCTCTGGCGGCGCTTCCGCCAGGAATTCGTCCGCCCTTTCGATCTGTACCACGTTCCCGTGATCGAGCTGGGGCAGGAGACCCCTCGCCAAGCCGTCTGCCAGGTGTTCGAGAAGGTCAACACCGGTGGCGTGACCCTGACCGTCTTCGAATTGCTGACCGCCACCTACGCCGCGGACGAGTTCGATCTGCGCAGGCACTGGGAGGAGGAATGCCGTGCGGCCTGGAAGGCGCCCGAGTACCGGATCCTGAGGGAGGTCTCCAACACCGACTTCCTCCAGGCGGTCACGCTGCTGGCGACATGGGAGCGCCGCCGGGTCGAGCAGGAGCAGGGGACGGAGGAGGACCGGCTTCCGCGGATCGGCTGCAAGCGCAAGGACATGCTCGTCCTGTCCCTGGAGGACTACCGCCGCTTCGCGCCGTTGGTGATCGTCGGCTTCAAGTCGGCGGCGAAGTTCCTGCACCAGCAGTACCTGTTCGACACCAAGTTCCTGCCGTACNNGTGTTCGGGGAGCTGTACGGCGGCTCGACCGAGACCCGGTTCAGCCAGGATCTCCAGGACGTGGTCGACTGGATCGGCGGGGCGGGCGGCGAGCCCCGCACGGTCAGCGCCGCCCAGTTCTCGCCCAACCGACTCCTGACGCTGCGGACCCGTAACAGCGCCGCCTACAAGGGCATCTACGCCCTGCTGCTCAAGGCCGGCGCGGTGGACTGGCGTACCGGGGAGAAGGCGGAGGTGACGGAGTACTTCGACGAATCCATCGACATCCACCACATCTTCCCCAAGGCGTGGTGCGAGAAGGCCGGCTTCGAGCCGTCCCTCTACAACTCGATCATCAACAAGACCCCGCTCACCGCCCGCACCAACAGGATCATCGGGGGCAGCTCGCCGTCGTCGTACCTGCACCGGCTGAGGAAGGCGGCGGAGACCGGGGCCGATGGTGTGGCCGAGCGGATCAGGACCCATCTCGCCGATCCCGGGCGCATGGCCGCGGACGACTTCGAGGGGTTCCTCGCCGACCGCAGGACCGCGTTGCTCAGCCACATCTCGTCGGCGATGGGCAAGGTGATCAGTGATGACGAGTGGGGTGACCAGGAGCCCAGTCTGGACGTGCTCGACGACACCGAAGACCTGTGAAGATCCCGGGCNNGTTACTCGCCGTGAAGCCCGGTCGCGCTCCGGCGTCGGATCTTCCCCCCGCGAAGATCTGGCGCCGCGCCGCGCGGCCGCACGGTCTTACAGAGCCGTGGCCCTGCTCCCCTCGGACATCGCTGCTCTGCCCAGACCGGCCAGTGCGGCGCCGGCGGCGAGGCAGTGGACGAGCTGGGGGCCGCTGCCGGACGCGTCCACCGCCGGCTGGAGAAGCGCCGCGCCGAGCGTGCCGGTCGCGAAGAGGGACAGGGGAAGGCCGGACTGCCTGCGGGTATGAAGCGAGGCGGGCGTGGCCGGGGCCGGAGCGGCGGTGCCGTCCCGGTCGTCGTCGTCCAGGCGGTCCTCGACACGGTCGAGGAGTTCCTCCCAGTCGGCGGGGTCGATCCCGCCCTGTAGTCGCCGGGCTTGCTCCCGGCGCTCCTCCGCCGCGCGGCGGAG
>NZ_MUND01000696.1:542-2037 GCF_002154375.1 Streptomyces glaucescens | reverse complement strand
ACCCCCGACCGCTCCCGCCCCAAGCTGCCCCCACGCGCCGCTTCCTGACGCCGGGCGGGCCGTCTCCCCCAGGGGCCCGGGGAACTGAGCGAGAACCGCGACGCCCCGCGCCCGGCAACGAACAAAAAAGGATGGGCGCCCCCGGCGAACACCGGAGGCACCCACACCATGAGAACCAGACCGCAGCGGTCAGACCTCGTCGAGGTCTTCGTCGAAGCGCTCCCGCTCGGGGCGCTCACGCTCGGGCCGCTCCCGCTCGGACCGCTCGCGCGTCATCGGCTCGTCCTCACGACGCTGCCCGCGGCGGCTCTGGACCTGCTCCTTGGCCTGGTCCATCTTCTCGCGAGCCTGCTGCTGCCACTGCTCGGACTGGTCCTGGAACTTGTCCTTCATACCCATGTGTCGTCACTCCTTGTGACTGGGGGATTCGGGGCCCCGAGGGGGGCTCCACCAGATTCACACGGCCCGACACGCCCTGCATGTCGATCACTTACGCTCGGTAGCGGCGACCGCCCTGGCCTGCTCGTCCGCCGCCCCGCCCGCTCCCACCAGCCCGGTGCGCATGCCCTCCAGCCGGTCCGCGAACCGCCGCATCTCCCGCTGCCCGACCGTCCCGATGACCGCCGGCAGGTACCCGCGCACGCCCTGCATCCCGCGCAGCCACCACTGCCCGTAGACATGCGCGGACCGGCGCTCGATCCCGGCGACGATCCGGTCCACCGCCGGTCCCAGCGGATAGGTCTTGTTCGACGGCCACGGCAGCCGCTGCCGCAACTCCCGCATGACGTCGTCCTGATCGGCCCCGCGCACCATGTCCGTGTCGGTCCAGGACAGATAGCCGACGCCGACCTTCACGCCCCGGTGGGCGACCTCCGCGCGCAGGCTGTGCGCGTAGGCCTCGACGCCCGACTTGGACGCGCAGTACGCCGTCATCATGGGCGCGGGGGTGATCGCGGCGAGGGAGGCGATCTGGAGCAGGTAGCCGCGGCTCTCCATCAGCACGGGCAGGAAGGCCCGCGCGGTCACCGCCGAGCCGATCAGGTTGACCTCGATCACCCGCCGCCAGGCCTCCGGGTCGGAGTCGGCGAACGGCCCGCCGGTCGCCACGCCCGCGTTGGCGACGACGATGTCGACCTTCCCGAACCGCTCCTTGACCTCGCCCGCCACCCGGGCCATCGCCTCGTGGTCGGTGACGTCGGCGTACCAGTGGTCGCTGTCGCCGTACAGCCGCGAGGAGACCTCCTTGAGGGCGTCCGGCTCCAGCCCGACCAGGGCGACCTTCACCCCGCGCGCCGACAGCTTGCGCGCCAGCAGCTCGCCGACACCGCGCGCGGCCCCCGTGACGACTGCGACCTGCCCTTCCAGGCTCACCCTGGTCATGCGCCCTCCCTCACCTTCACGTACGTCGTGACGAGTTCCCGTATCTTCCCGGTGATCAGCTCGGGCGCCTCCACCGGTGTCATGTGGCCGAGCCCGGGCAGCTCGTCGAGGCCGG
>NZ_MUND01000696.1:345-491 GCF_002154375.1 Streptomyces glaucescens | reverse complement strand
ACGGCGCGCGGGCAGGCGTGCACCACCCTCGCGCACGCCTCCACCATGTGCGGGGCGGAACCGGCGCCCATGGTGCCGTACTTGAGGATGCGCCGGGCGAGCGGCGTCACCGGGCCGAGGGGCGCGCGCGAGCCGAGGACGCCCCG
>NZ_MUND01000696.1:0-308 GCF_002154375.1 Streptomyces glaucescens | reverse complement strand
GGCGGCCGGCCGCCGCCAGCACCGTCATGCCGCCCATGGAGTGGCCGGCGAGCACCGCCTTCTCACCGGGCGCGAGGGTGGCGGCGAGGACGGCTTCCAGGTCGTCGGCGAGGGCGTCGGTGCTGCACGACCGGCTCGCGGGGCTGCGTCCGTGGCCGCGCTGGTCGTAGGCGATGACGCGGTGGCCGGCGGCCAGGGCGCGGATCTGCGCCGCCCAGAAGGCGGTCGAACAGGTCCAGCCGTGGATGAGGACGACGGGCGGCGCGCTCTCGGGCCCATGCACCTCGACGTGCAGCCGCGCGCCGTCG
>NZ_MUND01000695.1 GCF_002154375.1 Streptomyces glaucescens | reverse complement strand
CGGGTTCGGCGGGCTGCGCGGTCTGGGAGCCCTGAGCCGACCCCCCGATCGCCTCGCCCACCTCACAGCCGGAGGCCTCCTGCTTGCGCTGGATCTCCGCGATGACCGCCTCACGGTTCGCGATCCGCGCCTGCGACTGCGCGTCCGGCTTGGCCCGCTGGTCCGCGATGAACCGCTGGTTGTTGCCGAGGGCGGTGGCCAGGCCCTGGCAGACGGTCGAGTCCTTCGCCGACTGCGCGGCGTTCGACGTGCTCGCCATGACGAAGGCACCGCCGCCCGCCACCGTGGCCGCGCTCACCAGCAGCGCGATCTTCTTCTTCGTACCGAGAGTTCTCCTACGCGACATGCGCGCCTCCTGAAGAGGTCGGGGAGCGTACGCCGGTATGTACGAGATCCCGAACGAGGTTGCTCAGCGGTCCCGGCGGTCCGTTGAAGTGGCTTGTGTCACAAGGGAGTTATCCCTCCTCGTGGGCGGCCACGCGGTCGCCGGCGTACCGGAGCAGCTCCTCGGTCCGGCGGGTCAGCGCGGCCTTCTCCGTCCGCGCCCCGTCGCCCCACCGGCCGTGGGCGAACACCACCGAGCGGTCGGTCAGCAGCCGGCGGAACACCCCGGCCGAGCCGGGCGGCACCGTCGGCATCCCCGCCCCGGGCGGCGGGTCGAGCGAGAGGTCCGGATGGGCCACCGGGGCCACACAAGCCCTCTCGAACACCACCGAGGCGTCCTCGGCCCGCCGGAAGCTGAGCACGGTCACCGTCACCTGGGAACGGCGCTCCACGTCGGTGAAGAGCGCGGCGGTCAGCCGCAGACAGCCCTCGCCCCGCTGGACGAGCGCCGCCGGCTGCGAGGGCATGCCCCGGGCGCAGTCGGGGGTGGTGGCCAGGTCGACCCGCTCGTAGCGGGACCCGCTCTCCAGATGCACCCCCGTCTCGGGAAAGACCTGTTCCGGGCGGATGGCGGAGTGTGCGAGGGGGGATGGGTGCGGGGCGGTGA
>NZ_MUND01000694.1 GCF_002154375.1 Streptomyces glaucescens | reverse complement strand
TCCCCCCGCACCGCCTTCACGGCGTTCACCGCACGCTTCGCGCCCGCCCCGCCGACGCCCCGCGTGCTCTTCTTGCCGCTCACGTCCTTGGCCGCACCGCCGGAGGCACCGGCGCCTGTGGGCCCGCCCGACGCCGACTGCTGTACGGCGGTCTTCTTCGCCACCATGGCCGCGGCCCCTTCACATATTGTGATCTTGCACGCGAATCGTGCTGGGACGATAAATCGACTTGAGTCCCGCGGCAACGGGGCACGCCGCCCGATTCGCCCGCCCCACGACCCCCGCGTGACCGGCATGCATGCGTTGTGCCCAGCTCCCCGCGGGGTATGCCGCCGAGTCCCACTTCCCCGGATCCGGGGCACCGCACCTGCCCATTCGGGGCATCCCCAGCACCGCGTCGCACCCGCCGCAAAACCGGTCGGCCGCTGTCCTCGGGGCGCCGTACACTGGGCGGAGCGAAAAGCGTGGATGGGGACGAGTAGCGGCGTAGGCAGCCCAGAGCGACCCGGGGACGGTGGGAGCCCGGGGGCGCGCGCGACGTGAAGATCACCCCGGAGCCGCCGGAAGAAAACCGCAGCCCAGGGCAGCGGCCAGTAGAACCGGCATCGCGACCCCAATGAGGGGGCTCGCCGAGGCACTGACCTGCCCCGGAGAGCCAAGGAGGGTGGTACCGCGGGAGCGCGCCGAAGACGGCGTAGGAAGACCTAGCTCTCGTCCCTCCGACGGAAGGCAGCAAGTCCGCCGGAGGAAGATCGCTGATGACGACAGCGCCGACGTACCGCCAGGTGCCCGCTCAGGTCGACCTGCCCGCGCTCGAGCACGCCGTGCTCGACTTCTGGCGCGAGCAGAAGATCTTTGCCAAGAGCCTGGAGCAGTCCCAGGGCCGCCCCGAGTGGGTGTTCTACGAAGGCCCGCCCACCGCCAACGGCATGCCCGGCGCCCACCACATCGAGGCGCGCGTCTTCAAGGACGTCTTCCCCCGCTTCCGCACCATGCGCGGCTACCACGTGGCCCGCAAGGCGGGCTGGGACTGCCACGGGCTGCCGGTCGAGCTGGCGGTCGAGAAGGAGCTGGGCTTCTCCGGCAAGCAGGACATCGAGGCGTTCGGCATCGCCGAGTTCAACGCCAGGTGCCGCGAGTCCGTGCTCCGCCACACCGACGCCTTCTCCGAGCTGACGACCCGCATGGGCTACTGGGTCGACCTCGACGACGCCTACGTCACGATGGACCCCGAGTACATCGAGTCGGTCTGGTGGTCGCTGAAGGAGATCTTCAACAAGGGACTCCTGGTCCAGGACCACCGTGTCGCCCCCTGGTGCCCCCGCTGCGGCACCGGGCTGTCCGACCACGAGCTGGCGCAGGGCTACGAGACGGTCGTCGACCCGTCGGTCTACGTCCGCTTCCCGCTGACCTCCGGCCCGCTGGCCGGCGAGGCCGCCCTGCTGGTCTGGACGACCACCCCGTGGACCCTGGTCTCCAACACGGCCGTGGCCGCGCACCCCGAGGTCACCTACGTCGTCGCGACGAACGGCGAGGAGAAGCTGGTCGTCGCCGAGCCGCTGGTCGCCAAGGCGCTCGGCGAGGGCTGGGAGACCACCGGCCAGTCCTTCACCGGCGCCGAGATGGAGCGCTGGACGTACCAGCGCCCGTTCGAGCTGGTGGCGTTCCCGGCAGAGGCGCACTTCGTGGTCAACGCCGACTACGTCACCACCGAGGACGGCACGGGTCTGGTCCACCAGTCCCCCGCCTTCGGTGAGGACGACCTCAAGGTCTGCCGCGCCTACGGCCTGCCGATGGTGAACCCGGTCCGTCAGGACGGCACCTTCGAGGCGGACCTGCCCCTGGTCGGCGGCGTCTTCTTCAAGAAGGCCGACGAAGCCCTCACCGAGGACCTCGGCGCGCGCGGTCTGCTCTTCAAGCACCTGCCGTACGAGCACAGCTACCCGCACTGCTGGCGCTGCCACACCGCGCTGCTGTACTACGCGCAGCCCTCCTGGTACATCCGCACGACGGCCGTCAAGGACCGCCTGCTCCAGGAGAACGAGAAGACCAACTGGTTCCCGGACACGGTCAAGCACGGCCGCTTCGGCGACTGGCTGAACAACAACATCGACTGGGCGCTCTCCCGCAACCGCTACTGGGGCACCCCGCTGCCGATCTGGCGCTGCGAGGAGGGCCACCTCACCTGCGTCGGCTCCCGCGCGGAGCTGTCCGAGCTGACCGGCGCCGACCAGTCGGGCCTCGACCCGCACCGCCCGTTCATCGACGACGTCACCTTCACCTGCACCCACGAGGGCTGCTCCCTCGAAGCGGTGCGCGTGCCGGAGGTCATCGACGCCTGGTACGACTCGGGCTCGATGCCGTTCGCGCAGTGGGGCTACCCGTACAAGAACAAGGAGCTGTTCGAGAGCCGGTACCCGGCGCAGTTCATCTCCGAGGCCATCGACCAGACCCGCGGCTGGTTCTACACGCTGATGGCGGTCGGCACCCTCGTCTTCGACAAGTCGTCGTACGAGAACGTCGTCTGCCTCGGCCACATCCTCGCCGAGGACGGCCGGAAGATGTCCAAGCACCTGGGCAACATCCTCCAGCCGATCCCGCTGATGGACCAGCACGGCGCGGACGCGGTCCGCTGGTTCATGGCGGCCGGCGGCTCCCCCTGGGCGGCCCGCCGGGTCGGTCACGGCACCATCCAGGAGGTCGTCCGCAAGACGCTCCTCACCTACTGGAACACGGTCGCCTTCCAGGCCCTGTACGCGCGCACGTCGAACTGGGCGCCGTCCGAGGCGGACCCGGCCCCCGCCGACCGCCCGCTGCTGGACCGCTGGCTCCTCAGCGAACTCCACGCCCTCACCGACCAGGTGACCCAGGCGCTGGAGGCGTACGACACCCAGCGCGCCGGCAAGCTGCTGTCGGCGTTCGTCGACGACCTGTCGAACTGGTACGTCCGCCGCTCCCGCCGCCGTTTCTGGCAGGGCGACAAGGCCGCGCTGCGCACCCTGCACGAGGTCGTCGAGACGGTCACCAAGCTGATGGCGCCGCTGACCCCGTTCATCACCGAGCGGGTCTGGCAGGACCTGATCGTGCCGGTCACCCCGGGCGCGCCGGAGTCGGTGCACCTGTCGTCCTGGCCGGAGGCCGACCTCGGCGCGATCGACCCTGAACTGTCGCGGCAGATGGTGCTGGTGCGCCGCCTGGTGGAGCTGGGGCGCGCCACGCGCGCGGAGTCGGGCGTCAAGACCCGCCAGCCGCTGAAGCGCGCGCTGATCGCGGCGACCGGCTTCGAGGCGCTCGACCGCGAGCTGCACACCCAGATCACCGAGGAGCTGAACGTCGAGTCGCTCGCGTCGCTGAGCGAGGTCGGCGGCTCCCTGGTCGACACGACCGCCAAGGCGAACTTCCGCGCTCTCGGCAAGCGGTTCGGCAAGCGGGTGCAGGACGTCGCCAGGGCGATCGCCGACGCCGACGCGGCGGCGCTGTCGCTGGCACTGCGCGAGGGCAACGCCTCCGTGGAGGTCGACGGCGAGACGATCACCCTGGCCCCGGACGAGGTGATCATCACCGAGACCCCGCGTGAGGGCTGGTCGGTGGCGTCCGACGCGGGTGCCACGGTCGCCCTGGACCTGGAGATCACCGAGGAGCTGCGCCAGGCCGGTCTCGCCCGTGACGCGATCCGGCTGATCCAGGAGGCCCGCAAGAACAGCGGCCTCGACGTGGCCGACCGGATCGCGCTGCGCTGGACGGCCACGGACCCGGCGGTCGTCGCCGCCCTGGCCGAGCACTCCGCGCTGATCGCCGACGAGGTCCTGGCCACGGACTTCGCCCAGGGCGAGGCGGACGCCGGTTACGGCGAGCCGTTCACCGACGAGGGTCTGTCCCTGACCTTCCGCCTGCGCAAGGCGTAAGGCTCCGGCGGACGACACGAAGGCCCGGCCTCCCGTGACGGGGGGCCGGGCCTTTCGCGTCGCACGTCGTCACAGGTCACGGAAGGGCGACGAGCAAGCAGGGCGGGCCGGGTTCGAACCGGCGTCCTCCTCGATGCCATCGAGGCGCGACCACCTCTGCGCTACGCGCCCCCGAGCACCCTACGCGACCCCATGCGCCCCGGTGCACCAGGCGCCCCGGAAGAATCCGAGCGCCCTGCGCGCTCCCGGGCGCCCCCGCGAAAAAGGGCGGGGCCCCGGATCTCGATCCGGGGCCCCGCCCTGAACGCTGCCGACGGCTACGCCGTGCCACGCACTGTCAGTTGTCGTCCTCGTCGATCAGGAACCCACGCATCGGCGAGGGAGCCTGGCCCATCGGCGACGGACCCTGCGGCCGGACCGGCGCCATCGGCTGGGTCATGGCCGGGGACATCTGCTGCTGACCGCCGTAGGACGGAGCGGACGGGCTCGGCGCACCCCCCATCGACTGGTTGCCGCCGTACGACGGGGCGCTCGCGCCGGCCGGTGCCATCGAGGGCGCCGGGGACGGCGGGAGGGACGCGGTCGCGGGCTGGCGCGGCGGAGCCAGGGAGTCGTCGGCCTGAGTCTCCAGCTGACGCAGCTGCGACTCCAGGTACGACTTCAGGCGCGTGCGGTACTCGCGCTCGAAGCCGCGCAGGTCCTCGACCTTGCGCTCCAGCGTGGCGCGGGCGGACTCCAGGGAGCCCATCGCGACACGGTGCTTCTCCTGCGCGTCCCGCTCCAGGGCGTCGGCCTTGGCACGGGCGTCACGCTCCAGACCCTCGGCACGCGAACGCGCCTCGCCGACGATCTTGTTGGCCTCGGAACGGGCCTCGGCGATCGCCTGGTCGGCGGTCTGCTGGGCCAGCGAGAGCACGCGGGCGGCGCTGTCGCCGCCGGGGCCCTGACCGGGGCCGCCCATCGGACCGCCCATGGGGCCGCCCATCGGACCCGGACCCATCTGGCCCTGCATCGGGCCGCCCTGGCCCATCGGACCCTGACCCATCGGGCCGGGACCCTGCGGACCCTGACCGCCGGGGCCGGCGGGCAGCTGCGGGGCACCGCTCGGCAGCTGGGGCGGGCCACCCATGGGGCCGCCCATCTGCTGCTGCGGCGGGCCCGATATGCCGGCGGGCACCGGAGCGCCGGGACCTCGCATGCCCTGCTGCGGCATGCCCTGCTGCGGCATGCCCTGCTGGGGCATACCCTGCTGAGGCTGCTGCTGGTCCTGCTGCTCCTGCGGCTTGCGCATGTTCTGCTGGTTCTGCGCGGCGGCGCGGGTGGCCGCGGCCAGCTTGGCGCGCAGATCCTCGTTCTCGCGGAGCAGACGGGTCAGTTCGGCTTCGACCTCGTCGAGGAAGGCATCGACCTCGTCCTCGTCATAGCCTTCTCGGAGGCGGACGGTCGTGAACTGCTTGTTCCGCACGTCCTCGGGGGTCAACGGCATCTCTTCACCTCAACGTAGTCGTCGGCATTCGGCAAGACGGTAGGTCACATCGCTCACAGCCGGCTCACGATCGAGATCAGGATGTAGACGATGATCATCAGTACGAAGAAGGACAGGTCGAGCGCCACGCCCCCGAGACGCAGCGGCGGAATGAACCGCCGCAGAAGCTTGAGCGGTGGATCAGTGACAGTGTAGGTGGCCTCCAGAACGACCACCATCGCCTTGCCGGGTTGCCACGAGCGGGCGAACTGGAAGACGTAGTCCATGACCAACCGGAAGATGAGCACGATGAGGAAGCACATCAGCGCGATGTAGACGACATCCAGGACCACGCTCATGCCCGTGCTTCCCTCTCCCCTGTTTCCTGTGCTGTGCGGCTACTGCTTTGTACCGCTTTTTCCGGTCGTGCGTCTCAGCTCTGGTTGAAGAACCCGCCCTCTGCGATGCGGGCCTTGTCCTCCGCCGTGACATCGACGTTAGCAGGCGACAACAGGAACACCTTCTGCGTCACCCGCTCGATGCTGCCGTGAAGACCAAACACCAAACCGGCCGCAAAGTCGACAAGTCGCTTCGCGTCTGTGTCGTCCATCTCAGTCAGATTCATGATCACCGGGGTGCCCTCACGGAAGTGTTCCCCGATGGTACGGGCCTCGTTGTAGGTCCGCGGGTGGAGCGTGGTGATCCGGTACGGCTCTCGTTCCGACACGACCTTGGGCATGATCACCGGTGCGTTCTTCTCCAGGCTTGCGCGTTCTTGTGTGATGGACGCCACGGGCGCGATGCGCGCCGGACGTCCGGATTCCGCGGGGAGCGAAGCGGAGTGCGCCACCGGCTCGCGGGGCGCCGGAGGGTGCACGACTCGCACCGATTCTTCCCTTTGGGGCTGGTGTGAACCGTGCGACTGGTGGGACGGTTCGTGCCGCCGATGATCTCGTTCGGGCTCCGGGTCCAGTTCGGGCTCGAAGTCGTCATCGGGGTCGAAGCCCCGGCCGTCGTACCCATCGTCCTCCACGAGGCCGAGGTAGACCGCCATCTTGCGCATCGCGCCGGCCATGCTCTGAGTCCTCCGCTCTGTGGTGGATCGGCTGACGACTGGCAAGTGCCCGCGATCCACGAGGTCGTACGCCCGCCCTTCGACGGTAATGACCATATTTTCTGCTGTGGTCCGACTTCCTGGCGACGTTACCCGAGCCTGGGGCGGACTCCGAGTACCGCGGTGCCGACGCGTACATGTGTCGCTCCGGCGGCCACGGCCTGTTCGAGGTCCGCACTCATCCCTGCCGAGACCATGTTCGCAGCCGGATGAGCGCGGCGCAGGTCGGTCGACAAATCCATCAACCGCTCGAACACCGCCTGTTGCCGCCCGGCGTACTCACCGGTCAGAGGTGCGACCGTCATCAGCCCGTCGAGCCGCAGCCCGGGGGAGCCGGCGATCAGACCGGCCAACTCCTCGACGCCCTCCGGCGCCACGCCGCCCCGCTCGCCCCGGCCACCGGCTCCCGCGTCGAAGGCGACCTGGATCAGGCAGCCGATCTCCCGTCCGGCCCGCACGGCCTCCTTGGAGAGCGCCGTCACCAGCCGGTCCCGGTCGACGGACTGCACCACATCCGCGTAACCGACCACGGAACGGACCTTGTTGGTCTGCAACTGGCCGACGAAGTGCCAGGAAAGGGGCAGATCCGAGCATTGCGCGGCCTTGGGTGCCGCGTCCTGGTCACGGTTCTCGGCGACGTGGCGCACGCCGAGTTCGGACAGGATCCGCACATCGCTCGCGGGGTAGGTCTTGGTGACCACGATCAGGGTCACCTCCTCACGCCCCCGCCCCGCCGCCGCGCAGGCGGCGGTGATGCGCTCCTCGACCCGCGCCAGATTTGCGGCGAGTTCGTCCCTACGGTCCGTCATGCCCTATCAGTCCAGCCAGACATAGCCCGCGAGCCGACCGGTGGTGCGGTCGCGGCGGTAAGAGAAGTGGTCGTGCGACTCCAGCGTGCACACCGGCGACTGCGCCCGGTCGTGCACCCCGAGCCGGTCGAGCTGCGCGTGCACCCCGGCGGTCACGTCGACCGCCGGCGTGCCCCAGCTCGTGACGGCGTGCGCCGCCGGTTCGACGGCGGCCACCTCGGCACGCATCGCCTCCGGCACCTCGTAGCACCGGCCGCAGACGGCGGGTCCGGTCCGGGCCACGATCCGGGAGGGTTCGGCGCCGAGTTCCGTCATGGCCCGGACGGCGGCGGGAACGACCCCCGCGACCATCCCGGGCCGGCCCGCGTGGGCGGCGGCCACCACCTTGGCGACCGGGTCCGCGAGCAGGACGGGCGTGCAGTCGGCCGTGAGGACGGCGAGGGCGAGGCCCCGCCGGGCGGTGACCACCGCGTCCACCGGGGGGATCTCGGCCGTGGAGCCCCAGGGGCCGTCCACCACCGCCACGTCGTTGCCGTGCACCTGGTGCATCCAGAGAACCCGGGCCGGGTCGATCCCCAGCGACTTCGCCGCCAGTTCCCGGTTGGCCGTCACGGCGCCCGGGTCGTCGCCGACCGCGCCGCCGAGGTTCAGCTCCTCATACGGAGCGGCGCTCACCCCGCCCCACCGGTCGGTGAAGGCGAAGTGCGCGCCGCTCACGCTCTCGCGCTGTCCTATCACTTCAGGAAGTCCGGGACGTCCAGCTCCTCGGCCGCGCTGTCCGTGTAGGTCCGCGGCGCCGGCGTGACCGGCGGGGCGACCGGGATGTCGTTCACCGGCTCCGGCGCGGGCTCCGGCTCCTCCTTCGGCGTGACGCTGCCGAGCGAGCCGAACGACGGGCGGCTCTCCGGCTGCCGGGCCGGAGCGGGCTCCTCGCGGCGGGCCGGGGCGGAGGAGGAGGAGGAGGCCGAGCCGAGGACGTTGTCCCGGCGGGCCGGCGGCTGGCCGCCGTCGAAGCCGGCCGCGATCACGGTGACCCGCACCTCGTCACCGAGGGCGTCGTCGATGACCGCGCCGAAGATGATGTTGGCCTCGGGGTGGGCGGCCTCGCTGACCAGCTGGGCGGCCTCGTTGATCTCGAACAGGCCGAGGTCGGAGCCGCCGGAGATGGAGAGCAGCACACCCCGGGCGCCGTCGATGGACGCCTCGAGGAGCGGGGAGGAGATGGCCATCTCGGCCGCGGCCACCGCGCGGTCGTCGCCGCGGGCCGAGCCGATGCCCATGAGGGCGGAACCGGCCTCGGACATGACCGACTTGACGTCGGCGAAGTCCAGGTTGATCAGGCCGGGGGTGGTGATGAGGTCGGTGATGCCCTGAACGCCGGAGAGCAGGACCTGGTCCGCCGACTTGAAGGCGTCGAGGACCGAGACCTGGCGGTCCGAGATGGACAGCAGACGGTCGTTCGGGATGACGATGAGGGTGTCGACCTCTTCGCGCAGTTCGGCGATGCCGTCCTCGGCCTGGTTCGCGCGGCGCCGTCCCTCGAAGGTGAACGGGCGCGTGACCACGCCGATGGTGAGCGCGCCGAGGGAGCGTGCGATGTTGGCCACGACGGGCGCGCCGCCGGTGCCGGTGCCGCCGCCTTCACCGGCCGTCACGAAGACCATGTCGGCCCCCTTGAGGACCTCCTCGATCTCCTCGCGGTGGTCCTCGGCGGCCTTGCGGCCGACGGCCGGGTTGGCTCCGGCGCCGAGTCCGCGGGTGAGTTCACGGCCGACGTCCAGCTTGACGTCGGCGTCGCTCATCAACAGAGCTTGCGCGTCGGTGTTGATGGCGATGAACTCGACGCCCTTGAGACCGACCTCGATCATCCGGTTGATGGCATTGACACCACCGCCGCCGACACCGATGACTTTGATGACTGCGAGGTAGTTCTGCGGTGCTGCCACGTCGAAGGCCTCTCGCCTCGAGTTACGTGTCGCCGCATCGCCGTGGGCACTGCGCCCGCGCGATCCGACGACTGATGCCGAATGGGACGGTCCGTTTCGCCGACCCGAACCCTAACGTTGAAGTTTAGGGTTACCAGTGTGTCTGTTCCCTGGAGTCTTCTGAACAGGACACTAAGTCGACAAGTGGCGCACGTTCAACGAACACGCCGAACCTCCCGTTTTTCTTTTCACCCTATGTGATCAGCCGTAGCGGTGCCCAACCAGGGTGCTGGCCTGCGCTGATGTGCGTCAACTCCCTGATGACGCCGGGGCGGTGGGGACGCTCACGTCGAAGTGCCGTGCATCGGGGGCCGCTTTCATGAGAGCGGTCAGCGTACGGGCCTTCGCGGCCCCCTTCTCGCCGCTCCCCCAGGCGACGGTCCGGCCGCCGGCCAACTTCAGCGTGATGTCGTCGAAGGAGCGGACCTCGACCGTCCGCGTCCGGCGCGCGACCGCCGCCGGGAGGGCGCCCGCCACCCGCACCGCCTCGCGCACCAGCCGGGGCTCGCCGAAGCGGCGCAGGCTGGCCGACGCGGAACGGGACCGGGAGGGCTTCAATTCCAGGAGTGGAACACCTTTCGGGGCGTCAGAAACCGTGGCGAAACGGACACCCTCATCGTCCACTTCCACAAACTTCCGGCCCTTTTCGACGACCAGTACCGGAGTTCGTTCGGTGACTTCCAGGCCGATTCCCCGCGGCCAGGAACGGACCACATCAATCTCGTCGATTCTGGGCAATTCCTGGCGCAGCCGACTCTCCATCGCCTCGGTGTCGACCGAAACGAGAGGCTCCCCCAGGGGGACGTCGGCGGCCTCGCGCACCTGCTCGGGGCCGAGCACCCGGGTGCCCGAGACGGAGACGCGTTCCACGCGCAGCCACTGCGAGCCGTACAGCACCCAGCCGCCCGCGCCGAGCAGCGCCAGGACGACGGCGAGGACGACGATGGTGCGGGGCCGGGGCGGCCGCGGCCGCCGGGCGGGGGGCGGGCCGGACGACTCCTGCTGGCGTGCACCGCGCTGCGCGGTGGTGGGTCCGGCCACGCTCCCTGCCTTCCGCTCACATGGAAATCCGGTTCCTATCGGTGTGCACGGTGGGCGGCGATCGCCTCGTACACCATGCCGACGAGC
>NZ_MUND01000693.1 GCF_002154375.1 Streptomyces glaucescens | reverse complement strand
GCGCTGCGGGTGCGGGTGCGGGTGCGGGTGCGGTTGCGGGTGCGGGCTGCGGGAGCCGGGGGTGGGGCGTCGGCCGACGCTCGGTCAGACGGTCTTCTCGATGACCGTCCTGATCCGCCGTAGCGTCTCCGCGAGGTCGCCGGCGACCTTCTCGCCCCACTCCTCGAAGAACCGGCGCTTCGCGTCCGTGTCCATCTCCGCGGTGATGCCGCGGATTCCTTCGGTGGGGGCGTCCATGCGGAAGTGGTGCACGAGCAGGGTGTCCTCGCCGTCCGGCTCGACGTCGAAGCCCCAGACGCTCTGCTGCTTCTCGCCCTTGCTGTCGTGCATGGCCCAGCGGAAGGTGCGGCCGGNNCGTGGGTGGTCCACCGGCCGCGCACCACCGGCGCCCAGGCGACCACGTCCTCGCTGCGCAGGTTCTCGCCGCGGAAGACGGAGCCGACGGCGCCGGGTTCCCCGGTGACCCAGGTGCCGCCGAGGCATTCGGGACTCCATTCGCCGCTGCGGGGCAGGTCGCTGACGACCGCGTAGACCTCGTCGGGGCGGGCGGAGACGGTGATCTCGGCGCGGGCGGAGAAGAGGGGCTGGGTGGACACGGATGTACCTCCGTTGGCGTGGTGGCGTGAAGACGCGGGGCGGAAAGCGGTGCGGGAGGTGGTGCACGGACGGTGCGGAAGGCGTTCTCGTGCGGTGGTGTGCCGCCCGCCTGAACTGAACTATACGGTTCGGTTCAGTTGTAGGCAAGGGGTCCGCCCCCGATCCCTAGACTGAGTGGCCGTACGAGCACCGAGGAGTCGACATGCGCACAGCGAAGAGCGCCCCCGAGGGGCCGCCGGCCGCCCCGTCCGGAGCACGGGCCGCGCGGAAACGGCAGGCCATCCTGGAGGCGGCCCACCGGGTCTTCCTGCGCGAGGGCTTCGGTGCCGGCGTGGATCTGCTGGCCGCCGAGGCGGGCGTCTCCAAGGTCACCCTCTACAACCACTTCGGCAGCAAGGAGAACCTCTTCAAGGAGGTGATCGGCCGCACCCTCGACGAGGCGCTGGGCGCCTCCGAGTCGCTGATCATCGACCGGCTCGCCGAGTCCGACGACGTCCGGGCCGACCTCCTCGCGGCCTGCCGCTCCTGGGTGTCCGGCCTCGCCACGCCCGAGGTGCTGGCCCTGCGCGACGTCATCGCCGGTGAACGCCGCCGCTTCCCCGCACTCGGCGAGATCTGGCAGGAGCGCGGCCCGGTACGGCAGCACGCGGCGCTCGCCCGGGCCCTGGGCCGGCTCGACGAGCGCGGTCTGCTGCGGATCCCGGACATGGAACTGGCGGTGCTCCAGCTGTCGGGCCTGGTGCTCTCCCCGCACCTGGTCTACGGCTCGTACGGCGCGGACATGAGCGCGTCGCTGGCCGACCGCCTGGTGGAGGGCGGCGTCGACATGTTCCTCGCCCGCTACGGCACCGGTGCCGCGGTACCGGGGAAGTAATAGGGGCCGGTCCCGGAAGGGTCCCGCTCAGTCGTCGTAGCGGCCCAGCCGCCCGGCGGCGTGGTCGGCGTGGGCGCGGGCGATCTGCTGCGGGGTGTTCATGACGAACGGCCCGCTGCGCACGACGGGTTCGCCGATCGGCTCGCCGGCGAGGAACAGCAGGTCGGCGCCGGTCGGTCCGCCGGCCACGCGGACGGTGGTGCCGTCGTCGCCGAGGACGGCCAGTTCGCCGTCCTCCGCGACGCGCCCTGCCACGGAGGCGCTGCCGGTCAGCACGTACACCGCCGCGTTGTGCCCGGCGGGGGCGGGCAGTTCGGCCGACTCGCCCGGGGCGAGACCGGCGTGGACGACGGTCACCGGGACCTGGGTGTCGAAGGGGCCCGTCGCCCCGAACGCGGAGCCCGCGATCACCTTGAACCAGGATCCGCCGAGCGTGCGCACCACGGGGATGTCCGCCGGGCCGCGGTTCTGGGTGCGCGGGCGCAGTCCCTTGCGGGCGGCCGGGAGGTTGACCCAGATCTGGAGGTTGTGCTGGAGCCCGCCGGCCCGCCGGAAACCCTCCGTCGGCATGGCCGAGTGGACCACGCCGGCGCCCGCGGTGAGCCACTGCACGGCCCCCGGCGGCACCACGCCCCGGCTGCCGGTCGAGTCCGCGTACTCCAGGTCGCCCGCCAGGACGTAGGCGATCGTCTCGAAGCCCCGGTGGGGGTGGTCCGGGGCGCCCTTCGCCTCGCCGGGCCCGAGCCGCACCGGACCGACCTGGTCGACCATCAGGAACGGGTCGAGCAGCGGCAGGCGGTCCGTCGGGAACGGCCGCCGGACGGGGAAGCCTTCGCCCTCCACGGTGTGGACGGGGGGCAGGACGGCGGTGACCGAGCGGGTGGCGGTGCTGTTCTTGGCGGCCTGCATGACGACACCTTCCGATGGGCGACGGGAGTCGGGGAGCGTAAGTGGACTGAACTGTATAGTTCATTTATACGCGCCGTCCCGACACCCGGCAAGGGCCCCCGACGTGACACACGAGCTGACACAGTCCGCCGCCCGCGCTCGCGGCCCCCTCGCGGACGACGGCAGACTCCCTGCCGTAACCCCCCGCTGACGCAACACCGTTGGAAGGACCGCTCATGCCCGAGCTCAAGATCCTGGCCATCTCCGGCAGCCTGCGCTCCGCCTCCTACAACGGCGCCCTGGTGCGCGCGGCGCAGAAGTTCGCCCCGGGAGACCTGACGGTCGAGATCTACGAGGGCCTGCGCGACATCCCCCTCTACGACCAGGACCTCGACACCGCGACGCCCCCGGCCGCCGTGGCCGACCTGCGCCGCCGTATCACCGAGGCGGACGGCCTGTTCATCGCCACCCCCGAGTACAACTACGGCATCCCCGGCCCGCTGAAGAACGCCCTCGACTGGGCGAGCACCCCCGGCCTGAACTCCTCGCTCACCCGCAAGCCGATCGCCCTCGCCGGCGCCGCCCCGTCCAACTTCGGCACCGTGCGCGCCCAGCTGTCGCTGCGCCAGCTGTTCCTGTGGACCGACTCCCAGGTCGTCGGCAAGCCCGAGCTGCAGATCTTCCGCGCCCACGAGCGCTTCGACGAGGCCGGCAACCTCACCGACGAGTCCACCATCGAGCTGCTGCGCGGCCTGCTCGACGCCCTCGCCGCCCGGATCCGGGACAGCAAGGCGGTCCCGGCCGCCTGACCCGCGGACGGCCGTCCCACGCGGACCGTCCCCACAGACCCCGAAGGGCCGTTTCGTTCCCCCGTACGGCCCTTCGGCACATTCCCGCCCCGGAACCAGAGGGAGTTGGCAAGGCATGCGTGCGGCGTTCATAGAAGAGCTGGGTCCGGCGGAGAACATCCGCTACGGCGAGGTGCCGGCACCGGATCCGGGCCCCACGGACGTCCTGGTCGAGGTCGAGGCCGTGTCGGCCAACCCGGTCGACACCTTCGTACGGTCCGGGATCTTCCGCACCCCCGTCGAGTTCCCGTTCGTCATCGGCCGCGACCTCGTCGGCACCGTCGTCACCGCGGGGCCGGGCGCCCCGGGCTTCGCCCCCGGCGACCGCGTCTGGTGCAACAGCCTCGGCCACGGCGGCCGGCAGGGCGCCGCCGCCGAGCGGGCCGTCGTCCCCGCCGACCGGCTCTACCACCTGCCCGCCGGCCTCGACCCGGCCACCGCCGTCGCCGTCCTGCACCCTGCGGCCACCGCTTACCTCGGCCTGTTCACCCACGGCCGGGTCCGCCCCGGCGAGACGGTCCTGGTCGCCGGGGCGGCCGGCAACGTGGGCGGCGCCCTGGTCGTCATGGCCGCCGAGGCCGGCGCCCGGGTCGTCGCGACCGCCGCCGCCCGCGACGCCGAGTACGTCGCCTCGCTCGGCGCGCACACGGTGCTGGACTACCGCGACCCCGGCCTGCCGGAGCAGCTCCGCAAGGAGTGCCCGGACGGCGTCGACGTCCACCTCGACACCTCCGGCACCAACGACCTCGCCACCGCCGTCGACAGCCTGGCGCACCGGGGGCGGATCGTGCTGCTGGCCGGCGCCCGCACCCAGCCGGTGCTGCCCGCCGGGCCCCTCTACATGAAGGACGGCTCCGTCGTCGGCTTCGTCATCTCCCACGCCACCACCGCCGAACTCGCCGAAGCCGCCCGCACGGTCAACCACCTGCTGTCCTCCGGCCGGCTGCGCCCCCGCTCCCTGGAACGCGTCCCCCTGGCCGAGGCGGCCCGCGTCCACCAGCGCCTGGAGGCGGGCGAACTGCACGGGCGACGCGTGGTGCTGGTGCCGTAGCGGACCGGCAACCGGCCATCTCCGATGCCCCTCCGATCCGACACATGATCCCCGGACCTGACGGACTGTTCACGCACCCCCCGGACCGTGAACGGCCCGCTGCGAGACTCGGCGCCATGGACGACACCCTCGCGTCACCGGCAGCGATCCCGGCACCGGTGCCATCGCCGCCGTCCCCGGCCGCACGGGTCTCGCCACCGGGGGCACGCGACCGCCACGGAAGGCGGCGCTTCGGCGTGCTCGGCACCGTGCACCTGACGCTCAACGCCTCCGTCTCGGTGACCTTCGCGGCCGGCCCGGCGATGCAGCGCGAACTCGGCCTGACCCGGACGGACCTCGTCCTCGACACCGCCGCGTACGGTCTCGCCTTCAGCGGGCTGCTCCTGCTCGGCGGCCGGCTCACCGACCGGGGCGGCCGGCGGACCGTGTTCGCCCTGGGCACCGGCCTGTTCGCACTCGCCTCCCTCGCCGCCGCGCTCGCCCACGGGCCCTGGACACTGATGGCCGCCCGCTTCGCGCAGGGCTGCGGGGCCGCGCTGGCCGCGCCCGCCGCGATGGCCCTGCTGAAGACCGTCTTCCCCGAGGGCCGGGCCCGCTCCGCCGCCACGGCACTGTGGGGACTGCTCGCCAGCCTGGGCGCCTCGGCCGGAATCCTGCTCAGCGGCGCGCTGGTCACCTGGACGTCCTGGCGGTGGAGCTTCGTCGTCCTGGCAGCGGCGGCCGCCCTGGCACTCGCCGCCGCCGTACGCACCCTTCCGCCCGGACCACCCCCGGACCGCGTCCCCATGGACCTGCTCGGCGCCCTCTTCGGCACCGGCGCGCTGACCATGCTCGGCTGCGGCTGCGCGCTGGCCGGCCCGTACGGCTGGTCCTCGGCACCCGTACTCGGCGCACTGGCCGCCGGAGCCGTCCTGCTCACCGCCTTCACGGCCACCGAACGCCGGGTGCCCGCCCCCCTGCTGCCACGCGGCTTCCTCGCCTCCCGCCCGCGCGCCACCGCCCTCGTGTGCGCCCTGTTCGGCCCCGGCACCGGTGCGGCCACCGCGTTCCTGCTCGCCCTCTACCTCCAGCAGACCCGCGGCTACTCCGCCCTCGCCAACGCCGGGGCGTTCCTTCCGTACACCGCGGTGCTGCTCGCCGTCGGCACCGTCGCCGGCCCCGCCGTGGCCCGGCTGGGCCCCCGCACGGTCGCCGTGACCGGCGCGGCGGCGATCGCCGCCGGGCTGTACGGCATCGGCGGCATCGGCATCCGCACCGCATCGACCCCGGCGCTGCTGACCGGCATGGCCGTCGTCGCCTGCGGCATCGGCCTGCTGATGTCGGCGGCCGTCGTGGCGGCCGTGGCCGGCGCGGGCGACCGGGAGACCGCCCTGGCCGGCGCGGTGGTGAACGCCGCGATCCTGGCCGGGCCGACCCTCAGCATCGCCCTGGTCACCTCGGCGGTCCAGTCCCGCACGGCCGGCCTGGCAGCCGCCGGCCACCCCGCCGCAGCGGCCGGCGGCTACGCCTTCGCCTTCGAGGCGCTCGCCGCCGCCGCCGTGCTGCTCTGCGCGACGGCGGCGTACGGCCTGCGCCCGAACGCCACGACAGCGCCGCACGGCCTGCCCCCGACCGCGTGAACCGGTTGTCCACAGCCGAGCAGCGGAGTTGTCCACAAGGCTGACGCGCTCGCGCCGGGCGGCGGTACGGTCGGCACGAGCTGATGTCGGGCGGCCGGGTGCCGTGCAAGGACGGGGGAGGCGGTCGAAGTGACCGAGGTGAACGCGAAGGCGCGGATCGGAAGGCAGGCCGGAGAGCAGTCCCGGGCGGGGGCCGGAGCACAGCCGGGAGCGAGGGCCGCCGCGAGGGCGGAAGCGGGAGCGGCCGGGGAGCCGGGAACACGGCGACGGCTGCCCCAGGTGCGCGGATTCGCCGAGTGGCCCGCCCAGGGCTCGCCCAAGGAGGAAGGCAAGGCCCTGCGGGACCGAGTGCCACGGCACGCGCACGCCCGCCTCGACCTCGACGCCTCCCGCCCCGACGCGGTGACCGCGGTCGAGGAGTCCAACCGCGACCGCATACCCGAGCTGACACCGCTGCGCATCGGCCGGATGGCGGCCACGCCGTTCGCCTTCCTGCGCGGCACGGCCGCCCTCATGGCGTACGACCTCGCCCGCACCCCCGTCACCGGCATCGGCGCCCAGATCTGCGGCGACGCGCACGCGGCGAACTTCGGACTGTACGGCGACGCGCGCGGCGGCCTGGTCATCGACCTCAACGACTTCGACGAGACGGTGCACGGCCCCTGGGAATGGGACCTCAAACGGCTCGCCACCTCCCTGGTGCTCGCTGGCCGGGAGGCCGGCGCCGACGAGGACACCTGCCGCGCGGCGGCCCACGACGCGGTGGGCGCCTACCGCCGCACCATGCGGCTGCTGGCCAAACTGCCGGTCCTCGACGCGTGGAACGCCATCGCAGACGAGGAACTGGTCTCGCACACCGACGCCCACGACCTCCTCGGCACCCTGGACCGGGTCTCGGAGAAGGCACGGGCCAACACCAGCGGACGGTTCGCGGCCAAGTCGACCGAGCCCGCCCCGGGCGGCGGACGCCGCTTCGTGGAGGCACCCCCGGTGCTGCGCCGGATACCCGACGCGGAAGCGGCGGCGGTCGCCGCGGCCCTGGCGGAGTACACGACCACGCTCCCCGAGGACCGCCTCCCCCTGCTGGCCCGGCACGCCGTGCACGACGTGGCGTTCCGCGTGGTCGGCACAGGCAGCGTGGGCACCCGCTCGTACGTCGTCCTCCTCCTCGACCACCGCGGCGAACCCCTGATCCTCCAGGTCAAGGAGGCCCGTCCGTCCGCCCTGCTGCCCCACCTGACGACCGCCGGATTCCAGGCCCCGCCCGTGGAGCACGAAGGCCACCGGGTCGTGCTCGGCCAGAAGCGCATGCAGGTGGTCAGCGACACGCTCCTGGGCTGGACGACGGTCGACGGCCGCCCCTTCCAGGTCCGCCAGTTCCGCAACCGCAAGGGCAGCGTCGACCCGGCCGCCCTCGCCGCCGACCAGATCGACGACTACGCCCGTATGACCGGCGCCCTCCTGGCCCGTGCCCACTCCCACAGCGCCGACCCGCGCCTGATCGCCGGCTACTGCGGCAAGAACACCGCACTGGACGAGTCCATGGCCGCCTTCGCCCTCACCTACGCCGACCGCACCGAAGCCGACCACGCGGAACTGCTCACGGCGATCCGCGCGGGACGGGTGGCGGCGGAGATGGGGGTGTGAGGGGAGGGCGTGGGTCTGAGGAGTGCTGGGCCTGGGGGTGAGCGCGGGGTCCGAGGAGTGCTGGGTGCTGGTCCTGGAGGTGAGCGCGCGGTCTGGGCGAGCGCTGAGCCCGGGGTGGACCGCCAGAGCTTGGTGAGCGCTGGGCCTGGAGGGAGAGAGGGGGGGCCTG
>NZ_MUND01000692.1 GCF_002154375.1 Streptomyces glaucescens | reverse complement strand
CCCCAAGTTCGCGGCCAACCTGCCCGCCTTCCCCGCCAACCTGCGCAAGCAGACCGGCGGCGCCCCCTACCCGGCCCCGCGCAACATCCTGGCCGCGGCCGTCGAGGGCTCCCAGGTCGACTTCGAGACCGCCCAGGTCATCGAGGCCCGCTACTTCGTGGAACTGGCGGCCGGGCAGATCTCGAAGAACATGATCCAGGCCTTCTTCTTCGACCTCCAGGCCGTCAACTCCGGCGCCAACCGGCCCAAGGACATCGCCCCCCGCCAGGTCCGCCGGGTCGCCGTGCTGGGTGCCGGGATGATGGGCGCGGGCATCGCCTACTCCTGCGCCCGCGCGGGCATCGACGTCGTCCTGAAGGACGTCTCCCTGGAGGCGGCCCTCAAGGGCAAGGGCTACTCCGAGAAGCTGTGCGCCAAGGCCGTCTCCCGGGGCCGTACCACCCAGGAGAAGGCCGACGCGCTGCTCGCCCGCATCACACCCACCGCCGACGTGCAGGACCTGGCCGGCTGCGACGCGGTCATCGAGGCCGTCTTCGAGGACACCGCCCTCAAGCACAAGGTGTTTCAGGAGATCGAGCAGGTCGTCGCGCCGGACGCGCTGCTGTGCTCCAACACCTCCACCCTGCCGATCACCGCGCTCGCCGAGGGCGTGCAGCGCCAGGCCGACTTCATCGGGCTGCACTTCTTCTCCCCGGTCGACAAGATGCCGCTCGTCGAGATCATCAAGGGCGAGCGCACCGGCGAGGAGGCGCTGGCCCGCGCCTTCGACCTGGTCCGTCAGATCAACAAGACGCCGATCGTCGTCAACGACTCGCGCGGCTTCTTCACCTCCCGCGTGATCGGCCACTTCATCAACGAGGGCGTGGCCATGGTCGGCGAGGGCATCGAGCCCGCGTCGGTGGAGCAGGCGGCGGCCCAGGCGGGCTACCCGGCCAAGGTGCTGTCCCTGATGGACGAGCTGACGCTGACCCTGCCGCGCAAGATCCGCAAGGAGACGAAGCGGGCCGTCGAGGAGGCGGGCGGCACCTGGACCCCGCACCCGGCGGAGGCCGTCATCGACCGCATGGTGGACGAGTTCGGCCGCACCGGCCGCAGCGGCGGCGCCGGCTTCTACGACTACGACGCCAGCGGCAAGCGGGCCGGGCTGTGGCCGGGCCTGCGTGAGCACTTCACCGAGCCGGGCCGCACCATCCCCTTCGAGGACATGCAGGAGCGCATGCTCTTCGCGGAGGCGCTGGACACCGTGCGGCTGCTGGAGGAGGGCGTCCTGACGTCCGTCGCCGACGCCAACATCGGCTCCATCCTCGGCATCGGCTTCCCGGGCTGGACCGGCGGCGTGCTCCAGTACATCAACGGCTACGCAGGAGGGCTGCCCGGCTTCACGGCCCGCGCGCGCGAGCTGGCCGAGCGCTACGGCGACCGGTTCACGCCCCCGGCGCTGCTGGTGGAGAAGGCGGAGAAGGGGGAGCGGTTCACCGACTCAGACCGGGCGTGACGCCGAGAGCCACTCGCCCAGCTCTTCCCTGAGGGAGCGCTGGAAGGCGGTCAGCAGCGCCTGCACGACCAGCGGCTGCATGTGCGCCGACAACGACCGCACATCCCGGGTGTCACGCTCCGACACCTCGCCCCGGAGGAGCTGGGACAGCTCGTGAGCGGCGGCGCGCGAGTGCTCGATGAGCACCTTGCGCGCCGCCAGGATCGCCTCCTGGGACATCGGCACGTCCAGCAGCCGGACCCCGAGCCGCAGCAGACCGAGATCGACGCGGTACCCCTCGCCGTCCGGCCGTACGACGTCCATGGCCACCAGCCGGTCCACCTCCTCGTCGGCCAGCACCCGCCCCGCCCGCCGCGCCAGCTCCTCCCGGGACACCGTCTCCGCGGTGTCCGGCGCCCAGGACGCCACCACCGCGCGGTGGATGGCCAGGTCCCGGTCGCTCAGATCCGGCGGGAGCTGCTGGAGATAGCGCTCGATGCCCGCCAGCGTCATCCCCTGGTGCTGCAGCTCCTCGATCAGCGCGAGGCGGGCCAGGTGCTCCCTGCCGTAGTGCCCGACCCGGCGCGGGCCGATCACCGGCGGCGGCAGCAGACCCCGGGTGCTGTAGAAGCGCACCGTCCGCACCGTGACACCCGCCCGCGCGGCCAGCTCGTCGACGGTGAGGGTCGGCTCCTCGGCGTGGCTTGTCATGTGCAGCAGTATCGCTGTCTCACCAGAAGTGTGAAACCTCCGGCGATCGACTGGTGATTCCCCGGAGAACCTGTGAGAAGTAACGCTCTGTGACCTGGCTCACCGCATGTGACCGTTTTCGTATGGGAAGGTGCTGCCCTGGTCTGTGCCGCGACACCCAGGGTGGTGCGGGCCGAGTCACGTACGGACACCCCGGTCGGTACACCGCCCGGGGCGCACCAGAGAGTGGAACCACCCGTGAGCAAGGACGCCGTGGACACGGCACAGGTCGCCGCACACCCCGAGGCGACCCGGACGCCCGCGGACGCGGGCGACGCCGGTTACAGCAAGGACCTCAAGGCCCGCCACGTCAACATGATCGCCATCGGCGGAGCCATCGGCACCGGACTCTTCCTCGGCGCCGGCGGACGCCTCCACAACGCGGGCCCCGCGCTCGCGCTGGCCTACCTGGTCTGCGGCGTCTTCGCCTTCTTCGTCGTGCGGGCCCTCGGCGAGCTGGTCCTCTACCGGCCCTCCTCCGGCTCGTTCGTGTCGTACGCGCGCGAGTTCCTCGGCGAGAAGGGCGCCTATGTCGCCGGCTGGATGTACTTCCTGAACTGGTCGACGACCGGTATCGCCGACATCACCGCGATCGCGCTCTACACGCACTACTGGAGCGCCTTCACCGACATCCCGCAGTGGGTGCTCGCCCTGGTCGCCCTCGCGGTGGTCCTGGCGGTGAACCTGATCTCGGTGAAGATCTTCGGCGAGATGGAGTTCTGGTTCGCGATCGTCAAGGTCGCGACGCTCGTCGCCTTCATGTTCGTCGGCATCTTCCTGCTCGCCACGCAGCACGAGGTCGGCGGCCAGACGCCCGGCCTCGGCGTGATCACCGACAACGGCGGCGTCTTCCCGCACGGCATGATGCCGGTCGTCCTCGTCATGCAGGGCGTGATCTTCGCCTACGCGGCGCTGGAGCTGGTCGGTGTCGCCGCGGGCGAGACCGCCGAGCCGGAGAAGGTCGTCCCGCGCGCGGTGAACTCGATCATGTGGCGCGTGGGCCTGTTCTACGTCGGCTCGGTCGTCCTCCTCGCCCTCCTGCTCCCGGGTTCCGTCTACTCGGCCGACGAGAGCCCCTTCGTGACGGTCCTGTCGAAGATCGGTGTCCCGGCCGCGGGCGACGTCATGAACCTGGTGGTCCTCACCGCCGCGATGTCCTCGCTGAACTCCGGCCTGTACTCCACCGGCCGCATCCTGCGCTCCATGGCCATGGCCGGCTCCGCGCCGAGGTTCACGGCCCGGATGAACAGCAGCCAGGTGCCCTACGGCGGCATCCTGCTGACCTGCGCCGTGTGCGTGCTCGGTGTCGGCCTGAACTTCGTCATGCCCCACCAGGCCTTCGAGATCGTGCTGAACGTCGCCTCGCTCGGCATCATCAGCACCTGGGTCATCATCATGATCTGCCACCTGATCTTCGTCCGCCGTGCCAAGGCGGGCCTGGTCCGGCGCCCGTCCTTCCGGCTCCCCGGCAGCCCGGTCACCGAGACCGCCACGATCGCCTTCCTGCTGGTCTGCCTCGGCATGATGTGGAACGACCCCGAGGTCGGCCGCAAGACCCTCCTCCTCATCCCGCTCATCGCCCTCGCCCTCGTCGCCGGCTGGTTCGCCGTCCGCCGCCGCGTCGCCCGCACGGCCGACCAGGAACTGACCAAGCTCACGCAGTAGTCCCACGGTGGCGCCACTCGGAGATGTCCGGGGTGGCGCCACCGCCCGCAGGGGCGAGGGGAACCGCGCGACCAGCCACGTACGGACCGCGGACATCCACCGTCCCGAGGGCCTTGCGGCGAGGGACAGCGGCTCCCCGAGCGGAGCGGACAAGGTGCGGCTCGGCCGGGGGCGAGTGCTCCCGTGCGGAGCCGCCGGCCGGTGAGCGGCTGGTGCGGCGGGGCGTTCCGGTCACGGTGTACGACCATGGGGAGGGCCGGAGTCGAACCCTGACACCGATGTACTCGTGCTGGGCGGCGCGGGTGTGGACACCATCGTCCACGTACCGCAGCTGCCGCTCCCGTAGGCCGACAGCTACATGATCCACGACGGGATCCGCACCCGCGCGGGCCGGACCGGCGACTTCATGTCCCTCGGCCTGGCCGCCCTGGGCCTGCGCACCCACCACCTCGACTTCCTCGGCGACGACCCCGAGGGCGACCCGGTCCGCGCCCTGCACCGGGAGCGGGGCATCCGCTGACCGCGATCCCGCAGCCCGCGGGCACCAAGCGGGCGGTCGACCCGGTCGGCCCCGACGGCCGGCGGCTGTCCCTGTACGACAGCAGCCGCGGCCATCCGGACGACCGGCTCCCGGAGGCCATGGTCCGGGAACTGGCCGGGCGCAGCCGCCACGCGCACGTCTCCATCACGCAGCCGTGCGTCCACGCCCTGCCCGTGCTGCGGGAGACCGGCGTGACGATCTCCACCGACCTGCACGACTGGGACGGCGAGAACCCGTACCACGAGCCGTTCGCCCTGGCCGCGGACGTCGTCTTCGTCTCCGCCGCCCGCCTCGCCGACCCCGGGCGCACCCTGCGCCGCATCGCCGAGCGGGGCCGCGCCCGGGCGGTCGTCGCCACGGCCGGTGCTAAGGGCGCGTATCTGCTGGCCGGCGGTGAGCTGACCCCGGTGCCGCTGGTGCCGCCGGTGCCGCCGGTGCCGCCGGTGGCGCCTCCCGCGCAGGTGGTGGGCTCCAGCGGCGCGGGGGACGCCTTCGCCGCCGCCTTCCTCTTCGGCTTCCTGCGCGGCGAGCCGCCCCGCCGGTGCGCCCGCTACGGCGCGCTGGCGGGCGCCCACGCCTGCACGGTCCTGTCCACCCGGGCCGACGCGATCGACCGGGAGACCCTGCTGGCCCGCGCGGCGGCCGAGCCGGAGGAGGAGGCGCCGGTCGACACCCCCTAGTGGCCGTGCCGCTCGTCCCCGTGCTCGTGGACGTCGTTCGTCGCGGCGATCTTCTTCCACGACTTCGGCTGCGCCGGGGCCTTCGCGCCCGGGGCCTTGCCGGTGCGGGCCGCGATCGACGCGTCCCGCGCCGCCGTCACGCTCGGCTTCGACGGCTGGTACAGCCAGGTGTCGAACAGCGCCGCCAGCGGCTTGCCGGAGACCTCCTCCGCGTACCGCCGGAAGTCGGCGACGGTGGCGTTGCCGTGGGCGTACCGCTGCGGCCAGCCCTTCAGGAGGGTGAAGAAGTCCTCGTCGCCGATCTCGTTGCGCAGCGCCTGGAGGGCCAGCGCGCCGCGGTCGTAGACGGCGATGTCGAATTGGCGCTCAGGGCCCGGGTCCCCGGGCTTCACGGTCCAGAACGGGTCGTCGGCCGGCCGGGAGGCGTACACGTAGTCGGCGATCTCCTGTGCCGTGCCCTCGCCCTCGTGCTCGGACCACAGCCACTGCGCGTACCGCGCGAAGCCCTCGTTGATCCAGATGTCCCGCCACGCGGCGACGGACACCGAGTCGCCGTACCACTGGTGGGCCAGTTCGTGCACGACGACGGAGGTGTTGGTGCCGTTCGCGAACTGCCGCGGGCTGTAGAAGGGCCGGGTCTGGGTCTCCAGCGCGTACCCGGTGCCGACGTTCGGCACGTATCCGCCGAGCGCGTTGTACGGATACGGCCCGAAGTATTCGGTCAGCCAGTCGGCGATCTCCCCGGTCCGCTCCACGCTCGCCCGCGCGGCACCGTAGTTGTCGCCGAGGTCCTTGCTGTAGGCGTTGATCACCGGGATGCCGCTCTCGGTCTTCCCGGTGGTGACGTCGAACCGCCCGACGGCCAGGGTGGCGAGATACGTCGCCTGCGGCTTGCTGGAGCGCCAGTTGTACCGGGTCCAGCCGAGTCGCGAACTCGTCGACTGCAGGGTGCCGTTGGAGATGGCCTGGGTGCCGTCCGGCACCTGCACGGACACGTCGTAGGTGGCCTTGTCCAGCGGGTGGTCGTTGCTGGGGAACCACCACCAGGCGGCCTCGGGCTCGTTCGCCGCGACTCCGCCGTCCGGGGTGCGGTGCCAGCTGGTGAAGCCGTACGCCTGCTGCTGCGACGGCACCCCGCTGTAGCGGACCACGACGGTGACGGCGGTGCCCTTGTCGAGCGGTGTCTTCGGCGTGATCTCCAGCTCGTGCTCGCCGGAGGCCTTGAACCGCGCGAGGGCGCCGTTGACCCGGACCTCGCTCACGTCCAGCAGGAAGTCCAGGTTGAACCTCGACAGGTCCTGGGTGGTGCGGGCGAGGAGGGTGGCCGTGCCCTCCAGCCGGTCGGTGACGGGCTGGTACTTCAGCCGGAGGTCGTAGTGGGAGACGTCGTAGCCGCCGTTGCCGTACGCCGGGTAGTAGGGGTCGCCGATGCCCGGTGCGCCGGGGGAGTGGCTCGCGGCCGATGCCGGGATCGCCAGCAGGAGGGAGGCCGCGGCCAGCGCGCCCGGCGCGGTGATTCTGCGGTGCACGTCAGCTCCAAGTCCTAGGTGCGGAAAGTCTGTTCGAAGCCTATTGAGTCCCGGTGGTCCCGGACATGTCCATGGCCACCCCTGTCACATGATCGCCATCCGGCCGTCACGATCATGCTCGTCCCAGGGGCGGGTTTCCGCCACCCGGCGGCCACCCGCCCCCGGGCGACACGCCATCCGCCCCCTTCTGCACGGGAGTTGACCGGGGTAGCGTCCGCCGCATGCCGATACGCACGCGCTTCACGATCTGGAGACCGTTCGCGACGGCGGCCACCGCCGCCCTGATGGCCGGCCTTCTCAGCCCCGCCACGGCCCAGGCCGCACCCTCCGCCACGGCCCCCACCGCAGACCGCACCAGCCGACCGGTCCACTCCTACGAGAACGCCGTCCGCGAGGCCGTCTGGGTCGACACCGGCCTCGACGGCGACGGCGACGGACGCACCGACCGCGTCGCCGTGGACATCGTCCGCCCGCGCGAGGCCGCCCGGCAGGGCCGCAAGGTGCCGGTCATCATGGACGCCAGCCCGTACTACGCCTGCTGCGGACGCGGCAACGAGAGCCAGAAGAAGACCTACGACGCGGCCGGGAACGTCGTCCAGATGCCGCTGTTCTACGACAACTACTTCGTCCCGCGCGGTTACGCCGTCGTCGGCGTCGACCTCGCCGGAACCAACCGCTCCGACGGCTGCGTGGACGTCGGCGGCCGCTCCGACATCCAGTCCGCGAAGGCCGTCGTCGACTGGCTGAACGGCCGCGCCACGGCGTACACCACCCGCACCGGCACCACCCGCGCCAAGGCGACGTGGACCAACGGCAGGACCGGGATGATCGGCAAGAGCTACGACGGCACCATCGCCAACGGCGTCGCCGCCACCGGCGTCGAGGGACTGGAGACCATCGTCCCGATCGGCGCCATCTCCTCCTGGTACGACTACTACTTCGCCAAGGGCGCCCCGCTGTTCGCCTCCGGCCCCGACGGGCTGGCGTACCGCGTCGAGAGCCCCGAGGCCCGCGCCCGCTGCTCAGCCGTCCAGCAGCGCATCGTCGACGGCGCCCCGCGCACCGGCGACTGGACCCCGCTGTGGACCGAGCGCGACTACGTCCGCCACGCCGACCGCGTCGAGGCCAGCGTCTTCGTCGTCCACGGCATGCAGGACCTCAACGTCCGCGCCAAGCACTTCGGCCAGTGGTGGGACGCGCTCGCGAAGAACGGCGTCGACCGCAAGATCTGGCTCTCCCAGGTCGGCCACGTCGACCCCTTCGACTTCCGGCGCGCCACCTGGGTGGAGACCCTGCACCGCTGGTTCGACCACGAACTCCTCGGCTACGACAACGGCATCGACGACGAGCCGATGGCCGACATCGAACGCGCCCCCGACCAGTGGGTGACCTCGTCCGTGTGGCCGCCGCGAGGCACCGGAACGGCCACCCTGCGGCCCGCAGAGGGCGCCGTCGACGGCGTCGGCACCCTCGGTCTGCGTCCCGGCACCGGCACCGAGACCTTCACCGACCACCCGGAGCACGACGAGACCGACTGGGCGTCCCGCATCGACCAGCCCATCCCCGACAAGGCGGGCTTCACCACCGCACCGCTCACCCGCGACCTGCGCCTGTCCGGCTCCTCCAGGGTGACCGTCACCGCGACCCCCAGCACCACCAGCGCCCACCTCAGCGCCGTCCTGGTCGACATCGGCCCCGACACCATCCGCGACTACGCCGCCGCCGGCGAGGGCATCACCACCCTCACCGACCGCACCTGCTGGGGTGCGAGCACCACCGGCGACAGCGCCTGCTTCCAGGAGACCGCGGCGAAGACCGCCGACGTCGACTACACGATCGTCAGCCGCGGCTGGGCCGACCTCGGCAACCACGCCTCCGCCACCGGTGCCCCGCTCACCCCGGGCACGCCGTACACGATCACCCTCGACCTGGCCGCCACCGACCACGTCGTCCCCGAGGGCCACCGGCTCGCGCTGATCGTCGCCGGAACCGACAAGGACCTGATCGAGCCCCCGTCGACCACCCCGACGCTCACGCTCGACCTGTCCCGCACCTCCGCACGGGTGCCGTTCGTGGGCGGCGCGACCGCCTTCGCCCGCGCCACCGCCGGTACGGCGACCGCCACACCGGAGAGCGCCCCGCTCGACGGCGTGCGCGAACCGCGTCCCGTGCATCCCGTGCCGTAGTCCCGCGCTACGCGGAGGGGGCGCCGGCCAGCCCGGCCGCCTCCTCCGCACAGCCCCAGGCCACGGTGACGCCCGCGCCCCCGTGGCCGTAGTTGTGCACCAGCAGCCGGCCGTCCGGAAGCGCCTCCCGTTCCAGCCGCACGGCGTCGCGCGCGGGGCGCAGACCCACCCGGTGCGCCAGCACCCGCGCCCCGGCGATCTCCGGCCGCAGCGCCGCGCACCGCCGTACGATCGCCTCCGCCACGGCGGGATCCGGCTCCGCCGCCCACACGTCCTCCTCGGCGGTGCCGCCCAGCAGCAGGCGGCCGGGCTGCGGGAAGACGTAGGCCGGCTCCCCGCCGGGGCCTGTGGAGACCGTCCAGGTGCGGATGCCGGGGTTCTCCACCACGACCAGCTGCCCGCGCACCGGCCGCACCGACGGATCCGGCACGAGCGTGCGGGCGCCCAGCCCCGTGCAGTTGACCACCACCGGCGCGTCGGCCTCGGCGAGCGTCGCCACCTCGCGCTCCTCGACCACCCCGCCCGCCGCCCGCAACCGCTCCCGCAGCCAGGGCAGGTGGGCCGTCATGTCGAGCAGCGGCAGCCGCGCCCACAGCCCCGCCCCCGCGTACTCGTCGGGGGTGGCCGCCCGCAGTCCGGGCAGCCGCGCCGCCGCCCAGCCGCCCACCTCGTCCAGATCCGTCTCGCCCAGTACCCCTTCGACCGTCCGTACGCCGGTCGCCCCCGGCCGCCGGGCCAGCTCCTCGTACACCTGGAGCGAGCGCAGCGCCCAGACCCGCGCCGCCGCGACCGGCCGGATCCGGTACGGCCACCACAGGGCCCCGGCAACGGCCGAGGTGGTCCGCTCGGCGGGCTCCCGCGACCACAACCGGACCCGTCGGCCGCGCTCGGCGAGCACCACGGCCGTCGTCAGCCCGATGACCCCGCCCCCCACGACGACCACGTCGCCCCGCACGTCACTGTCCATGCGGGGAACGTAGCGGAAGGTGTCATGACGCGCTCAGGACCGTGCAGGACTGGAGATACTCACAGCATGTCCGCCGCGTATGCGACCTGGGCCTGGCACCGGCGATGCGCGTCTGAGGCGTCCTCGCGGGCGGTGCGTACCAGGCGCACCGGGACTTCGTCGACGTCGTCGTCGACGGTCGCCCCCTGCTCTTCCGGCTGTCCGACCTGGACGCCGTCTCCCCCCTCGCCGCCGACGTGCCGCCCGCCATCTTCACCGCGCAGGTACGCGCCCTGCTCCTGGAGGCCGAGGCACCACTGCCCGGCGGACGCCATGTCGTCCACGGCTGCCCCGAATGCGCCGGCCTGGGCTGCGGCGCGGTCACCGCCGTCATCGAACGCGACGGCGACGACTACGTCTGGCGGGACTTCGCCTGGCAGACCGAGGAGCGGGCCGACCTGGACCTCAACGGCTGCCACGGCACGGGGCCGTTCCGCTTCCGCGGCGAGGAGTACCGCGCGGCGCCGCGCTCCCTGCTCGACGGCACCGACCCCCGCACCGCCCGCCGCCGGGTCCTGCTCACGGGCGCCCGGGTCGCCCTGCTCGCCGCCGCCCTGCGCACCCTCGGCATCGGCGCCGGCTTCGCCCACGACGCCGAGCAGGTGCCCCCCGAGGAACTGCGCGGCTACGGAGCCGTCGCCTTCGGCCGCGCGGCCGGCCCCGAGGCACGCGCCGCGGTCCGCCGCGCCTTCGCCCGCGCCGGGATGGACGTGGCCCACGTCGACGGCCTCGCCCCCATCGTGCCGCTGCTCGTCGCCCAGATCGAACACGCCCTCGATCCCACTCCCGCGGAGCGGCGCCGTCTCAGCCGGCTGGTCACCGCCGACGGCGAGGCGGGCGTCGTGGCCACCCTCCCCGTGCCGGGTCGTCCTCACCGCCCACCGCCTCGACCGCCCCCACCGCACCCGCACCCGCGCACTCTTCGACGGCGTCCCCGAACCGGGCCACCACCGCATCCCCCTGGACACCAGGGCCGTGAAGGGCGAGTCCTTCGTCGTCGCCCGCACCACCGGGAGCGTGCCGGTGGAGGCGATGACGCGGTGAAACCGCGGTGAACGACGACAGGGGCGGCCATTAGGATCGGCGGTCTGATGACTGCCACCCTCGTCGCCAAGAACCTCGCCGCCGGCCACGGCGACCGCTCGCTGTTCACCGGTCTCGACCTCGTCGTGGCCCCCGGGGACGTGATCGGCCTGGTCGGTGCCAACGGCGCCGGAAAGTCCACCCTGCTGCGCCTGCTCGCCGGGCTCGACACCCCCGAACAGGGCGAACTGCGGCTCTCCCCGCCCACCGCGGCCGTCGGCCACCTGCCGCAGGAGCCGGAGCGCCGGCCGGGCGAGAGCGTACGGGCGTTCCTGGCCCGCCGAACCGGCGTGGCCGCCGCCCAGCGGGCGATGGACGAGGCCACCGAGGGACTGGTCGAGGGGCGGCCCGGTGCGGACGACGCCTACGCGGTGAGCCTGGAACGCTGGCTCGCCCTCGGCGGCGCCGACCTCGACGAGCGCGCCGAGGAGGTCGCAGGCTCCCTCGGGCTAGGGGTCGGCCTCGACCAGCCGATGACGTCCCTGTCCGGAGGCCAGGCCGCCCGCGCGGGCCTCGCCTCCCTGCTGCTCTCCCGCTACGACGTCTTCCTCCTCGACGAGCCCACCAACGACCTCGACCTGGACGGCCTGGAACGCCTCGAACGCTTCGTCGGCGGCCTGCGCGCGGGCACCGTCGTCGTCAGCCACGACCGCGAGTTCCTCACCCGCACCGTCACCAAGGTGCTCGAACTGGACCCGGTGCAGCGGCAGATCAACCTCTACGGCGGCGGCTACGCGGCCTACCTGGAGGAACGCGAGGTGGCCCGCCGGCACGCCCGCGACGACTACGAGGAGTACGCCGACAAGCGGGCCGCCCTCCAGGACCGTGCCCAGATGCAGCGCGCCTGGATGGACAAGGGCGTGAAGAACGCCCGCCGCAAGGCGGCCGGCGACAACGACAAGATCGGTCGCAAGTTCCGCAGCGAGGCCAGCGAGAAGCAGGCCGCGAAGGCCCGCCAGACCCAGCGCATGATCGAGCGCCTGGACGTGGTCGAGGAGCCCCGCAAGGAGTGGGAGCTGCGCATGGAGATCGCCTCCGCCCCGCGCTCCGGCGCGGTCGTGGCCTCCCTGCGGGACGCCGAGGTGCGGCGCGGCGGCTTCGCGCTCGGCCCGGTCACCCTCCAGATCGACTGGGCCGACCGGGTCGCGGTCACCGGCGCCAACGGCGCGGGCAAGTCGACGCTGCTCGCCGCCCTGCTCGGCCGGGTCCCGCTCGACGCGGGGCACGCGGCCCTCGGCTCCGGCGTCCTGGTCGGCGAGGTCGACCAGGCCCGCAAGCTGTTCCACGGCCCGGAGTCCCTGCTGGACGCGTTCGGCGCGGCCGTTCCCGACACCGAGCCGGCCGAGGTGCGCACCCTGCTGGCCAAGTTCGGCCTGAAGGCGGACCATGTGCTGCGCCCGGCCGCGACGCTTTCCCCGGGCGAGCGCACCCGCGCGGCCCTCGCCCTCCTCCAGGGCCGCGGCGTCAACCTCCTCGTCCTCGACGAGCCGACGAACCACCTCGACCTGCCCGCCATCGAGCAGCTGGAGTCGGCCCTGGACGCCTACACCGGCACCCTCCTGCTGGTCACCCACGACCGCCGCATGCTCGACGCGGTGCGGGTGACCCGCCGCCTGGAGGTCGCGGACGGCAAGGTCACCGAACACTAGGCCGTGTCCGCAAAG
>NZ_MUND01000691.1 GCF_002154375.1 Streptomyces glaucescens | reverse complement strand
TTCCTCGGTGCTTTCCAGGTTTTCGCTTTCGCGTTTCCCTTTCCGGCGGTTCCGACTTTATCAGAACTTCCGGGCCGGTCTGACCGGCCATCCGTTTCCGATTTCATCGGGAGTGGCTTCGTCGAAATCGATTCCGAGAAGCGGATAGATTCTCAAAGCTGCCGACCGGATCAGGTCCAGTCCAGGCAACTGTTTAAATCTACCTCCCCACGCGCTCCGTGTCAACGGCTCTCGCGGGAACGAAGAGGACAGTAGCAGCTCGGCGGGCGTGGATGCACATCAGGCGGCGGTCGGCACGCTGGCGCTTCGCTCGGCGGACTCCACGTCGCCCGTCTCGCCGGCGCGGGCCGCTCGGCCGCCGAGGAGATAGACGTACGCCAGGAAGGCGAGCTCGGCGACGACGCCGATGGTGATGCGGGCCCATGTCGGCAGGCCGGACGGGGTGACGAAGCCTTCGATGGCACCCGCGACGAACAGGACGAGGGCGATCCCGATCGCCATGCCGATCGCGGCGCGGCCCTCCTCGGCCAAGGCCGCGCGGCGGGTCCGCGGTCCCGGGTCGATGACGGTCCAGCCGAGACGAAGACCGGTGCCGGCGGCGACGAAGACGGCGGTGAGTTCCAGCAGGCCGTGCGGCAGGACGAGGCCGAGGAAGGTGTCGAGGCGGCCCGCTCCGGACATCAGGCCGAAGCCGATGCCGAGGTTGAGCATGTTCAGGAAGAGGATCCAGATGACCGGGAGGCCGAGGAAGACGCCCATCACCAGGCACAGGGCGGCCGCCTGGGCATTGTTCGTCCACACCTGGGCGGCGAAGGACGCCGCGGGGTGGCTGGAGTAGTAGGACTCGTACTGCCCGCCGGGGCGGGTCAGCTCGCGCAGTTCGGCCGGGGCCGCGATGGTGGCCTGGACCTCGGGGTGGGTGCCGATCCACCAGCCCAGCAGGGCCGCGATCAGGGCGGAGAGCAGCGCGGTGGGCACCCACCAGTGGCGGGAGCGGTAGACCGCGGCGGGGAACCCGTGCGTGAGGAAGTGCGTGACGTCGCGCCAGGAGGCCCGGCGGGTGCCGGTGACGGCTCCGCGCGCGCGTGCGACCAATTGGCTGAGCCGGCCGGTGAGCTGCGGGTCGGGAGCGCTCGACTGGATCAGGGACAGGTGGGTGGCGGTGCGCTGGTAGAGGGCGACGAGTTCGTCGACTTCGGGGCCGGTCAGCCGGCGCCGGCGCCCGAGCAGGGCATCCAGGCGGTCCCACTCCGCACGGTGGGCGGAGACGAAGACGTCGAGGTCCATCGGTGTGCCTGCTCCTCGGCTGCTCGGCGGGGACTCGTCGTGGATGTCAGCTTGTCGTACTGGGGCACGATGTGCGCTCAGCTTGGCAGACTGGCCGTTCTCGGGGCAGGCCAGGGGAAGGACGGGCGGGCGTGAGTGAGCTGGTGACGGGCGAGGCGGTGGCGCTGGAGCTGCGCCCCGCGAGGCTGCCCAGCAGGGCGCTGGCCGTGCTGCTCGATCTGGCCGTGGCGGTGCTGGCCTATCTCCTCGTGTCGATCGTGCTGGTGGTCACGACGGCCTCGTGGGACGAGGCCGCGCGGACGGCGGTGTCCGTCGCGACGTTCGTGCTGGTTCTGGTGGGTGCCCCGATCGCGGTGGAGACGCTGAGCCATGGGCGTTCGCTCGGGAAGCTGGCGTTCGGGCTGCGTGTGGTGCGGGACGACGGTGGGCCGATCCGGTTCCGGCACGCGCTGGTGCGCGGGGTGATCGGGGTCATCGAGATCCTGGTGACGTTCGGGGTCGTCGCCTGTATCGCCTCGCTGGTCTCGGCGCGGGGGCGGCGGCTCGGGGACGTGTTCGCCGGGACGCTAGTCGTCCGGGAGCGCGTGCCTGCCGCGCGCGTGGGGTTCGTGCCGCCGCCTCCGCCCTGGCTGGCCGGGCGGTTCGCGGGGCTCGATCTGTCGGCGGTGCCGGACGGGCTGTGGCTGGCGGTGCGGCAGTACCTGGCACGGATGCAGCAGCTCGATCCGCAGGTGGGCTGGGCGATGGCGGAACGTCTCGCCACCGATCTGGCGGCTCGGACGGGGACTCCGGTGCCGCCGGGGGTGGCTCCGGCCGCCTATCTGGCGGGGGTGCTGCAGGAGCGGCAGGCGCGAGAGGTTCGGCGGGTGCACGGGAGCGGTCCGACGGGCGGGACGGCCCGGCATTCCGGCGGAGGCCCGACCGTGGGCGGATCGCCTCACTCCCACTCTGCTCACTCCAGTCACGCGGCTCGGAGCGGTCAGGCCGATCACTCCGGTCGGTCCGGTTACTCCGGCCGGGGTGAGGTGCCGCCTGCTTCCGGCGATCGTCCTGCCACGGGGTTCGTGCCCCCGGCGTAGGCACCGCCGGTCGCCCCTCGCCCACTCAGCCGAAGGCGGACGGCGGCGATTCCAGGTCCTCCAGTTCGATGCCGGGGGCGGCCAGGACCACGTCGCCGGAGATGTGCACGGCGTGCTGCTCGCCCGTGTCCAGGGCTGTGACCTGGTATTCGTCCACGGCCAGGGGGCCGTTGTCAGTGGCGTGTGTTTCTCTTCCCACCAGGGCCCAGGACTGGTCGAGGGTGCGCGGGGCGAGGACCGGGTCCGTGAAGGCGACAAGGCGTACGCGGGTGGCCGAGCCGGAGGGGGTGAGGCGCAGGAGACGGGCGGTGGCGATGAGGAAGGCCGGGGACGTGCCGGTGAAGGCGTGGGCGGGGACGTTGCCTTCGGTGGCGTGGGCGCCGGTGGGGTCCGTGCGCACCCAGGTGACGCCGTCGAGGGCGGCGCCGCGCACCTGCCAGCCACCCGCGTGCAGTTCCAGGCGGATGGGGCGGCCGAGGTCGTCGAGGGCGAGGTCGACGGAGCCTCGGTGGTCGCCCGCGAGGGTCGTCAGCTGGGAGACGTAGCGCCAGCCGGAGGGACCGGGGGCGCAGTGGAAGTGCTCTTCTGCGAGGGGGGTGTGATCGTGCGGATCGTGGAGCGAATAGCGGCCGCGGGGCATGGGGGTCCTGGGGTCTGACGGGCCGGTCCGGGACGCTGCCGACACGGACCGGTTCGGCCAAAGGGGCAGGCCCCCGGCACGGGGGTGCGGGGGCCTGCCTCGGAGGACGGTGACTGAACCGGGTGGCTCAGTAGCGGTAGTGGTCCGGCTTGTACGGGCCCTCGACCTTCACGCCGATGTACTCGGCCTGCTCGGGGCGGAGCGTGGTCAGCTTCACGCCGAGCGCGTCCAGGTGGAGGCGGGCGACCTTCTCGTCGAGGTGCTTGGGCAGCACGTAGACGTCGGTCGGGTACTCGTCGGGCTTGGTGAACAGCTCGATCTGGGCCAGGGTCTGGTCCGCGAAGGAGTTGGACATCACGAACGACGGGTGGCCGGTGGCGTTGCCCAGGTTCAGCAGGCGGCCCTCGGAGAGGACGATGATCACCTTGCCGTCGGGGAACGTCCAGGTGTGGACCTGCGGCTTGACCTCGTCCTTCACGATGCCGGGGATCTTGGCGAGGCCGGCCATGTCGATCTCGTTGTCGAAGTGGCCGATGTTGCCGACGATCGCCTGGTGCTTCATCTTGGCCATGTCGCCGGCCATGATGATGTCCTTGTTGCCGGTCGTGGTGATGAAGATGTCGGCGGTCTCGACGACCTCGTCGAGGGTCGTGACCTGGTAGCCGTCCATCGCGGCCTGGAGGGCGCAGATCGGGTCGATCTCGGTGATGATCACGCGGGCGCCCTGTCCGCGCAGGGACTCCGCGCAGCCCTTGCCCACGTCGCCGTAGCCGCAGACGACCGCGGTCTTGCCGCCGATCAGGGTGTCGGTGGCGCGGTTGATGCCGTCGATCAGGGAGTGGCGGCAGCCGTACTTGTTGTCGAACTTCGACTTGGTGACGGCGTCGTTGACGTTGATCGCCGGGAACAGGAGGGTGCCTTCGCGCTGCATCTCGTACAGGCGGTGGACACCGGTGGTGGTCTCCTCGGTGACGCCGCGGATCTCGGACGCCAGCTGGGTCCACTTCTGGGGGCTCTCGGCCACCGTGCGGGTCAGCAGTTCGAGGATGACGCGGTGCTCCTCGGACTCGGCGGTGTCGGGCGAGGGGACCTTGCCGTCCTTCTCGTACTCGACGCCCTTGTGGACGAGGAGGGTGGCGTCGCCACCGTCGTCCAGGATCATGTTCGGGCCGCCGGTGGGGGTGTTCGGCCAGGTCAGCGCCTGCTCCGTGCACCACCAGTACTCCTCCAGGGTCTCGCCCTTCCAGGCGAAGACCGGGACGCCCTGCGGGTTGTCGGGCGTGCCGTTCGGGCCGACGGCGATGGCGGCGGCCGCGTGGTCCTGGGTGGAGAAGATGTTGCAGGAGGCCCAGCGGACCTGAGCGCCGAGCGCGACCAGGGTCTCGATGAGGACGGCGGTCTGCACGGTCATGTGCAGGGAGCCGGTGACGCGGGCGCCCTTGAGGGGCTGCGCCTGCGCGTACTCCTTGCGGATCGCCATCAGGCCCGGCATCTCGTGCTCGGCGAGGGTGATCTCCTTGCGGCCGAACTCGGCCAGGGAGAGGTCGGCGACCTTGAAGTCCTGTCGGTTGTCGACAGTCGTCATTACGAGCTGCTCCTCGGGGGTTGGGTCGAGGTGGGTACGGCTGGTCTGCGCGGCGGCGGACACTGGGGTGCCCGAAAGAGGGCACAGGAATGCCCGCGTACGCGCAGCGCAGTCCGTCGGAGGCCCTCTCTCCCTCGGTCGGTCCCCGGTGGGACCGCCCGACCGCCATCAGCAGCGACGTCTGGCTCCGTCCCAAGCTACACCGGTCGGCCCTGCTGTCCCCAGCCCATGGAGGAACACATCGCGCATATCACGGTGGCTTCCGCGTCTTCGCGGCCGGCGGCGGGTGGTGCAGGATGCGGGGGTCCCCCCACGGGGCGAAGCAGCACGACGTAAGGAGATCGACGTGACCAGTCCGGCCGGACCTCCCCCCACCGGCGGCGAGGGCAAGCGGTTGAGGCTGCTCGCCGTGACCGCGTGCCCGACCGGCATCGCGCACACGTACATGGCGGCGGAGAAGCTCGCGCAGGCGGCGCGGAGCCGCGGCATCGAGATGAAGGTGGAGACGCAGGGCTCGATCGGGGCCGAGAACGTGCTCGATGACAACGATGTCAGCCAGGCGGACGGTGTGATCGTCGCGGCCGACAAGGATGTGGACCTCGACCGTTTCGCGGGCAAGCGGGTCCTCAGCGTCGGGGTCGCCGAGGGCATCCGCCATCCAGAGCGGCTGATCGAGCGGGTGCTGTCGGCGCCGGTGCACACACCGAACGGCGCCGCCACGCCGAGGGGCGCCGCCACACCGAGGGGTGCCGCCACACCGAGGGGTGCGACCACGCAGGCGGGCACCGTCGGCGGCAGTGGCGGTGGCGGTGGCGGTGGCGGCGGCAAGCAGCGGAGCGTCGCGTACAAGGCGCTGATGAACGGGGTCAGCTACATGATCCCGTTCGTCGTGGTCGGCGGACTGCTGATCGCCGTCTCGCTGTCGCTGGGCGGGCACACCGACCCGTCCGGTGGTCTGGTCATCCCGGAGGACTCCTTCTGGATGGACGTCAACAGCGTCGGCGTCATCGGCTTCACGCTGATGGTGCCGATCCTGTCCGGCTACATCGCCTACGCGATCGGCGACCGGCCCGCGCTGGTGCCGGGCATGATCGGCGGCTGGATCGCCAACACCGGGGAGCTGTACGACTCCGAGGCGGGCGCCGGGTTCATCGGGGCGATCGTGACCGGGTTCCTGGCCGGGTACCTGGTGGCCGGGATCAAGAGGGTCCGGGTGCCGAAGTTCGTGCAGCCGATCATGCCGATCATCGTCATCCCGATCGTGGCGACGACCGCCCTGGGACTGTTCTTCATCTACGTCATCGGGCAGCCGATCTCCTGGGTGTTCGAGCATCTGACCGACTGGCTGAGCGGGATGACCGGGACGAGCGCGGTGCTGCTCGGCGCCATCCTGGGGCTGATGATCGCCTTCGACATGGGCGGACCGGTCAACAAGACGGCGTTCCTGTTCGGCGCGGGGCTGATCGCCACCGGCAACCAGACGGTCATGGGCATGTGCGCGGCCGCGATCCCGGTGATGCCGCTCGGTCAGGGCCTGGCCACGCTGATACGGCGGCGGCTGTACAGCGAGCAGGAGCGGGAGACCGGCCTGGCCGCGCTGTTCATGGGCTGCTTCGGCATCTCCGAGGGCGCGATCCCGTTCGCGGCGGCGCGCCCCGCGCAGGTCATCCCGGCCAACATGCTGGGCGGCGCGGTGGCCGGTGCGGTCGCCGGGCTCGCCGGGGTGGAGGACGCGGTGCCGCACGGCGGGCCGGTCGTGGCGGTGCTGGGCGCGGTGAGCGGAGTGCCGATGTTCTTCGTGGCGGTGGTGGCCGGCTCGGTGGTGACCGGGCTGGCGACCGTGGCGCTGATCGGCTTCGGTGAGCGGGGGCGCGGGAGCGAGCGGGGACC
>NZ_MUND01000690.1 GCF_002154375.1 Streptomyces glaucescens | reverse complement strand
ACGCCCGCGCTGGCCGCGGCGACACGCAGGCCTCCGCCGCGGCCAGCGCGGGCGTGGACACCGGCCACAGCGGCTGCGCCTGCTCCAGCTCGGCGACGGTCTCCGGCGCCGCGAGGACGTAGCCGATGCGCAGCCCGGCCAGGCCCCAGGTCTTCGTCAGGCTGCGCAGGACGACGAGGCCGGGCACGTCCGTGCGCCCGGCCAGCGCCTCCCGCTCGCCGGGCACCGCGTCCATGAACGCCTCGTCCACGACCAGTGTCCGCCCGGCCCGGGCGAGCGCGGCGACCGTGCCGGCGGGGTGCAGGACGGACGTCGGGTTGGTGGGATTGCCGACGACCACCAGGTCGGCGTCCTCGGGGACGGCCGCCGGATCGAGCCGGAAGCCGTCCTCCTCCCGCAGCAGCACCCGGCCGACCGAATGCCCGGCGTCCCGCAGCGCCGCCTCCGGCTCGGTGAACTGCGGGTGCACGACGACGGGCCGCCGGACCTTCAGCGCCCGCGCCAGCAGCACGAACGCCTCCGCCGCCCCCGCCGTCAGCAGCACCCGCTCCACGGGCAGCCCGTGCCGCGCGGCGACGGCGGCGCGCGCCGCCCGCCCGTCGGGGTAGGCGGCCAGCCCGTCGAGCGAGCCGGAGATCACCTCCCGCAGCCACGCCGGGGGCGTGTCGGACCGTACGTTCACCGCGAGATCGGTGAGCGCCGAGCCGTCGTCGCGTACCTCCGCGTCACCGTGGTGGCGCAGGTCGGGCCCGTCAGTGCGCATGGGAGTGGGTGTGTCCTCCGTGGTGGTGATGGCCGTGCCCGTGGTGGTGGCCGTCGTCGTCGGGGTGGAAGTGCGGCTGCTGCGGCATGCCCACCTTGTCCTCGAAGCCGGGCAGCGCGATCCGGTACACGCACGAGTCGCAGTTCATCCGCAGGTCGCCCCCGAGGGCCTCCCGGTAGCGCTCCATCACCAGGTCCAGCAGCTCCGGCTCCGGCCCGATGACGTCCGCCGAGCGCACCTCGATCCCGGGGTGGGCCGCCGCCCAGCCCTCGGTCTGCTGCCGCACCCGGTCGGGGAGGATGCCGGTGAACAGGAAGTAGGGGAGGACGACGATCCGCTGGGCGCCGAGCCGCGCGCAGCGGTCCAGCCCGCTCGGCACGTCGGGCGCGGCCAGCGACACGAAGGCGGTCTCCACCCCGGCGTATCCGCGCCCCTCCCACAGCAGCCGCGCCGCCTTGTGGACCTCGGCGTTGGCGTCGGGGTCCGTCGATCCGCGCCCGACCAGCAGCACGGTGACGTCCGCGCGGTCCTCGGGGGTGCGGGCCGTGCCGCCCAGCGCCTCGTCCAGCCGCCGCTCCAGCACGGACAGCAGGGACGGGTGCGGGCCCAGCGGACGGCCGTAGGTGTACGCGATCCCGGGGTGCCGCTCCTTCTCGCGGGCCAGCGCCGCCGGGATGTCGCCCTTGGCGTGCCCGGCGGACACCAGCATCAGCGGCACGGCCGCGAAGCGGCGTACGCCCCGCTCCACCAGCTCGGCCACGGCCTCGCCGAGGGGCGGCGGGGACAGCTCGATGAAGCCGCCCGCGACGGGCAGCTCGGGGTGGCGGCGTCCCAGCTCCCGGACGAAGTCGCGGAACGCCTCGGCTCCGGCATCGTCCCGGGTGCCATGGCCGGCGATGAGCAGGGCGGGCGGCTGGGTGGTCACGATTTCTCCTCGGAGTACGCGGTGGGGTGGTACAGCAGGGCGTTGAGCGCGGCGGCGGCGACCGCGGAGCCGCCCTTCTCGGACACGTTGCTGACGGCGGGCAGCCCGCTCTCGCGCAACGCGGCCTTGGACTCGGCCGCCCCGACGAAACCGACGGGCAGACCGATGACGAGCGCCGGGTCGGCGTCCAGGGTGAGCAGTTCCTCCAGGGCGGTCGGCGCACAGCCGATCACCCACAGCGCGCCCGGCCCGACCTGCTCGTACGCCAGCCGCATGGCGTGCGCGGAGCGGGTCAGCCCGGGGCCGGCCTGGGCGTCCTTCAGACGGCAGACCGTCTCGCGCCGGGTGATGCCCGCGGCGACCATCTCGACGTCCACGACGACGGGCGCCCCGGCGTGCAGCGCGGCGTACGCCTTCTCCAGGGCGGCCTCGTCCATGACGAGGTCGGTGGCGTAGTCGAGGTCGGCGGCGGAGTGGATGACCCGCTCCACCACCGCCCGGGTCAGCGGCGGGAAGTGCGAGGTGTCCAGGCGGGCGCGCAGCCGCCGGAAGGACTCCTGCTCGATGGGGTGGACCACACGGTTCACTGGGCGTCCTCCTGCGGTGCCTGCCAGCGGTAGCCGCGCGGCGTCACCATGCGGCCGGCGATCTCCCGGGTCGCGGTGTTGCCCACCGTCACGACCGTCATCATGTCGACCGTCGCCGGGTCGAGTGCGCCCAGCGTGGTCAGGCGGCTCGACTCGTCCGGCCGGGACGCGTTGCGGACGACACCGACCGGAGTCGTCGGCTCGCGGTGCCCGGCGAGGATCGCGAGCGCCTTCGGCAGCTGCCAGTCGCGGCCCCGGCTGCGCGGGTTGTAGAAGGTGACGACGAGGTCCGCCTCGGCGGCGGCGCGCACCCGCCGCTCGATGACCTCCCACGGCGTGTGCAGGTCGGACAGGCTGATCGAGACGTGGTCGTGGCCGAGCGGCGCCCCGAGGATCGCCCCGGCGGCCAGCGCCGCCGTCACGCCGGGCACGCCGACCACGTCGATGTCGTCGGAGGCCTCGGCGAGCGCGGGGGAGGCCATGGCGTACACGCCCGCGTCCCCGCTGCCGATCAGCGCGACCGCCTGCCCCTTGCGGGCCTCGGCGACCGCCGTGCGGGCCCGCTCCTCCTCGGCGCCGAGCCCGGACTCCAGGATGCGGGTGCCGGGCCGCAGCAGGTCGCGGATCTGGTCGACGTACTGGTCCAGACCGACCAGCACCGACGCCCGCTCCAGCTCCGCCCTGGCGCGCGGCGTCAGCAGGTCCCTGGCGCCGGGCCCGAGCCCGACCACCGCGAGCCGTCCGCGCCCGGGCCGCCGGACGACCGCGCAGGTCGCCATCGCGGGGCTGGCCGCGGACTTGCGCTTGGGCACGAGGAGTTCGCCGCCGCGCACCAGCGCCGCCGCCTCCGCGACCGACGGCGTGCCCACCGCGGCGAGCGGCGCGTCGGACGGGTTGGGGACCTCGACGCGGGCCAGGTCCTCGGCGGCGTACGTCACCAGCGGCACGCCCAGCCGGGCGGCGGCCTCGACGATGCCGGGTTCCTCGGCCTTGGCGTCCACGGTGGCCAGCTCGGCGACACTGCGCACGGACAGACCCGCGTCCCGCAGGGCACTTCCGATCACGTCGAGCACTTCGGCCGCGGGGGCCCCCTTGGACGCACCGACCCCGACCACCAGTGTCGGCGGACGCAGCACGGCCTCCCGCTCGGAGGACTCGACGAGGCGGTCGGTGACCCGGATCGCGTACGGCCCGTCCTCGGCCACCGGCAGCGGCGGCAGCGGCCACGCCACCTCCGCCCGCAGCGCCACCGGCTCCCCGTCCAGCAGGGCCCGCGACACGGCGGCGACCGCGCCCTCCACGGGCAGCCCGAGCGTGTCCAGACCCGCGATGCCGACGGCGTCGGTCGCCGTCGTCACCACCGGCTCCGCGCCGAGCACCGCGCCCACCTCGCGGGCGAGCTCGTTGGCGCCGCCGCCGTGCCCGCCGACCAGCGACACGGCGTACCGACCGCCCTCGTCGACACAGACCACACCCGGGTCGGTCGCCTTGTCGCCCAGCAGCGGCGCGACCAGCCGGACGACCGCGCCCGTCGCCAGGAAGCACACCAGCTGCCCGCACTCGGCGAACGCCCGCCGCACGGCGTCCCCCACGGGTCCGTCGTAGACGCGGGTGCGGTCCGGCCAGGCCGCGGCCAGCCGGTCCCGCGCCGCCGCCCCCGCCGCGGTGGCGGAAATGAGGCCGATCACTGGGCAACTCCTTCGGTACAGGCGGGACGGCGTACGCCCCACAGCAGGAAAACGGGATTGGTCGCCGCGAGCCGGGTCACGTCCCCCGGCAGCGGCGCGAGCCGGGACGACTGCAGCAGCACCCCGTCGCAGGTGAACCCGGAGCTCGTCAGGGCCTCCCGCGCGGCCGGCACCCGGTCGAGCGCGGCCATCGCGACGACCACCGTGCGCCGGGCGCGCCGCGCGCACGCGGTGACGACGGCGGGCAGTTCGCGCCCCCCGCCGCCGACGAACACGGCGTCCGGGTCGTCGGCGAGGTCCGCCAGCGCGTCGGGCGCCGCACCGTGCACCACGTGTACGTCCACACCGTGCGCGGCGGCGTTGGCGCGGATCCGCTCCACCCCGTCCGCCGCCTTCTCCACCGCGACGGCCGCCGCGCCGAGCCGGGCGCACTCCACGGCCACCGAGCCGGAGCCCGCGCCGACGTCCCACACCAGGTCGCCGAGCCGGGGACCGAGCCGGGCCAGGGCCAGCGCCCGCACCTCGAACTTGGTGATCATGGAGTCGCGGTGTGCGAACTCCGCCTCGTCCAGGGCCCAGCCGGCGGGCCGGGCGGGCGGACCGGCCACCGTGCGCACCGCGCCCAGCGCCCGCTCCGGATCGAGGGACAGGACGACGCTGACCGCCGTTCCCCAGTCCCGGTCCGCCGCCTCGGCCGGTGTCACCCGCTCCACCCGCTCCCGGGCCGGATCACCCAGCGCGGACGCGACGACCAGGATCCGCCCGGTGTCCCGCAGGGCCGCGCCCAGCTCGGCCGGCCCCGCGCCCGGCCCGGTCAGCACCGCCACCTTGGGGTGCGCCCGGCACACGTTCACCGCCGTGCGCGGCTCCCGCCCGTGCGCGCTGACGACCACGGCGTCGTCCCACGGCAGTCCGGCGCGCGCGAACGCGGCGGCCACCGACGACACCCCGGCCCGCACGTCCAGCCGCTCCGTCCCGAACCGCTCGGCGAGCGCCCGCACGATCCCGAAGAAGCCGGGGTCGCCGGAGGCCAGCACCACGACGGGGCGGTCCTTCTCGACGTAGGGCTCCATGGCGTCCAGGGCGGGCGCCAGCGGCCCGAGCACGATCCGCTCGGCGCCCTCCGGCAGCCGTACGGCGTCCAGGTGCCGCCGGCCGCCGACGACCAGCCCGGCACCGGCCACCGCCGCGTCCGGCACGGGCGCCCCGGTCCC
>NZ_MUND01000689.1 GCF_002154375.1 Streptomyces glaucescens | reverse complement strand
ACGGTCGTCGGCGAGCGCGGCTACCGGCTCTCCGGCGGCGAGCGCCAGCGGATGACCATCGCGCGGCTGCTGCTGGCCCGCCAGCGGGTGGTCGTCCTGGACGAGGCCACCGCGCACCTGGACAACACCTCGGAGGCGGCTGTCCAGGAGGCGCTGACCGAGGCGCTGCGCGACCGGACCGCGATCGTGATCGCCCACCGCCTGTCGACGGTGCGGACCGCCGACCAGATCCTGGTCCTGGAGGACGGCCGGATCGTCGAACGGGGCACCCACGAGACGCTGCTGGCGGCGGACGGCCGGTACGCGGAGCTGTACCGCACCCAGTTCGCGGAGCGCGGGCCGGTCACCGCGGCCACGGCGTGAGCGAGGCGCCGGTGCGGTGACGCGCGGGTGCGGGCGGTGACGGCGTCGGACCGGCTGCCGGACCCACTCCGTGATCAGGGGTCATGATCGAGCCTCTTGATCGACCACCATGATCGGGGCCCGCTCCGCGCGGGGCGGCGGCCGGCCCGTGACCGCCCGCACCGGACGGCGTGCCGACCGCCGCCCACAGGCGTAGCGTCCGGGTATGGGCGGCAGCTCGACCGATCCGGCCACCGAGTACGACGAACTGGACACCGCGTTCGCGGAGACGGTCCGGCAGATCGGCGCGTCCATCGGCGCCCTGTACCTCCTCGAACCGGACGGGCAGGTGCTCGGCCTCACCCTGCTCTCCGGCGCGACCGCCGAGCTGGCCGCGCCCTGGGCCAAGGTGGCGGTCGCGGCACCCGCTCCGTGGCCGACGCCGTCCGCCAGGACCGCCTGGTGTGGGTGGGCAGCCAGGAGGAGATGACCCACTCCTACCCGCGCACCGCGATGGCGCTGCCCTACCCCCTCGCGCTGGCGGCCGCACCGGTCGCCGGCGCCCGCCGCTGGGGGGCCCTGCTGCTGATGTGGCCCGCCAACCGGCCCGCGTTCATGACCGGACGGGAACGGCGGTACATCGAGTCCAGCTGCCGGACACTCGCCCGCCTCCTGGAAGAAGGCGCCGCCCGGGGCAGGTTCCCGGCCGGCGACGGCGGGACGCGCGTCGTCCCCGCCGGGGCGGGCCACCACGCGGCGGGCCCCGCACTCGCCGCCGCCGACTTCATCGAGCGCCTGCCCGGCGGCAGCTGCGCCCTCGACCTGGAGGGACGCTTCACCTACCTCAGCTCCGGCGCCTGCGCACTGCTCGGCCGCGACGCCGGCCAGCTGCTCGGCACCCGGCCCTGGCAGTCCCTGCGCTGGCTCGACGACCCCGCGTACGAGGACCGCTACCGGGCCGCCGTACTCAGCCGCGAACCCGTCTCGTTCGCCGCCTGCCGCCCGCCGGACACCTGGCTGGAACTGCACCTCTATCCGGACGCCAGCGGCATCAGCGTCCGCATCGTGCCGAGCGGCGCGCAGCCCCCGCCCGCCCCGGCGCCGCGCCGGTCCACCCGCACCGTGACCCCGACCCGCGCCGGTCAGCTCTACCACGTGATGCACCTGGCCGCCGCGCTCACCGAGGTCGTCGGCGTCCAGGACGTCATCGACCTGATCGCCGACCAGATCATGCCCGCCTTCGGCGCCCAGGGGCTGGTGCTCTCCACCGCCGACGCGGGCCGGCTGCGCATCACCGGCCACCGCGGCTACCCGCCCGAGACCATCGAGCGGCTCGACGCCCTGCCCCTCACCACCACTTTCACCCCCGCCGGCCGCGCCATGAGCAGCGGCATCCCCGCCTTCTTCTCCGACGCGGAGGAGATGCGGCGCGTCTACCCCGATGCCACGCCGGTCAGCGGCAAACAGGCCTGGGCCTTCCTGCCGCTGGTCATCTCCGGCCGGCCCGTCGGCTGCTGCATCCTGTCGTACGACGAGCCGCGCCGGTTCCCGGCCGAGGAGCGCGCCGTCCTCACCTCCCTCGCCGGGCTCGTCGCCCAGGCCCTCGACCGGGCCCGGCTGTACGACACCAAGCAGGAACTCGCCCACGGCCTGCAGCAGGCGCTGCTCCCGCGCACCCTGCCCGCCGTGGCCGGGCTGCGGGTCGCCGCCCGCTATCTGCCCACCACCCGTGGCATGGACATCGGCGGAGACTTCTACGACCTGATCCGGCTCGGCGGCACCGCCGCGGCGGCCGTCATCGGCGACGTCCAGGGCCACAACGTGGCCGCCGCCGCCCTCATGGGCCAGGTCCGCACCGGCGTGCACGCCCACGCGACCGTCGGCACCACTCCCGACCAGGTCCTCGCCGGCACCAACCAGCTCCTCACCGACCTCGGCCCCGACCTGTTCACCAGCTGTCTCTACGCCCACCTCGACCTCGCCCGCGGACACGCCACCCTCGCCAGCGCGGGCCATCCGCCCCCGCTCCTGCGCCTTCCCGACGGCACCACCCGGTCCGTCGACGTCCAGCCCGGGCCGCTCCTCGGGATCCTCCCGGACGCCGGCTTCCCCATCACCGAGGTCGCGTTCCCCCCGGGCGCGACACTGCTCCTCTACACGGACGGCCTCATCGAGACGCCCGGCGTCGACCCGGACGAGTCCGTCGCACGCCTCGGCCGCCACCTGGCCCAGGCCGACGACCGTGACCTGGACGCCCTCATCGACGACCTGCTGGACAAGGAGGTCCCCACCGGCCAGCGCGTCGACGACATCGCGCTCCTGGCCCTGCACCACGAAGCGACGTGACCCGCCGTGGCCGCGGGCCGGGCCGGACGCGCCCGCCGCCGCGGGTGTCGTCGCCGGGCCGGCGCCGGGTCGGTCGTCACCCGCGGTGACGGCACCGGCGGGACGGGGGCACGGCGCCGGTCGTCACCATGGCCCCGGTCCGCCGCCGCGGATCACCGGGGGTCGCCCATCGGCGCCACGCGCATGGGTGATCGCCCGCCTGCGGCGGCCGGGCACTGCCCTGGCGCGGTCGCTCGCCGGCCGGGCCGGCCGGCCCGGCCGGCCGACCGCTCAGGGGCTCAGCGGCGCCCGCCGCCGGCGCGGCGGGCGCCGACCACGGGTCGTCCGGCGCGGGGCGCCCGTTCGGGGCCCTGGCCGGGGTCCTGGGCGGGATGGCTTCCCGTCGCGCGCCACCGGGGATCGGTGTGCCGGTTCGCGCGGGCCGGGCTGGTCTCCGGCCGGCCGCTCAGGGCCGGGAGTGGTCGAGTGGTCCGGCGTCGGCGGGGGAGAGGTGCGGTGCCGCGTCGTCCGTGCGGAGTGTCGCCTGGTCGGTGGCGGGCGGGGTGGCCCCGCCACGGGCGGCCGGGTGCCGGCCCGCCGGTACGCGCGGGCCGGGCCGGGGCCGGTCGCTCAGGGCCGGGGATCGACCCGTCGCCAGCGGGGGCGGGCGTCGGGGCCGCGGCGGCCGGCCGCGGAGGCGCAGCGCGGGCACACGCGCTGTACCCGGTCCGCCGCGCCGCCGGACTCGGGAAAGATGTCCTGCCAGGTGACATGGGGGAACCGGGCCAGCCGGGACCGGCTGAGCGACAGCCCGCAGACCGTCTCGTTGCGGCCGGGCTCCCAGGCGTGGACCTCCCCGGCCGGGAGTCTGCGGCGGCCCTCCTCCTCGTCCGTCCACTGACCGGAGGCGGCCACGTTGTACCGCGGGGTGCGGGCCATCACGCCGGTGCCCCCGCTCAGCCGGCCGGGTTGTCGACGCGCAGCCGCACCTGCTCCTCCAGCCGCCGCAGGCTGCTGTCGAGGGCCTCGCGCACGGCCTGCTCGCCCGGGTCGTGGCCCTCCTCGAAGAACGACAGGTGCACCGTGACCTCGCTGGCCCCGCTGCCGATCCCCGCGACCTGGAGCCAGCCCGCGTAGCTGCCCTGGTCGCGCGTGCCCCACTCCAGCCGCATCTGGTCGGGCTGTGCGCGCAGCAACGCGGCGGTGTCCTCGTCGGTACGGTCCTCGTGCACGGTCACCGCGGGCAGCCGTCCCGGCTCCACATGCAGTGCGGAGGGCAGCCAGGCGTCCAGCCGGCCCACGTCGGCGGCCTGGTCGAAGATCTGCTCGGGCTGGGCCGGCATGGTGCGGGAACGTTCGTACTCGGTCATCGCCCACCGTCCTCGGCTTCCTCGGCTCGGGGTCGTACAGCGGACCGCGTGCCCGGCTCGGCCGGAAATAAGCGTTCGGTGGCGAGATACCAGGACGGTCGCTCCCCGCCACCGGGGACGTGTCGCCTGCCGGTGCCGTCGCGGACGTGTCGTGCGACGGGGCCGCTGGGCCGTGTCGCCGTTCCGGCCGCCGGGCCACGTCACAGGGCGGCGCCACCCGGCTCCGCACGGGGCCGAGCCCGTCTGACGAGGCGTCAGGGTAGGCCGTCCGCCGAGCGGTAGCGGGCGGCCGGGCCCACGGGCGTTCCCCGGTTCCCTCAATTGGCCCGCGCGGCTCGCGCGGTCCGCACCACCGACCCACGATGAAGGCTCAAGGCCGACGGCCGTTCGCGGTGCCGGACACGACGGCCTCCGCTTGCTCTCGCGAAGGGAAGGGCCTGCTGGATGAGCACATCGAAGCGCGTGTCCCAGTCGGCGTTCGACGGCTCAAGGCTGCGAGTCATACTGTTCGTCGATCTCCACGAAGGCGCTCAGCCACAGTTCCTCGACGCGTACGAGCATATGCGCACGCGCATGGTGGAGGTTTCCGGCCACATCGGCGACCAGCTGTGCCAGTCCGTCGACAACCCGTCCCAGTGGGTGATCACCAGCGAGTGGGCCGGCGCGCCGCCCTACCTCGCGTGGGTGAGCAGTGAACACCACCTGGAGACGGTCAAGCCCATGCAGAGCTGCGTCCGTGACCTGCGGTCGCAGCGCTACACCATCGTCCGCGAGACGGGCGGCTCCCAGCAGGCCGCGGCCCGCGCCGCCGGAACGCACGGCCCCGTGCGGGTCGGCGACGGGGTGACCCGCCACGCGCTGACCTTCACCGTCAAGCCGGGCTCGGAGTCCAAGGTCGCGGAGATCCTCGCCGGGTACGCACCGCCGAAGGCCCGCGTCGACGACTCCACGCGGCTGCTGCGCACCACGCTGTTCATGCACGGCAACCGGGTCGTGCGCACCGTCGAGGTCGAGGGCGACCTGATGGCCGCGCTGCGGCACGTCTCACGGCAGCCCGAGGTGCGGGCCGTCGAGGAGGCCATCAATCCACACCTGGAACAGGACCGGGACCTGACCGATCCCGAGTCCGCGCGCGCCTTCTTCACCCGCGCGGCCATGCCCCCCGTGCACCACGTCTCGCGCGGGGGAGCGGAACCGGCCGGCCTGCGACGGCTCGCGCTGTTCTACCCGGCCCGCGACGGCTGCGGGACGGCTCTCGCCCGGATGCTCTCCCAGGAGGACGAGACCGCGGCGGACGACCCCGGGAGCCCGGTGCACCGCAGCACCGTCTTCCAGCGGGAGGACATCGTCGTCCGGCTCATCGACGTGTCGGGCGATCCCGAGACCGAGCCGTTCAAGGCTCTCGGCATCCACGGCCCTAGGAAGGCCGCGATGCTGGCGCGCCTGCTCGACGGCGGCGCGCTCGGCGTGCACGACCCGATCACCGGTGAACGGGACGCGACGCGCCTGCTGGCGCACGCCGGAATGACGCTGATCACCGACCGCACGGCTGCGCAGTCCTGACAGCGCACGGACCACCACTTCCCCTGCCTCATCTATCTGGAGACGGCACATGGACACAACGCGCCCACGCATCGTGGACCTGAGCGAGACCGAGCCCAACCGCAGGCGCGGCGGCGACCTGCGCACCCTGCTCACCCCGGTCACCGTGGGGTCCACCAGCGGTTTCATGGGCCTGGCCATCATGCAGCCGGGCGAGCGCATCAGCGAGCACTACCACCCGTACTCGGAGGAGTTCATCTACGTCGTCAAGGGCGATCTGGAGGTCGACCTGGACGGTGAGACGTACCCCCTGCGCGGTGAGCAAGGCCTGATGATCCCCATCAACATGCGGCACCGCTTCCGCAACGTCGGCGACGCCGAGGCCCGGATGGTCTTCCACCTGGGTCCGCTGGCGCCCGAGCCGCGCCTCGGCCACGTCGACACGGAGGTCCTGGAGGGGGCCGGTCAGCTCGCGCCGCACCCGGTCGTCCAGGAGGCGGGCGCGCAGCCCGTACGACACGGGGCGCCATCGTGACCCCCCGGCGGGTGGCGGTCACCGGCATCGGCGTCGTAGCCCCGGGCGGGATCGGTGTACCGGCGTTCTGGGACCTCCTCTCCGACGGGCGCACGGCCACGCGCGGCATCACCCTGTTCGATCCCGAGGGCCTGCGTTCGCGGATCGCGGCCGAGTGCGACTTCGACCCGCGCGCCCACGGGCTGGGGCCCGCAGTGACCGAACGCGCCGACCGCTACATCCAGTTCGCCCTGGTCGCCGCGGACGAGGCCGTGTCCGACTGCGGCATCGACCTCGCCGCCGAGAACCCCTGGCGCGTCGCCGTCTCCCTCGGCAGCGCGGTCGGCGGCACGACCCGCCTGGAGCACGACTACGTCCTGGTCAGCGCCGGAGGAAAGCGCTGGGACGTCGACCACCGCGCCGCCGAGCCGCAGCTGCACCTGGCGTTCTCGCCCAGCACCCTGGCCTCCGTCGTCGCGGAGAGGTTCGGCGCGCAGGGACCGGTGCAGACCGTCTCCACGGGCTGCACCTCCGGACTCGACGCGGTGGGCTACGCCTTCCACACCATCCAGGACGGCCGGGCCGACATCTGCATCGCCGGGGCGTCGGACTCGCCGATCTCGCCGATCACCATGGCGTGCTTCGACGCCATCAAGGCGACGTCGCCGAACAACGACGACCCGGCGCACGCCTCCCGGCCCTTCGACGCCCACCGCGACGGCTTCGTGATGGGAGAGGGCGCCGCCGTACTCGTCCTGGAGGAGCTGGAGCACGCCCGGGCGCGCGGCGCGCACGTCTACTGCGAGATAGGCGGCTACGCCACCTTCGGCAACGCCTACCACATGACCGGGCTCACCAGCGAGGGCCTGGAGATGGCCCGGGCCATCGACTCGACGCTCGACCAGGCCCGGGTGGACCCCACGGAGATCGACTACGTCAACGCGCACGGCTCGGGCACCCGCCAGAACGACCGGCACGAGACCGCCGCGGTCAAGCGTTCCCTGGGCGCCCACGCCTACGACACGCCGATGAGTTCGATCAAGTCCATGGTGGGCCACTCGCTGGGCGCGATCGGGGCCATCGAGGTCGTCGCCTGTGTGCTGGCCATGGCCCACCAGGTGGTGCCGCCGACGGCGAACTACGAGACCCCGGACCCCGAGTGCGACCTGGACTACGTCCCGCGCACCGCACGCCCCCGCAAGCTCGACAACGTGCTTTCCGTGGGCAGCGGTTTCGGCGGGTTCCAGTCCGCGGTGCTGCTGACGGGCACGGGCGGGAGGACACGATGAGTGCTCAGCGCAGCGGGCGCACCGCGGTCACCGGCATCGGCGTGGTCGCGCCCAACGGACTGCGGACGGACGCGTACTGGAAGTCCGTCCGGGAGGGCGTGAGCGTCCTGGACCGGATCACCCGGGACGGCTGCGGGCATCTCCCGCTGCGCGTCGCCGGCGAGGTCCGGGGATTCGACGCCTCGGCGTTCATCGAGGAGACCTTCCTGGTCCAGACGGACCGGTTCAGCCACTTCGCGATGGCCGCCGCCGGCGCCGCCCTGGACGACGCGGGACTGAGCGGGAAGGCGGCCGGATCGCCCTACTCCGTGGGCGTGGTCACCGCGGCCGGCTCGGGCGGCGGCGAGTTCGGCCAGCGAGAGCTGCAGAAACTGTGGGGACAGGGCTCCCGCTACGTGGGCCCCTACCAGTCCATCGCCTGGTTCTACGCGGCCAGCACGGGCCAGATCTCCATCCGCGGCGGCTTCAAGGGTCCCTGCGGGGTGGTCGCCAGCGACGAGGCGGGCGGTCTGGACGCCGTCGCGCACGCCGGCCGGGCCGTGCGGCGGGGAACCGACGTGGTGGTGGTCGGGGCGGCCGAGGCGCCGCTCGCCCCGTACTCGATGGTCTGCCAGCTCGGCTACCCGGAACTCAGCACCGCCGAGGACCCGGCGGTCGCCTACCGTCCCTTCACCTCCAGAGCCCGCGGTTTCGTACCCGCCGAGGGCGGAGCCGTGCTGGTCGTGGAGGACGCGGACCGGGCCCGCCGCCGCGGCACGGCGATCCGCGCCACCGTGGCGGGTCACGCCGCCACCTTCACCGGCGCCTCGCGCTGGGACCGCTCCCGGGAGGGACTCGCCCGGGCCATCCAGGGAGCCCTCGACGAGGCCGGCTGCGCACCGGAGGAGATCGACGTGGTCTTCGCCGACGCGCTGGGCACCCCGGAGGCGGACCGGGCCGAGGCACTGGCCCTCACCGACGCCCTCGGCCCGCACGGCACCCGGGTGCCCGTCACGGCCCCCAAGGCCGGGTTCGGGCGCGCCTACTGCGGCGGGCCCTTGCTGGACATCGCCGCCGCGGTGCTGGCCATGGAGCACGGGCAGGTGCCGCCGACGCCGGGCGTCTTCGACATCTGCCACGACATCGACCTGGTGACCACGAGGGCGCGCCCGGCGGAACTCCGGACGGCCCTGATCCTCAGCCGGGGCCTCATGGGATCCAACGCGGCGCTGGTACTACGACAAGGAGAACAAGCATGAGCAACACGGAACTGACCGTCCAGGAACTGTCCGCCCTGATGAAGAAGGCCGCCGGCGTCACCGTCGACCCGCAGGACCTCACCGCCCGGGTGGACACCCCGTTCGCCGAGTTCGGGGTGGACTCCCTGGGCCTCCTCGGCATCGTCGGCGAGCTGGAGAACCGGCACGGCCGCGCCCTGCCCACCGACGCGGAGCGCTGCAAGACGCCCCGCGACTTCCTCGACCTGGTCAACGGCGCGCTCACGACGGGAGGCTGACGTGGCTGGACACACCGAGAACGAGATCACCATCGCCGCACCCCTCGACCTCGTCTGGGACATGACGAACGACCTCGAACGATGGCCGCAGCTGTTCAGCGAGTACTCGGCCTGCGAGGTGCTGTCCCGGAACGGGGACACGGTCACCTTCCGGCTGACCATGCACCCCGACGAGAACGGAAAGGTGTGGAGCTGGGTGTCGGAGCGGGTCACCGACCGCGAGAAGCTCGTCGTCCGCGCCCGCCGGATCGAACCCGGACCGTTCGAGTACATGAACATCCTCTGGGAGTACGAGGAGACCGCGGACGGCACTCGGATGCGCTGGACGCAGGACTTCGCCATGAAGCCCGACGCACCGGTCGACGACGCCGGGATGACCGGCATCATCAACCGCAACTCCCCGGTGCAGATGGCCCTCATCCGCGACCGTATCGAGCAGGCCGCCGGCGAGCGGCGGACCACACCCGTCTCGTCGGCCTGAGCGACCCGGCCACGGAAGGAAACCCCATGCACCACACCCTGATCGTCGCCCGGATGGCGCCGCAGTCGGCGCCGGACATCGCGGAGGTCTTCGCCGCCTCCGACCGCGGTGAACTCCCGCACCTCATCGGGGTGACCAGGCGCTCGCTGTTCCAGTTCGGCGACGTCTACATGCATCTCATCGAGGCCGAGCAGGACCCGGCGCCCGCGATCGCGCGGGTGGCCGACCACCCCGACTTCCGCGACATCAGCAAGCGGCTCGAGCCCTTCGTC
>NZ_MUND01000069.1:6460-6593 GCF_002154375.1 Streptomyces glaucescens | reverse complement strand
GAAAGAGGGAGCGGGGCTGGTGGGCCGGGGGGTCCGTCCAGTCCCGTTCTGCTGTCCCCGGCGTGCTCTGCCGTTCGGCGTTCCCGCTCCGTTCCCGTTCCGCAGTTCCCGCGCCGCTGGTCGTGGTCGCCGC
>NZ_MUND01000069.1:0-6413 GCF_002154375.1 Streptomyces glaucescens | reverse complement strand
CGGCGCAGCGCCTCGTCCCGGTCGCAGGCGTACGCGCCCAGCGCGGTCTGGCGGGCCACGATGGACCGCTCGTCGCGCATCAGCCGCCAGCCGCGGCGCAGCAGGAACGGCACCGACTTGCGGCCCTCCTTGAGGTCCCGCAGGAACCGCCGGCGGAACGTCGTCACCGCGCCCCGGCTCAGGCAGAGCGCGTCGGCCAGCACACCCAGCTCCCGGCAGCGGGCGACGATCTCGGCGGCGAAGATGCCCTCCGCGATGAACAGCGGGGCCTGCCCGATGTCGACGGCGTCCGCGCCGGTGCGGGCGCTGAGCGCGATGTCGTATACGGGAACGTTCGTACGGCCGGTGCGGCACAGGTCCTCGATCGCGGCGATCGCGGCGTCCGCGTCCCACGACTCGGGGTGGTCCCAGTCGATGTCGGAGCTCCCCGCCACCAGCGGCAGCGTCGGGTCGGTGCCCTCCTTGTAGAAGTCGTCGAGCCGCAGCACCGGCAGGCCGGAGCGGGCCGCGAGAAGGGACTTGCCGGAGCCGGAGGGGCCGCAGAGCAGCACGACTCGGCCGGGTATGGGCGGATGGGAGCTCACGGGACACCAGTGTGAGGCATCGGGCGGCCCGTCAACGACCCCGCGGGTCGGCTTTGATGCGCGCGTCACACCTCAACTACGCTTCGCGTCGACATGATTACCCTCCGTCCTCGGAAGGTGGCAGCAGCCATGGCCCGACACGCGTCCCCCCACCAGCCCGCCGCCCGGCGCGCCCTGATCGCCCTCGCGACCGCGGGAGTGGCGCTGGGTGCCGGCGCGGGGACGGCCGCCGCCGGCACCGAGCCGGTCACCGGTGTCCCGCACTCGCGGCCGGCCGGCCTCGGCGAGATCGACCCGCGGGCCGGGTTCCAGGCCCTGGCCGGCACGGCCGGCCATGCCGCCGGCCCGGTCGCGAACCTGAAGCCCAACCCGCTCGCCGGCACCGGTGTCGACCCCCTGGACAACGGCGTGGGCACCCAGTTCGCCGACTTCCAGCCGCTGGACTCACGATCCCTGACCGGCCCGGTCGCCCAGGCCGAGTCGGTCGGGAGCATCCCGGGAGTGGGGCAGGCGGCGGGGCCGCTGGGCGGCTGACGGCACGGGAGAGAGGGCCGCGGCCGCCCCGGACGGGGAGCGGACGCGGCCCTCTCCGTGCGTGGGCCCCGCGGCCGGTGTCTCGCGGCCGGTACGCGGTCAGTACGAGGAGCCGGAGGCGCCCAGGGAGCCCGTGGGGTGCCAGACCGTCTTGGTCTCCAGGAAGGCCGTCATGCGGTCGATGCCCGGCGTCGCGGCATGATCCACAGGCTGTGGACGCAGTACGCGCTTGAGGTTGTCGGCCGCGGCGATCTCCAGCTCCTTCGCCAGGGCGTCGTCGGCACCCGCCAGGTCGATCGCGTTGACGTCCTGATGCGCGGCCAGGGGCGCCGCGATCTCCGCCGTACGGCCGGAGAGGATGTTCACCACGCCGCCGGGCAGGTCGGAGGTGGCCAGCACCTCACCCAGGGACAGGGCGGGGAGCGGGGACTTCTCCGAGGCGATCACGACCGCCGTGTTGCCCGTCGCGATCACCGGGGCGACCACCGAGACCAGGCCCAGGAACGACGACTCCTGCGGGGCCAGCACCGCCACCACGCCCGTCGGCTCGGGGGTGGAGAGGTTGAAGAACGGACCCGCGACCGGGTTCGCGCCGCCGAGCACCTGGGCGATCTTGTCGGTCCAGCCCGCGTACCAGACCCAGCGGTCGATGGTCGCCTCGACCTGCTCGGTGGCCTTGGACTTCGACAGGCCCTCGGCGTCCGCGACCTCGCGCGCGAACTGGCTCCGGCGGCCCTCCAGCATCTCGGCCACGCGGTAGAGGATCTGGCCCCGGTTGTACGCCGTCGCGCCGGACCAGCCGCCGAACGCCTTGCGGGCGGCGACGACCGCGTCACGGGCGTCCTTGCGGGACGACTGCGGTGCGTTGGCCAGCCACTTGCCCTTGGAGTCCGTCACCTCGTACACCCGGCCGCTCTCGGAACGCGGGAACTTCCCGCCGACGTACAGCTTGTAGGTCTTCAGAACGGAAAGTCGCTCAGACATCGAGGTAAGCCTCCAGGCCGTGCCGACCGCCCTCGCGGCCGAAGCCCGACTCCTTGTAGCCGCCGAACGGCGAGGTCGGGTCGAACTTGTTGAACGTGTTGGACCAGACGACGCCCGCCCGGAGCTTGTTCGCCACCGCCAGGATGCGGGAGCCCTTCTCCGTCCAGATGCCCGCCGACAGGCCGTACGGCGTGTTGTTGGCCTTGGCGACGGCCTCGTCCGGCGTGCGGAACGTCAGCACCGACAGGACCGGACCGAAGATCTCGTCGCGGGCGATGGTGTGGGCCTGGGTGACGTTCGTGAACAGCGTCGGGGCGAACCAGTAGCCGCTCTCCGGCAGCTCGCAGGCCGGGGACCAGCGCTCGGCGCCCTCCGCCTCGCCCTGCTCGGCGAGGGCGGTGATCCGGGCCAGCTGCTCCGCGGAGTTGATCGCGCCGATGTCGGTGTTCTTGTCCAGCGGGTCGCCCAGGCGCAGGGTGGAGAGCCTGCGCTTGAGGGAGTCCAGCAGCTCGTCCTGGATCGACTCCTGCACCAGCAGGCGGCTGCCCGCGCAGCACACCTGGCCCTGGTTGAAGAAGATGCCGTTCACGATGCCCTCGACGGCCTGGTCGATGGGGGCGTCGTCGAAGACGATGTTGGCGCCCTTGCCGCCCAGCTCCAGGGTGAGCTTCTTGCGGGTGCCGGCGACCGTGCGGGCGATCTCCTTGCCGACCGCGGTGGAGCCGGTGAAGGCGACCTTGTCCACGCCCGGGTGGGCGACCAGTGCGGCGCCGGCGTCGCCGTAGCCCGGGAGGATGTTGACGACGCCCTTGGGCAGACCCGCCTGGCGGCAGATGTCCGCGAAGAACAGGGCGGACAGCGGGGTCGTCTCGGCCGGCTTCAGCACGACCGTGTTGCCGGCCGCCAGCGCCGGGGCGATCTTCCACGCCAGCATCAGCAGCGGGAAGTTCCACGGGATGACCTGGCCCGCGACGCCGAGCGGACGGGGGTTCACGCCGAAGCCCGCGTGGCCGAGCTTGTCGGCCCAGCCCGCGTAGTAGAAGAAGTGCGCGGCGACCAGGGGGAGGTCCGCGTCGCGCGTCTCCCTGATGGGCTTGCCGTTGTCCAGGGTCTCGAGGACGGCCAGCTCGCGGCTGCGCTCCTGGATGATCCGCGCGATGCGGAACAGGTACTTGGCGCGCTCGGCGCCGGGCAGCGCCGACCACTTCTCGAAGGCCTTGCGGGCGGCCCTCACCGCGCGGTCCACGTCCGCCTCGCCGGCCTGGGCGATCTCGGAGAGGACCTCCTCGGTGGACGGCGAGACGGTCTTGAAGACCTTGCCGTCGGCCGCCTCGGTGAACTCTCCGTCGATGAAGAGGCCGTAGGAGGGCGCGATGTCGACGACCGAGCGGGACTCGGGTGCGGGGGCGTATGCGAATGCCGATGCCATGGTGATCAGTCCACCGTCACGTAGTCGGGGCCGGAGTAGCGGCCGGTGGCCAGCTTCTGACGCTGCATCAGCAGGTCGTTCAGGAGCGAGGACGCGCCGAACCGGAACCAGTGGTTGTCCAGCCAGTCCTCGCCTACGGTCTCGTTGACCAGGACCAGGAACTTGATGGCGTCCTTGGTGGTGCGGATGCCGCCGGCCGGCTTCACGCCGACCTGGACGCCGGTGGCGGCCCGGAAGTCGCGGACGGCCTCCAGCATGAGGAGGGTGTTCGCCGGGGTGGCGTTCACCGCGACCTTGCCCGTCGAGGTCTTGATGAAGTCCGCGCCCGCCAGCATGCCGAGCCAGCTGGCACGGCGGATGTTGTCGTACGTGGACAGCTCGCCGGTCTCGAAGATGACCTTCAGGCGGGCGTCGGTCCCGCAGGCCTCCTTCACGGCGGTGATCTCGTCGTACACCTTCATGTACCGCCCCGCGAGGAACGCCCCGCGGTCGATGACCATGTCGATCTCGTCGGCGCCCGCGGCGATGGCCTCGCGGACGTCGGCCAGCTTGACGTCGATCGGCGCGCGGCCCGCCGGGAAGGCGGTGGCGACCGAGGCGACCTTCACCGAGGAGCCGGCGACGGCCTCCTTCGCGGCGGCCACCATGTCCGGGTAGACGCAGACGGCCGCGGTCGCGGGGGTGGTGCGGTCGGTCGGATCGGGGTGGACCGCCTTGGCGCCGAGCGCCCGGACCTTGCCCGGGGTGTCCGCGCCTTCCAGCGTCGTCAGGTCGACCATGGAGATGGCCAGGTCGATGGCGTACGCCTTGGCGGTCGTCTTGATGGAACGGGTGCCGAGGGAAGCGGCGCGTGCCTCCAGGCCGACCGCGTCGACGCCGGGCAGCCCGTGGAGGAAGCGGCGCAGCGTGCTGTCGGACGCGGCGACGTCCGAGAGGCTGTGAGCTGCGGTGGGTGCATTGGTGGGCATGGTCACCAGACGAGCATATCTACGCGCGTAGCTGCTGTACACCCCCCGAAGCTCGTGGCCGCTCGTTCGGCGGCCCCGGGACCGCGTATGAGCGCTCTCGGTGGTGTCGGGCACAATCGGGGCCATGACGACCACCGAGTCCAAGGATCGGATCTACCGGTCACCCGCGGGCATCGCCGGAGGTGTGCTGCTGCTCGGCCTCGCCGCGTGGCTCGGCATCGACGCGATCGTCGCCGGTGACGGTCGCACGCCGTGGGTGGCGCTCGCGACGCTGCTGCTGGTGGTGCCGCTGGTCACCGCCTTCACGCTGCGGCCCGCCGTGTCCGCGAACGACGACCGGCTGCGGATCCGCAACCCCTTCCGGCTCGTCGTGCTGCCCTGGGGCGAGATCGCCTCCCTGCGGTCCGGGTACACCAACGAGGTCGTCACCAAGTCCGGCACGAAGTACCAGCTGTGGGCCATTCCGGTGTCCCTGCGGGCGCGGAAGAAGGCGGCGCGGCGGGAGTCGCGGCGGGCGGCGGAGCCGTCCGGGGACCGGGGCGGCCGGGGGCCCGGCCTCGGGGGGCTCGCCGGCTTCGGCGGCGGGCCCGTGCCGGAGGGGCCGGTACGGGCCCAGGCCGACCAGATCATGGACGAGCTGCGCGAGCTGCTGGAGGCGCGGGAGACGGCCGAGGCGGCGCAGGGGCAGGTCACCGTGCGGTGGGCGTACGAGATCGTCGCCCCGGCGGTGGCGGGTGCGGTGCTCCTCGGGGTGCTGCTCGGGCTCGGCTGAGTCCGGAGGGCGCCGGTGGCGGTTCGCCCGGGCGCCCGCGTCGCGAGACGGCGCCGGTGAGATGCGAAGCGGGTGCCACGGGGAGCCCTGGGGTTCCCCGTGGCACCCGCCGTGTCAGATGCCCGCCGCCGCGGACAGGTCCTGCTTGATCGCCGACAGCAGCTGTGCCGCCTTGGTGCGGGCGGCCGGGAGGCCGGCGTGGTCGGCCACCGGGACGACGACCTCCAGGTAGCACTTCAGCTTGGGCTCCGTGCCGCTCGGACGGACGATGACGCGGGCACCTTCGAGGGTGTAGCGCAGGCCGTCCGTGGGCGGGAGCCGGTCCGTGCCACGGGTCAGGTCCTCGGCGTTCGTGACCGGCAGGCCCGCGAGCCGGGTCGGCGGCTGCTCGCGCAGCCGGCGCATGGCGTCCGCGATGAGGGACAGGTCCTGCACGCGGACCGAGAGCTGGTCGGTGGCGTGCAGGCCGTGCTCCACGGCGAGGTCGTCGAGGAGGTCGAGCAGGGTGCGGCCCTGCTCCTTGAGGACCGAGGCGAGTTCCGTGATCAGCAGGGCCGCGGTGATGCCGTCCTTGTCGCGGACGCCCTCCGGGTCGACGCAGTAGCCGAGGGCCTCTTCGTAGCCGTAGCGCAGGCCGTCGACGCGGGCGATCCACTTGAAGCCCGTCAGGGTCTCCTCGTAGGGGAGGCCCGCCCTCTCCGCGATGCGGCCGAGGAGGGAGGAGGAGACGATCGACTCGGCGAAGGTGCCCCGGGCTCCGCGGTTCACCAGGTGGGCGGCGAGCAGCGCGCCCACCTCGTCGCCGCGGAGCATGCGCCAGCGGCCGTCGTCCTCGACCGCCACGGCGCAGCGGTCCGCGTCCGGGTCGTTGGCGATGACCAGGTCGGGGTCCGTCTCGCGGGCCTTCGCGAAGGCGAGGTCCATCGCGCCGGGCTCCTCCGGGTTGGGGAAGGCCACGGTGGGGAAGTCCGGGTCCGGGTCGGCCTGCTCGGCGACGAGGTCCGGGGCGGGGAAGCCGGCCCGGGCGAAGGCGGCGAGGAGGGTGTCCTTGCCGACGCCGTGCATGGCCGTGTAGACCGTGCGGGCCGTACGGGGCGAGCCGGGGGAGAGGACGGCGTCCGTGCGGGCCAGGTAGGCGTCGA
>NZ_MUND01000688.1 GCF_002154375.1 Streptomyces glaucescens | reverse complement strand
GCCCGCGGCCTGCCGGCCGCCGCGGAGGAGAGGCGCGGCGGGCTCGCGCAGGCCGCCGCCCGGAGAGTGCGCGACCTCGCCGCGGCGACGGCCGGGAGGGTCCGGGCGGTCAGCCGACCCACGCGGGGGCCGGGACCCTGGGGACGGGGATCGCGGGGGCGCGGTCCGGGAGGAAGGCGTGGGCGCGGCTCGCCAGCCACTCGGACTTGTAGCGGTTCACCGAGCGGTGCCAGTTGAGGATGCCGGCCATCCAGTTCTGCAGCGCGACGACGTACGAGTCCAGTCCGGCCCGCTCCTCGTCCGCCAGGGAGAAGTCCTCGCACACCACGGGGATCTCGGTGGCGAGCACGTGCTCGAACTGCTCCATGCGCTGGTTCAGCAGGTCGCCGACGATGTCCAGGGCGGCCGGGTAGTCGATGCCGAAGAAGTTCTGCACGACCAGGACCGCGTTGTGGATCTCGCCCTCGTACTCGATCTCCTTCTGGTAGGAGAACACGTCGTTGAGGAGGCAGGCGAAGTCCATGGCCGCGTTCTCCAGGGAGCGGACCGGCCCGCTGCGGTAGACCTCCGGCGGGACCGAGGGCCCGTGGCCCATGCGGCACAGGCTCATGGTCATGTCGGAGCCGAAGGTGGCGCGGCGCATCTCCAGGTAGTCGACGGGGTCGGGGATGCGGTGCTGGATCTGGTTCGACACCTCCCACACCCAGGACTCCGTCATGACGTTCACGGCGTTCTTCAGGCCCCGGCGGGCCTCCTCGTCCATGCCGGCGGTGGTGCGGCCCCACAGGTCGATGAGGCTGCGTTCCATGGCGTTGGCCGGGACGATCGGCTCCTCGCCGGCGAGCGGCATGCACGCCGACAGGCGCTCGGTGGTGAGCCGGGCGGCGGCGAGGTCGCGGCGGTGCCCGTAGACGAGCGGGTAGTAGTCGTCGCCGTAGGTGCCGAAGGCCAGCCACTGCGCGCTGAGGTCGAGGGCCTCCGCGGAGCCGTCCGGGTCCAGTCCGGCGGAGCACAGCGCGAGGTCGTAGGCGGCGAGTTTGTCCTCGTCCCAGACACCCTCGCTCATCATGCCCATCTGCCGCGTCCACGGCAGCAGGCGGGCACGCGCGCCGTCCAGGCCGGAGTTCAGCCGGAGCGGGTAGGGCATGCGGATGTCGGGGATGCGGGACGGGCCGACCTTCTGGAACGGCCGGTGCGTCCAGGCCCGCAGCCGCTGGGCGCCCGTCGAGGCGAGCAGCGCGCGCACGTCGGACGCCGAGGTGCCCAGCACGCCGAGGCCCGGCCCACCCGAGGCGACGGCGTTCTCGTTCATGTAGCGGCTGGAGCGCAGGTGCCACTCGTGGCCGCCGGACTGCCAGTCCTGCAGGCCCTTGGTGTAGGCCGCCACCGCCGCGACCTCGGCAGGGGGCAGCCCCTTCTCCAGGGCGAGCGCGGGCACTTCGGTCAGCGCGGTGTGCTCGAACTGGTGGAGCCGGGAGCTGAGGACGTCGTTGACGGTGTCGGCGGCCTCCTGGGTGGTGCAGCCGAAGAAGGTCTCCAGCACGAGGACGCCGTTGCTGTTCTCGCCCTCGTCCTCGACCTCCCGCTGGTAGGAGAAGAGGTCGTTGCGCAGGTGCACGGCGTCCGAGAACGTCTCCATCAGCACTCGCAGCGGCCGGGATCCGGCGACGGACGCGGGCACCTCGGCGGTCGCGTACTCCACCAGCCCCGCCGACCAGGGGGCGCCGCCGACCTTGCGGCGCATCTCGATGTACTCGACGGGGTTGGCGATCCGCCCCTCGTTGATGTTGGACAGCTCCCACAGGGACTCGTTCAGCAGATGCTCGGTGGCCACGGCGAAACGGCGGCGCCAGTCGGCGGACATCGACGGCACGGTGCGCGCCCACAGATCGGCGAGGCCCGCCTCGACCGGGTTCTGCGGCTCGGGCACGGGGGCGCCCGGGTCCAGCGGCATGAACAGCGGCAGCCGGTCCAGATAGGCCTTGCCGCCTGCGCGGTCCTGGCTGCGCTTGAACGTCTCCAGGAAGTGGTCGTCGAAGAAGAACACCCACACGTACCAGTCGGTGATGAGCGAGAGGGCTTGCGCGTCGCAGTCGGGGTGGGTGTAGGCGCAGAGCAGGCCGTAGTCGTGCGCGTCGAGGTCGGCCTGCTCCCAGATCCCGGAGCCCTCCAGCATGCCCATCTCGCGCGCCCACGCGGTCGAGTGGGTGCGGGCGGTGCCGAGATGCGGGTTCAGCCGCGCGGGATACGGCATGTAGAAGTGCGGGAGTTCGAACGGCTGCGTCATGGCCGGGCCCTACCCCCGCGTCCGCCGGGGCATCCGCCGGGACACACATGATCACACCATCGCGTGAATCGGGGGCGTCGCGGGAGTCCGCCCTCGGGCCGGTCCGTTTCCCCGGTGTACGACCCCTTGCCGCCCCCTCGACCTCCCGACACGGTGATGCCATGACCTCCTTCGCACTCCCCCATGAACTGCACGGCGACGGCGCCCACAAGGTGTTCGCCGTGCACGGATGGTTCGCCGACCGCTCCGCGTTCACTCCCCTGCTGCCGGATCTGGACCGTGCGGCGTTCCAGTACGCGCTGGTCGATCTGCGCGGCTACGGCGCGGCGCGCGCCGACTCGGGCGCGTGCACCACCGGAGAGGCCGCGCTGGACCTGGTCCAGCTGGCCGACCGGCTGGGCTGGCGGCGGTTCTCGGTGGTGGGGCACTCGATGGGCGGCGCGATCGCCCAGCGGCTGCTGACCGTGGCACCGCACCGGCTGCGCCGGATCGTCGGCGTCTCCCCCGTCCCCGCTTCCGGGCTGGACCTGCCACCGGAGCAGTGGGAGCTGTTCGCGGACGCCGCGCACCGGCCGGAGAACCGGCGGGCCATCATCGACCTCACCACCGGCGGCCGCCGCCCCGCCGCCTGGCTGGACCGGATGGTGGAGCGCTCCCTGGCGTGCAGTGACCCGAAGGCCTTCCGCGCCTGGCTGGACTCCTGGGCGCGGGAGGACTTCCACGACCGGGTGGAGGGCGTGCCGGTCCCCGCGCTCGCCGTCGCCGGGGCGCTGGATCCCGCGCTGTCGGCGGACCTGCTCCGGGCGACCTGGCTGGTCTGGTATCCGCGCGCGGAGCTGCACGAACTGCCCTGCGCGGGGCACTACGCGATGGACGAGACGCCGCTGGAGCTGATCCGCGTGGTGGAGGACTTCCTCAGGGCGGACGAGGACGACGACCGTGCCGGTGGGCCCGCATGACCTGGCCCGACGCCCCGCCCGTGCCGGACGTCTTCGACCCCCGGCTGTACGCCACCGCGGTTCCGTACGACGCCTACCGGTTCCTGCGCGACCATCACCCGGTGGCCTGGCAGGAGGAGCCCGAGGTTCTGGGCTGGCCGGCCGGGCCCGGGTTCTGGGCCGTGACCCGGCACGCGGACGTGGTGCGCGTGCTCAAGGACGCGGCGGCCTTCTCCTCGTATCTGGGCGCCACCCAGATACGCGACCCGGATGCGGACGATCTGCCGTTCATCCGCCGCATGATGCTCAACCAGGACCCGCCGCACCACAACCGGCTGCGGCGGCTGGTCAGCCGGGCGTTCACCCCGGGCCGGATCGAGCGGTTCACGGCGGTCGCCGAGGAGCGGGCCCGGGCGCTGTTCGCGCGGGCCGTGGCCGAGGCCCGCGCCGGGGACGGCACCGTCGATCTCGTCACCGCCGTCACCGACGACTACGCCCTGCTGAACCTGGCGGATCTGCTCGGCGTCCCGGAGGGCGACCGGGGTCTGCTGCTGCACTGGACGCAGCGGGTGATCGGCTATCAGGACCCGGACGAGGCGGGTCCCCCGGTGCGTGACGAGCGGGGCGCCCCGGTGAACCCGCGCTCCCCCGCGGCCCTGCGGGACATGTTCGACTACGCCCAGCGGCTCGCCGCGCACAAGCGGCGCCACCCCGGCGACGATGTGCTGACCGTCCTCGCCCGGGACGGCGAACTCGCCGACGCCGAACTGGAGATGTTCTTCTTCCTGCTCACCGTCGCGGGCAACGACACGGTGCGCGCCGCGGCGCCCGGCGGGCTGCTCGCGCTGGCGGAGCACGCCGGTGAGTGCGAGCGGCTGAGATCCGGTGCGGTGCCGCTCGCCTCAGCCGTCGACGAGCTGCTGCGCTGGCACCCGCCGGTGCTCACGTTCCGCCGGACCGCCGTCCGCGACACCGTGCTGGCCGGGCGCCGGATCCGCGCCGGTGACAAGGTGGTCGTCTGCCACGCGGCGGCCAACCGGGACGAGCGGGTGTTTACCGACCCGGACCGGCTGGACCTGGGCCGCACGCCGAATCCGCAGGTGTCATTCGGGGACGGACCGCACGTCTGTCTGGGTGCTCACTTCGCCCGGCTGCAGCTGCGGGTGCTGTACGGGGAGGCACTGCGCGCGCTGCCCGTGCTGCGGACCGCCGGGCCGCCGGGCCGTCTGGTGTCGAACTTCATCAACGGCATCAAGTCACTGCCGATGCGGATCACCCCATGACCCGTCACGTCACGCCCTGGCCCGCCCCGCCGTGACCCGTCACGTCCTGACCTGGATCAGCGCATGGGTGCCCGCGGTCCGCCAGCGCTCGCCCTCGGCGGCGGTCAGCGCGGCCTCGGTGCCGGCGTCGAGGCCGCAGATCACTTCCGACTTCAGGGTGCGCAGAGCGGCGACCGGGCCGGGGAAGTACGCGGTGAGGTCGGCGAAGGGGGTGGTCGGGGGCCATCGCCGGTCGCCCACCAGACGGCGGTAGTTGAGGTCGCCCTTGACCACGGTGAGCGTGGCGGCGGCGAACTCGGCCCGCAGGTCGTCCGGCATCTCGGCGTACGGCAGCGGGCCGCCGGAGAAGGGGTGGGCGCGCAGGATCAGCCGGCCGTCGGTCATCGCGGACCACAGCCGCCTGCCGTACGCGGCGGCGGTGCCGGGTGCCGCGGTGAGCCGGCGCAGCGCGTCGAGCACGTCGGCGGTGGTGGCGTCGGAGACGTAGTAGGGGTGCGGCTTCAGGTGCAGGACGGCTCGTGCGATGCGGCCCCGGTCGAGGAGGTCGGCGATGAGCAGCAGGTCGGGGACGAGTTCACGGCCCGCGTTGTCGGCGACCAGGCAGAGGGTGCCGCCCGCCACGGAGGGCGGGAGCAGCGACCAGAGGGTCTCACTGTCGTCGGCGACCAGTCCGGGGGCGGCGGCCCTGGTGTCGGCGCCCTCGGCGGAGAGACGGAAGCTCAGGTCGGCGCGGTTGCCCCAGAGGGAGCCGTGCAGCAGGGCGCGGGAGCGTTCGTCGGCGGGGCGGTCCGCGACGGCGTCGAGGGCGGCCAGCTCCTCGTCGGTCTGCGGGGCGTCCAGCTCGGCGAGCTTGGCGGGGCGGAAGGGGTCGATGCCCTGCCAGGGCCCGGGGGTGAAGTAGCCGGCGGCTTGCAGGAGTTGCCGGTAGAAGTAGCTCTCGGACCACAGCCAGGGCAGGTCGAACCAGGGCCGTCCGACATGGTCGGCGAGGCCCCACTCCCGCCAGCGGCCGAGGTCGGGGGCGTCCGCGGGGAGAGGTTCGACGACGCCCTCGGTGCAGTTCGCCAGCAGCGCGTCGAGGGCGCGCCGCCGTTCGGGGTCGTACGGGATCGACTCCTGTACCTGCCGGATGATCGCGGGGTGGCGCTCGGCCAGCACCCCGTGCGGGAAGGAGCCGGGCCGGTCGGCGCGGAGCACGGGCGCGGGGGCGGTGTCGGGCATGCGCGTCACCGTATCGCGCGGGGCCCGGCGCCCCGGCCGCGGCTCACACCGCTCGGGCCTCCCGCTCCAGCTGTGCGACCAGGCTGAGGTAGCGAGGGCGGCGCGTCACCGGCACCAGGCCGCGGACCAGGACGTACCACATCTCGGCGGTGCGGCGGGGCAGCCGCACGAGCGGTTCGAGGGAACGGCCCGTGACACGGGTGCCGACGAAGAAGCTGACGAGGGAGTGCGCGACGGCGTCTATGTCGATGTCCGGGTGGACGTCGGACTCCTTGACCGCGCCCAGGAGTTTGCGGGACGCGATCTCCAGCCACTCGGTGAACGGGTGCGGCAGCGGCGGCCGCAGTCCCACACCCGCGGTGGCCAGCCGCAGTCCCGCGCGGGCGACCGGGCCCTCGACGGAGAGCCGGGCGATGCCGAAGGTGATCCGCATCAGGGCCTCCAGTGAGGAGCAGTCCCGTTCCTCCACCTCACGGGCCAGCCGGCGCGAGGCCTGGGACTGGATCTCCATGATGGCGTGGGCCAGGTCCTCCTTGGCCGCGAAGTGGAAGTACAGGGCGCCTTTGGTGACGTGGGCGTGGTCGACGATGTCGCTGAGACTGGTCGACTCGTAGCCGTGCCGGTCGAACAGGTCGGCGGCGGCCGCGATAATCGTCGCGCGGGTCTGTTCGGCGCGTAGCTGCCTCGCCATCGTCTTGACTCTCCAGGCTGAAAAGAACGGGTCACGCCGTTTTTTACTTACCGGATGTACACGATAGCTCACACCTCACCGGCACGTACCACCCCGTCAGTTTTTCCTCGCCCGCCTCTCTGAGGGCGAGTTGGCGCAGTTCATCGTAGCCTCCACCCGGCGTGCTCCACGAGACCGGCGGGCGCGGAGATGCGGCCATGGGGTCCCACATATGACAAACGCGCCCGGGAAAAAGACCGGACGCGCGGTTCCTTACGCTGGGGCACACAAAAAGGCGGGCCGGACGGTGCCCATCCGCACCGTCCGGCCCGCCCGCTCGAGGGAGGCGTCAGACGTCGATCAGAACGTCAGCTTCCAGCTGTTGATCCGGCCCGTGTCCTGCGCGGCCACGTCCTGCACCCGCAGCTTCCAGGTGCCGTTGGCGACCTCGCTGGAGGCGTTCACCGTGTAGGTGGTGAGGACGTTGTCCGCGGAGTCGGAGGTGCTGGAGGACTTCAGCCGGTAGGCCGAACCGTCCGGCGCCACCAGGTCGATGACCAGGTCACCGCGGTAGGTGTGGGTGATGTCGACGCCCACCTGGAGGGCCGACGGGGCGTTGCCGCTGCGGCCGCTGACGGTGATCGGGGACTCGACGGCCGAGCCGGCGTCCGGGATGTTCACGGCGGTGGCGCTGGTGAAGGTGGTGCCCCCCGTCGAGCCGCCGGAACCGCTCACCGCCTGCACCGTCTTGGTGGCGTCCGCGAGACCCGCGCCGCAGCCGCCGGAGCAGGCGCCGGGCAGCGGACGGGCGTTGGCCTTGATCGCCGACTCGATCTGGGCGGGGGTCAGCGTGGAGTTGGCCGACTTCATCAGCGCGGCGAGGCCCGCGACGTGCGGGGTGGCCATGCTGGTGCCCTGGTAGAAGGCGTACGACTCGGTCGACGGCGTCTTGGTGCCGGAGTTCAGCGTGGAGTAGATGCCGTTCGCGGTGCCGGTGCTGGTCTGGCCGCCGGGCGCGGAGATGTCGATCAGGGAGCCGTAGTTGGAGTACGAGGCCTTGGCGCCGGTGCGGCTGGTCGCGGCGACGGAGATCACGTTGTTGCAGTTGCCCGGCGAGTGGTTGGCGACGTTCTCGTTGTCGTTGCCCGACGCCACGACGACCGTGGTGCCGCGGCCGACGGCCGCGTTGATGGCGTTCTGGGTGGCGCTGGTGCAGGCGCCGTCGCCGCCGAGGCTCATGTTGATGACCTTGGCGACGTTGGTGTTGGCGGGCACGCCGGAGACGGTGCCGCCGGACGCCCAGGTGATGGCGTCGATGATGTCGGAGTCGTAGCCGCCGCACTTGCCGAGGACGCGGATCGGGGAGATCTTCGCGCCGTACGCGATGCCCGCCATGCCCTTGGCGTTGTTGGTGGCCGCGGCGATGGTGCCGGCCACGTGCGTGCCGTGCCAGGAGGAGTTGGAGGCCGGGACGCCCGCGCCGCACTCGCCCGCGGCGTACCAGTCGCCCGGGTCGGACGGGTCGCTGTCGCGGCCGTTGCCGTCGACGGCGACGGCGGTGTCGGCGATGAAGTCGTAGCCGCCGACGATGTTCGGGGCGAGGTCGGAGTGGGCGACGTAGCCGGTGTCGATGACGGCGACGGTGACGCCGGTGCCGGTGGTGGTGTTCCAGGCGCCCGGGACGTTCATGCCGGCGGTGGCCTCGAAGAGGTCCCACTGCTTGGCGTAGTCGGTGTCGTTCGGGTCGGCCTGCGGCTTGTTCAGGCGGTCCGGGACGACGTAGGCGACCTGCGGGTCGGCCTGGTACTCGGCGATGACGTCGGCGACGTCCGTCTTGGTCAGGTCCTCGCCGAGGTCGACGAGGGCGGCGCCGGTGCCGAGACGGCGCTGGAAGTCCAGCTGCTCGCCGGCCTCCTTGCCCTTGGCGGCGGCGTCGGCCTCGGCGGCCTTGTTCGACTTGGCCTCGGAGGCGCTGGGCTTGTAGCCCACGATGAGGCGTTCGGCGGTGACGCCGGGGGCGGCCTCGGTGCGGGCCGCGAGGTCGGCGGAGGCCTGGGGAGCGGGCTCCTGGGCGACGGCGACCGAGGTGGTGCCGGCCGTCAGCAGCGCCGCGGAGACCGCGGCGACGGATATCAGCTTGCGTCGCAGGGACGGGGAAGTACGCAAGGGCGTGCCTTTCGTGGCCGACTCCGGGCAGCTCGGAGCGGCGGACGGGCGCTTCGTCGTCGAAGCGGAGGGGGGTGAACCGAAAAGCGAGCGCGGTGGCCGGCCAGGCGCGAAGTGCGTCAGCTGTGCAAGGGGTTACCTGTGGGTCAGCTGTGCTCGAACGATAGGCAAAGGGGAGGTCGCAGGGATACAGGGGAAACCCTCGATCCGGCCGGAAACCCACCCTCGATGTCCATGAAATGACCGCTCGTGACCGCTTTGGCGCGCAATGCGGGGGCGGTTACCGGCAAAGGGGGAACAAGAGGCGAAGAGGGCACGACAGGCAGGCAGGCAAGCAAGCAAGCAAGCAAGCAAGGGTGCGGCTACAGCTCCGCCAGCGCCGTCAGCAGCTCTCCCGCCCTCGCCAGATCCGTGGTGAGGGGACGGTCGTCGGTGCCGGCGGGCAGGGCCTCGGCCGCCGCGGTGAAGGCGCGGACCGCGGGCGGTGAGGGCTGCAGCCGCAACGCGCGTACCGCGGCGACGAGTTCGCAGGCCAGGACGGTGCGGTAGGCGTCGACGGCGCGCAGTGACTGGCGGGCGGCCTGGGAGGCGAAGCTCGCCGCCTCCTCCAGGCCGTGCGAGAGGACCGCGTGCCCGGCGGAGGCCGGGGTGGCGCAGGTGCGCAGGTCGGCCAGGGCGGCGGCGGCCGGGTACTCCAGGATCATCGCCCCGGAGCTGCCCGCCGGGCCGGTGGCGAGGAACGCGGGCAGGCCCGTGAGGTCCGGACGGCCGAGCGCGGTGAGCCGGGCGGCGGAGAGCTGGGCGGTCTGCAGCACCGCGAGATGGAGCGCGTCCAGGGCGAGGGCGAGCGGGGCGGCGTAGAAGCCGCCGTGGTGGAAGGCGGCGGTGCCGTCGGGGGCGATGAGCGGGTTCTCCGAGGGGCAGTTGATCTCGGTCTCGACGATCCGGCGCAGCGCCTCCGCGGCGTCCAGGGCGCAGCCGTGCACCTGCGGGAAGGCCCGGAAGCCGTACGGGTCCTGGATCCGCCGGCCACCGCCGTACGGCCGTTCCGGCAGCCCCAGCAGTCGTCGCACCTCGGCGGCGGCGCGGGCGGCACCGGGATACGGGCGGGTGGCGTGCACCGGCGCCGCGTACGCCTCCGGCGATCCGGACACCGCGGCGAGGGACAGGGCGGCGACGGCGTGACCGGCGCGCAGCAGGGTGTCCAGGGCGTGCCAGGCGAGCGCCGCCTGACCGAGCACCAGGGCGTTGCTGCTGAGCAGGGCGAGCGCGTCGCCGGGGCGCAGCGGCACGGGGGCGGGCGCCGGGCCGGGGCCGGGCGGCAGCCAGGGGCGCTCACCGATCAGCGCCAGCCCGGTCTCCGCCAGGGCCGTGAGGTCGCCGGTGCCGAGGCCGCCGTACTCCAGGACCATCGGGTGGCGGCCCAGCCGCAGCGCCTGCGCCAGGCCCTCGACGAGGTCGGGGTGGATACCGGAACCGCCGGCGAGGAGCTGGTTGGCTCGGACCGCGAGCATCGCGCGCACCTGCCGGGCGGGCAGCGGGGCCCCGGCGCCGCCCGCGTGGCTGCGCAGCAGCCGCAGACCGTGCCCGGCCTCGTCGTCGGCGCCGACCACCACCGAGCGGTGCGCGCCGACGCCGGTGCCCCGGCCGTACAGCCGCCCCGCGGCGGCCAGCCGCTGGGCCGCCCGCCAGGAGCGCCGGACCCGTGCCAGGGCCTTCGCCGGCAGCACCGGCAGGGCCGCGCCGTCGGCGAGCCGGACCACGTCCTCGGCGGTGAGTCCGGCGCCGTCGAGGGTGACGCCGGCGGCCGGGTCCGCCGGCGACGGCCACGCCCCCTCGGGACACAGGGGCGGGCCGTCCGTGGCGGTGCTCATCGGTGGGGCGGTCAGTCGAGGCCGACCGACTTCAGCCAGGACTTGGCCACGTCGAGCGGGTCCTTGTTCTCCAGCTGCACCTGGGAGTCCAGGTCGAGCAGCGTCTTGGTGTCGAGCTTGGCGGAGACCGCGTTGAGGGTGTCGACGCCCTCCTGGGTCAGGCCGCTCTTGTGCACCAGCGGGGTCACGTTGGCGAATCCGAAGAGGTTCTTCGGGTCCTGGAGGACGACGAACTTCTCCTTGGTGATGGTCGGGTCGGTGGTGAAGATGTCCGCGGCCTGCACGGTGTTCTTCGCCAGCGCGGCCTGGGTCAGCGGTCCCCCGGCGTCGAGCGCCTTGAAGGACTTGAACTTCAGGCCGTACTCCTTCTCCAGGCCGAGCAGCCCCTGGTGGCGGGTCTGGAACTCGGGCGAGCCGCCGATGACCAGGTCGGGCGCGATGTCCTTGAGGTCGGCGAGCGTCGACTGCGGTGTCAGGCCGTGCTTCTTCGCCGTCTCGGCGTTGATCGAGACGGAGTCCTTGTCCTCGGCCGGCGCCGACTCCAGCAGGGTCAGCTTGGGGTCGAGCTTGGCCTTGACCGCGGCGTTCACCGATTCGGTGGACTTCTGCTCGGCCTTGGGGTCGAGGTAGGCGAGCAGTGAGCCGTTGTACTCCGGGAGCACGGTGATCGAGCCGTTCTTCAGCAGGCCGTAGGTGGTCTCGCGGCTGCCGATGTTCGGCTTGTAGGTGACCTCGATGCCCTTGGCCTTCAGGGCCTCGCCGTAGATGTCGGCGAGGAGGATGCTCTCGGCGAAGTTGTTGGAGCCGACGACGACGGTGCCGCCGTCCGCCTTCTCTCCGGCGAGCGGGTCGTCGGCCTTGTCCTCGGAGGAGCCACAGCCCGCCAGCAGCGCCGCCGCGGCGGCGAGCGCGACGGCGGCGGTGCCGCGGTGTCTCGTTCTGGACCAGCTGCTCTTCACGGTAGAAGTCACGGTTCCCGTTCCGGGCTCGGTGAGTGGTGGCGTTGCGCTGCCGTCGATCCAATCCAGCGCGTTCCAGGTGAGTCAAGTGACACCTGATCACAATTGCCGTCGACAAGTGGTCGGTTCAGCCATCCCAACCGGCAAGTTGTGTATGAAAGGTGAACGAACCCGCAGGGGAACTGAGCGGGTTGTAACGGATTCTTGACGTGCAGTCGTGATCGATTCGCTCAAGAGGCGGTACTCTCCCGGGAGTTGACGCCCGTCACGCACGTCCATGTCGATCAGAATCGGCCATGGCGGTCATTGAAGGAGGCCCGATGTCCACGCACGAGGCGGGGATCCGGGGCCTCGTCGACCGCTGGCCGTTCCGCCGCAAGCTCAACCTCCTGGTCGGCGTGCCCCTCGCGCTGCTCGCCGCCGTGCTCCTGCACCTGATCGTCGACGAGGTGATCCGCGCACACGAGGCGGCGGACGCGGCCCGGCTCGTCCGGGACAGCGCCGAGGTCGCCACCCTGGTCGACCGGGTCGAGGCCGAGCACCAGCAGGCCATCCTGCTGTCCGTGCGCCACGAGGCCTCCGGCCCCGGCACGAAACCCTCCCTGGAGGGCTACCGCGAGGCCCAGCAGGCGGTCGACGCCCAGGTGGAGAAGGTCCGTGACACCTTCGGCGACCGGCTGCCCGGCACCGAGGCGCGGGCGCTGCGGGAGATCAGCGGCCTGGACAGCCTGCGCGCCACCATCGCGCAGGGATATCTGCCCGCCGACAACATCGACCCGGCGTACACGGGCGTCGCCAAGAACCTCATCGACGGGCTCGCCCTGGACCGCAACCAGGCCCTCGCCGCCACCTTCACCGGCAACCTGCTGGACTCGCTGCTGCGCGCGGACGCCGCCCACAGCTCCTTCGAGACCAGTGTGTTCTCCGCGACGACCGGCGACTCCAACGCGCTGATCGAGTTCGTCAACGCGGTCGGCTTCCAGGAGCTGTACCAGCACCAGGCCGACCGCTTCGGCCGGTTCGCCACCGAGGCGCAGGCGGCCGAGCTGCGCGGCATCGAGCACAGCGCGGCCCAGGCCGTCATCGGCCGGCACTACGCGGAGCTGCAGATCGACCCGAGCGGACTCCAGGCGGGCACTCCGGAAGAGATCCGGGAGAGGTTCAACGAGGCGCTGGCCGCCTACCCCGCCTACCGCGACCAGTCCGCCACCCGGCTGGAGATCACCGCCTCGCTCATCGGCCAGATCGCCGACCGCGCCGACGCCGCCTCCACCGACGCCTGGTGGAACGCGGCCCTGCTGCTGGGCCTCGCCCTGCTCGGCTTCACGCTGTGGCTGGGCTTCGCGGTGGTGGTACGGCGCTCCGTGGTCCGGCCGGTCCAGGCGCTCACCGGCGCCGCCCGCACCGTCGCGGACGTCGCCGGGCGCGAACTCGCCCGGGTCGCCGACGACGACGCCGAGGACGACACCCCGCTGCGCCTCAGCAAGGTGCCGGTGACCGCGCGGGACGAGATCGGCGACCTCGCCGACGCCTTCAACCACGTCCAGAGCACCGCCGCCGCGCTGCTGGAACGCCAGGTGCTCAGCCGCCGCAACGTCGCAGAGATGTTCGGCAACGTGGGCCGCCGGGTGAGCAATCTGACCACCCGCCAGCTGGCCCTGATCGACGCCGTCGAGCGCGGCGAGACAGACCCGGCGCTGCTGGAACGCCTCTACCGCATCGACCACATCGCGGTCCGGCTCCGCCGCAACGCCGACAGCCTGATGCTGCTGGCCGGCATCCGCGAGACCGTCCTCGACGCCGGACCCGCCGCGCTCACCAACGTCGTACGGGCGGCGCTCGGCCAGATCGAGGGCTACCAGCGGGTCGAACTGCACGCCGGGACCGAGGTCACGGTGGAGCCCGACGCGGTGGGCGACCTGACCCTGATGGTGGCCGAACTGCTGGAGAACGCCGTGTCGTTCTCGCCGGCCGGCAGCGCCGTCGAGGTCACGGTGCAGGGCGGCCCGGACGGGGCGACGGTCACCGTCACCGACCACGGGCTGGGGATGAGCGCCGAGCGGCTGGCCGAGGAGAACGCCCGGCTGATCCGCCGCGAACGGCTCGACCTGGTGCCGACGAAGGTGCTCGGCCTGTTCGTGGTGGGCGCCCTGGCGCGCCGCTGGGAGATCGGGGTCACGCTGTCCCGCACCCCGGGCGGCGGCGTCACGGCCGAGATCGCCCTCCCGCCCGCACTGCTGCGGGC
>NZ_MUND01000687.1 GCF_002154375.1 Streptomyces glaucescens | reverse complement strand
CCCTTGGTGTACGGCATCCGGCGCCCTCTTTGCGCGGCCCCGGATGCCGTACACCAAGGGGCTGATCGGCTCGGTGCCCCGGATCGACACGGAGGTGCCGCCCACGCCGATGCCGGGCGCTCCTCCGGCGCCCGGGGAGGCGGGTCCCGGGTGCGCGTTCGTGCCGCGCTGCCCGCTGGCGGAGGCGGAGTGCGAGGTCGCGGAGCCGGAGCTCTCCGGGGACGACGGCCATGTGGCGGCCTGTCGGCGCGGCGGCGAGGCCGAGCGGCGTACGGCCGCGGAGCTGTTCCCCCCGGCACCGCACCGCCCGGCGTCCCGGGTGCGGGACGCCGGGCGGGAGCCCGTGCTCCGGATCACCGGCCTCGCCAGGTCGTACCCCGCGCCCCGGGCCGCCGGGTGGCGACGGGACGGGGCGCAGGAGGTGCGCGCGGTGGAGCGTGTCGACCTGGAGATCGGGTACGGGGAGACGCTGGCCCTGGTCGGGGAGTCCGGGGCCGGGAAGTCCACCACGCTGCTGGAGGTGATGGCCCTGGCGGCGCCGCGGCACGGGAGGATCGAGGTCCTGGGCCGGGACGTCTCGACGCTCTCCCGTGCCGAGGTGCGCCGGATGCGGGCCGTGGTGCAGTACGTGCCGCAGGACCCGATGTCGAGCCTGGACCCGCGGCTGCCGGTCGGTGACATCGTCGCCGAGCCGCTGCTGGTGCAGCGGTGGCCGGCGGACCGGGTGGCCGCGCGGGTGGCGGAGGTGCTGGGCCTGGTGGGCCTGCGGCCCGGGGACGCGTCCGCCTACCCGCACCGCTTCTCCGGCGGGCAGCGGCAGCGGATCGCCCTCGCCCGCGCACTGGCCGTCGAGCCGGAGCTGCTGCTGCTCGACGAGCCGGTGTCCGCGCTGGATGTGTCGGTGCGGGCCGGGATTCTCGACCTGCTGCGCAGGCTGCGGGAGGATCCCGGGCCCGCGTGTCTGTTCGTCTCCCACGATCTGGGAGCGGTGCGGCACATCGCGGACCGGGTCGCGGTCCTGCACTCCGGTCGTGTGGTCGAGACCGGCGGGGTGCGCGAGGTGTTCGAGCGGCCGGGTCATCCGTACACCCGGGCGTTGCTGGCGGCGGTTCGGGTCCCGGATCCGGCGGCGGTCGCGGTCCCGACGGAGTCCTCCGTCCCGCGGGGCGGCCCGCTCGCGGTCGGCGAGGGCGCGGCGGGGTGCCGGTTCCGGACATGCTGCCCGGCGTTCACGCGGCTGGAGGGCGGGCAGCGGGTGCGCTGCGAGCGGGAGGTTCCGGGGGTGCCGGACATTTCCGCGGGACGTGGGCGCTGGATCGCCTGCCATTTTCCCGCTGGGCTCGTGGAGCGGCGGTGACCCGCCGCGGTTCAGTGGCCGGCGGACAGCGGGCCCATTCTCCGGCTAGCAGCAGCCGGTGCCGCCCGAGATGCCCTCGGTCACGGGACGGACGGTGTCGTGCTTCGCGCCACCTGCTGCGACGTAGAATCCGCCGCACGCGAGGCCGGCAATGAAAAGCGTCGCCACGAGAATTATGAGCGACTTCGGCGTCACCTTTTCCCCCTCCTCATAGGAATGTCTTTCCTGACACATATAGTCATGCAACTCGACAGATCAAGTCAAGTTTTAGGCGGCAAAATATAATTCGACGGAATCGGAATTTCCCTTTCCCGTAGCGGCATATGCCGAACGGGAGGAACGGTGGATTTTCTGTCAGCCGTCCGCAAAGATGCACGAACCCGTTGGCGTGGACCAGTCATGCTGGTATCGTGATCTATGACATCTCAAGTCATGCGCTCACACCGGGAAGCCATATGGATCATGTCGCAAGCGCATCTCCGATCCAGGTGGGCAAGCGTATCCGGGACCTTCGCGTCAAGCGCGGCCTGAAGCAGCAGGACCTCGCGTCCAGCGATATCTCCGCGAGCTACATCTCGCTCATCGAATCAGGCAAAAGGGCCCCCTCGGACGCGGTACTCGCCACCCTCGCCAGGAAACTCGGCTGTTCTCCGGACCACCTGAAGACCGGGCACGACGATCACGCCCTGGAAGACGCGCGGCTGAAGCTCGCCTTCGCGGAAATGGCGCTGCGCAACGGGGACAACGGAGCGGCGCTCCAGTCCTTCGGCGAGCTTTTGGCCAAGCCCGACCTGCTCGATCCGCCGACGCTGCTGCGCACCCGTATGGGCCAGGCGGCAGCGCTGGAGAAGCTGGACCGGATCGAGGCCGCGATCCCGGTCCTGGAGGAACTGCTCAAGGAACCGGCGCTCGCGGCCGGCTCGGACGAATGGTGCCGGGTCTCGGTCGCGCTCAGCCGCTGCTACCGCAACATGGGGGACCTCGCCCTCAGCATCGAGATCGGCGAGCGCGCCCTGGCCACGCTGGACGCGCTCGGCCTGGACATCACCGTGGACCACATCCAGGTGGGCGCCACCCTCATCGCCTCCTACTACCTGCGGGGCGACTTCACCCGGGCCCATCTGCTCGCCCAGAAGCTCATCCCGGTGGCGGAGCAGCACGGCAGCCGGGCCGGCCGCGGGTCCGTGTACTGGAACGCCGGACTCGTCGCCCTCTCGCGCGGGCAGCTCCGCGAGGCACTGGCCCTCACCGAGCGCGCCCTCGTGCTGATGTCCGACGACGACAATCTGCGGCACGTGGCGATGCTGAAGCTGAACGTCGCCTGGCTGGAGCTGATGTCCGACCACCCCGACCCGGCCCGTGCCAAGGAACTGCTGGAGGACGCCGGGCAGAGCCTCGCGGAGGTCGGCACCGCCGTCGAGCAGGCCAAGTGCGAGATCTCCCTCACCGACGCGCACACCCAGCTCGGCCAGTGGGACGACGCCGCGGTGCACGCCCGCCGAGCTCTCGGACTGCTCAGTTCCGGGCCCCGGCTCGAGGCCGTGGCGGCCCGGGTCAGGCTCGCCGAACTGCACCTGCTGCGCGGCGAGACGGAGGAGGGCCTCCAGTCGCTGCACGCGGCCACCCGGCAGCTGCGGCACTTCACCCCGTCGTACGAGACGGCGCACGAGTGGCGCCACCTCGGAGACGTGTGGAAGCGCCAAGGCCGCACCAAGGAGGCGCTGGAGGCCTACGACCAGGCCCTGGTGGCCACCGGTATGCCGATGTCCTACGACCCGGCGCGGTCTCTGGCCCGGCAGCACCAGAGCTAGTCCGGTCCGGTGTCCGGGCACACCGGCCCCCCCTCCCCCGTCGGTTCTCATCAGTGCGCCCGGCCCCCCGCCAGCCGGTGCACCGCGGCGAGCGGCACCGGCAGCCAGTGCGGCCGGTGCCGCGCCTCGTAGACGACCTCGTACACCGCCCGGTCCGCCTCGAAGGCGGTCAGCTGCGCGGACCGGCAGGCCGGGTCCTCGCCGCCGCCGTCGGCGTAACCGGCGCAGAAGGCACGGCGGTTGCGCAGGGCCCAGGCGCCGGCCCGGCGCAGCCGGCTCAGCTGCCGGCCGGGGCCGGTGTCCGTCTCGGCCGGCCCGTTCTCCGGGTCGGCCGAGAGCAGGGCCGCCCGGGCCGCGTAGTCGAACGAGCGCAGCATGCCCGCCACATCGCGCAGCACCGGCTGGGGCAGGGCGCGTTCGGCGGCGGGCGTGGCCGGCTCCCCCTCGAAGTCGACCAGGCGCCAGTCGCCGCCGGTGTACAGGGCCTGGCCGAGGTGGAGATCGCCGTGGGTGCGCTGGGCGAGGACGGGGCAGCCCCGGACGCCCAGCCTGCCGTACTCGTCGAAGAGCGCGGCGAGCCGGGAGCGGTGCCGGGCGAGTTGCGGCACCTCCGCCACCGCGGCGGTGAGCCGGCGTTTCATCCGGGCCGCGTCGGCGGCGACGTCCTCGGCGCTCAGCCGCACCCGCGGGAAGGCCCGGGCGAGCGCGCCGTGCGTCTCGGCGACGGCCCGGCCGAGCGCCTGGGCGTCCGCGGTGAAGCCGCCGGCCGGGCCGGGGCCGGTGTCCGGGTCCGCGGAGGCGGTGAGGTGGTCCCGGGCGTGGGCGACCGCGCGCCGCCAGCCGTCCTCGGCGCCGGGCAGGAACTCCTCGACCAGTCCGAGGGTGAGCCCGTCCAGGTGCAGCGAGCCGTGCAGCCGCGGGGTGCGCGGGCAGTCCTGGCCGGTGAGCGCGCGCAGCGCCTCGACCTCGGGGTGCGGGCCGGGCTCGGGGCGGCGGTACAGCTTGAGCAGGAGCCGGTCGCCGTACACCACCGCGCTGTTGCTCTGGTCGACGGCCAGCGGGCGCGGGACCAGGCCCACCGGCAGCGGGTGCCGGCCGGCCGGATCCAGGCGCAGGGGCCCGGCCCGGCGGCCGGCGAGGGCCCGCAGCAGGGCGCCCATCAGCGCCGGGTCGGCCACCGCGTCGTAGAGCCGCTGCCCGGCCCACGGCCCGTAGGGGACCGTGCCGATGGCGGCGGGTTCCAGGCGCCGGGGCAGTTCGCTCCGGATGCCGAGGAGCAGCTGGTAGGCGGTGCCGCTGCCGGTCTCGACGACGGCGACGAGGAGGTCGGGCCGGCCCTCGCCGCCGATGACCGTGACACCGGCGGGGCGCAGGGCGCTCATGGTGGTCCCCTGGTACCAGCGGCGGGTCGCCAGCCAGGGGGTGAGGATCGGGAGCAGCGGGCGGAGCAGCGTCTCGGCGCGGCGGTGTCCCGGCTCCGCGGCGCGCGGGGTGGCGCGCGCCGGGCGGCGCGCGCCGTCGACCGCGGCCCCGTGGTGGGTGGCGGCGCTCATCGCGGCGCCACCACAGCGGGTGAATCGTTTTCGCGCAGGGCCGGTGAGCCGTGCGGCCGGGCGGCGAGCAGATCGATGATCCGCCGGGCGAACAGATGGCAGTGGTCACCGGTGCGGGCGGTCACCAGGTCGTCGTCGACGACCACGTCCTCGTCGACGTAGACCCCGCCCATGTTGCGCAGATCGCCGAGCAGGTTGTTGTGGACCACCGCGCGCCGGTCGCGGACCATCCCCGCGACCGGGGCGGCCAGCCACATGCCGTGGCAGATGATGCCCTTGACGATGGCCGGGTCGGCGAACGCCCGGCGCAGGAACAGCGCGGCGGGCGGCAGCCGCCGCGGGTCCTCGGTGTAGCGGAGCCGGTCGGCGACCATGCCGGACGGCACGATGACCGCGCTGAACTCCTTCAGCGCGAACTCGTCGACGTCCTCGAAGGACTGGGTGACCGTGAAGGGCATCCGGTGCTCGTGGCCGGTGAAGGTCTGCCGGGGCTCGCCCCACAGCCGGGACAGGAAGTGGATCTCCGCGCCCTCTTCGGGAAAGCGGTGCCGGTAGTACAGGATCTCTGGTTCGTAGAAGTCGCTCTCCATCAGTACGGCGATCTTGTGCCCCGTCAGTCGCACGGTTACCGTCCCTTCCCCCGTCCGGTCACCAGGTCGATCAGGAACGGGCCCGGGTGGGCCAGCATCTCGGCGACCGCCGAGGCCGCCCCGCCCGGTTTCTCCACGCGCAGCGCCGGCACGCCGAGCGACGCCGACAAGGCGACGAAGTCGATGGCGGGCCGGGAGAGATCGAAGATCTCCGGATGGTCGTGCGCGGGGATGCCCTGTTCCCGCCAGTACTGCTCGATGTTGTCCTCCAGGAGCTTGTAGCTCCCGTTGTTGCAGATCACGAACTTGGCGCCGATGCCGTGGCGGGCCGCGGTCCACAGCGCCTGCACGGTGTACATGCTGCCGCCGTCACCGGTGAAGCCGACAACCGTGCGCTCCGGGTGGGCGAGCTTCGCGCCCAGCGCGCCGGGGATGCCGACGCCGAGGGAGCCGCCGCGGGTCTGGTGCCAGTGGCCCGGCTCGGTCGGCGGCAGCGGCCGGAACAGGTCCGGGGAGGCGGTCAGCGCCTCGTCGAACAGCACCGCGTCCGCGGGCAGCAGACGGGCCAGTTCCTCGGCGAACGCGAGGTGCGGCAGGTCCTGTGCGGCCGCCGCCTCCTGGGCGCGCCGGGCGTCGGCCGCCCGGCCGCGGGCGCGCGCCGTGGCCGCCTCGCGCAGCCGCCGGGCCGCCGCCTCCCGGCCGGCCTCGCCCATCCGCTCGGCCAGCAGGTCCGCGAGCAGCCCGAGGGAGCGCCTGGGGTCGGCGGCCAGGCCGACGTCCACCGGGAAGTTCTTGGCGATGGCGTCGGTGTCCAGGTCGATGTGGACGACCGGGACGCCCTCCCCGAACACGCCCTCCAGGGCCGGGAAGACCTCGGGCAGCGCGTAGGTGCCGCACAGCAGCACGGCGTCCGCGGCGCCCGTTGTCTTGCGGCTGTTCTCGCCGAACATGTGACCGAGCTGACCGGCGTACGCGGGGTGCTCGACGGACAGGTTGACCTCGGCCCAGTCCGCCCCCCACACATCGGCACCCCAGATCTCGGCCAGCCGGGCCAGCTCCGGCTGGGCCCCCGAGAAGTGGACGCCGTCCCCGGCGATCACGATCGGCCGCCGGGCGCCGGCCAGCAGCCCCGCGGCCCGCTCCAGGGCCGCCGGGTCCGGAGCGGAGGCGGTGTCGGGGTACGACACCGGCACCGCCTCCTCGCTGGTGGGCCGGTCCAGCACGTCGGCCGGCAGCACCACCAGCACCGGCCCGTACGGCGGGGTGCCGGCGACCTTGAAGGCGCGGCGCAGTACCCGGAGCGTGGAGTCCGGGTCGACCACGCGGGTGGCCCACTTGGTGACCGGCTTCGCCATGCCGACGAGGTCGGCGTGCATCTGCGCTTCCAGCCCCTCGTAGCGCAGTCCGGCCTCGCCGACCACCACGACGAGCGGGGCGTGGCCGCGCATGGCCTGGTAGAGCATGCCGATGCCGTTGCCGAGGCCGACTCCGGAGTGCAGCTGGACGACGGCCGGACGGCGGGTGGCCCGCGCGTAGCCGTCCGCCATGCCGACGGCCACGGACTCCTGCAGGGTCAGCACGTACTCGATGTCCGGGAAGTGGCGCAGTTCGTCGAGGAAGCCCTGCTCCACCGTGCCGGGGTTGCCGAACATATGGGTGACGCCGTCGGCCGCCAACTGCTCCAGGAACGCTGCCCGGGCCGGCCTGCTGTCCATGTCCTCACGCCTCTCGTCGTCCGGTCGGTGTGCGCGGCGGCGCGGTCAGTCCTTCGGCTGCGCCTTGAAGCCCCACTGCCGCAGGCCGTTCTCCAGGACCTCGACCGTCTTCTGGCCGGTCAGGTAGGAGTCGGGGGTGGACCGGCCGGTGATGAAGGGGTAGTCGACGATCACCGAGGTGGTCTTGCCGAAGTTGCCGTGGTACGCGCCGCCGGGGGCGGTGGCGTCGCGCAGGATGTACTCCAGCGGGTACGGCGGCGGGCCCATGTTGAAGTCGGTGCCGACGAAGCCGGTGCCGTCCAGGTAGTCGTACTCGATGCAGTGCCCGGTGACGTGCTTGCCGCGGATGATGCTCTGCCGGTCCTCCTGGTCGCGGGCGAAGGCGAGGCAGGTGACGCCGTAGCACTCGGCGGCGATCGGCCGGTCCAGGGCGTAGAAGGCGAGGATCAGGTCGTGCACCCGCCAGTTGTTGGCGAGGTCGACGATCGGACCGCTGCCGCCGACGATGAGCAGCGCGTCGTAGCGGTCGGCGATCTGCTCCTGGACCTTCTCCAGGCGGGTGTTGTACGCCTCCCAGTCACGCAGGAAGTAGGGCTTGGAACGGTACGGACGGTCGGGCAGCCAGGACGACAGGTCCAGCGGGTGGTCCAGGCGGTCGGAGGCCTCGACGGCCTTCACCTTGGCCGCCATCTCGGGCGTCGTGACGGAGCGCCCGAGCGGCGGGTCGATGTAGTCGGGGTCCATGCTCGGGGGCAGCGCCACGGGCCGCTTGCCGGTCGGAGTGGCGAAGGTGACGTGGTAGCCCGCCTTGTCGAAGGTCTCCAGGGGGCCGATCAGTTCCTCGCCCCAGTACCCGTACTCGGACAGGACGACGAGGATGCGCCTGCTCATGGGGGTTCCTCTCCTTCGGCGGTCGATTCGGACACGCGAACTGACGAACCCATGTCTAGTTTTCCGGGTTTGGCCGGTACCAGGCCCCTCCCCCGCCGACGGCGCACATAGCGAAGTGGCAGACGGCACTACGGCAACTCGCCCCACGACGTGCCGTGTTGCCCAGCCGCGGGCCAGTGCGGCGCCCGCGGCCGTCAGCAGGGCGCAGAGCACGGCCGCGACGAGGAACACCCCGGCCGTACGGCCCGCCCGCAGCTGCGGGGCCGCCAGTTCCACGGCCAGGCCGCCCGCCAGCACGCCCGAGGTGGCCGGCAGCGAGGCGGCGGTGGCCCGGCGGTGCGCCGGGAGCAGCCGGGGCAGCCAGGTCTGCAGGGTGGTGTGCAGCAGCGTCCAGGACAGGCCGAGGAGCACCGCCACGCCGGTGAGCACGGCCGGGGTGACCCACGCGGCACCCGTGAGCGCCGCGGTGACGCCGAGCAGCCCGCCCACCGTGACCAGCCGGGCCGGGGACCACCGGATCACGCCGCGGCGCTCACGGGTGCCGCGTGGGTCACCCCGGCCGTGCTCACCGGCGTGGCGGTGCTCCTCGGCCTGTCCTGGAC
>NZ_MUND01000686.1 GCF_002154375.1 Streptomyces glaucescens | reverse complement strand
TTCGAGTCCCTGGCGGCGCACAGACGGAGCAAGGCCCCTCGCGGAAGCGGGGGGCCTTCTCGCTGTTTCGGTCGGCCTCGCATCGATTCGTACGCATGACCGAAGCGAGGTCCGCTGAACGGAACGCCCTCGGTGCCCGTAAGGAAGGGGAGGGTGCGGAGGAGTCGCACGGGAGTGCTTCGGTAACATTCGTGCACACCTGACCGCAAGTGCACCAGCAGACGCCTACATGTGCCCCAATGAGCGCGTATGGCTGGTGAGTACCGCGTATCGCGTCTTGCGATCTTGCTGAACGGCGTAGAACCCTGGCTCCCCAGAGGCTGCGGACACGCGCCGATCGGGGGCATGGAGCCGGTTGCCGGCATGGAGCGGGGAGAAGGGGGCCCCGGTTCGTGAAGCGATGCCGAGGGGGCATCATGCAACCGGAAGCGCGCAGTTCCATATCTATAGGGTGTGGACCACGTGGTGACTGCCGCGCACCACTGACACGTCCGTGAAGGCCGAGGGGACCCGGACCGGGCGAAGGGAACCGACATACACGCGATGACCCGCGTGTGGGGGGATGACTCATGACGTCGACGCCGACGGGCGCCCGGCAGGACTTCGACCCGTCACAGACCACCCAGCTCAGGGTGCCGGCTCACCGGATGAGCACCACGGGGACCTTCCGCCGGATCAAGAAGGCGCTGCCTAAGTACGACTACGAGCACTACAGCCGGCTGGCCGGGCCCCTCACCCAGCCCGATCCGCACAAGCCGTACCAGGTGCAGTACCGCTCCCTGATATCCCAGGAGCCGCACCGCATACGCGTGGCCCTGATGCTGATGGCGGCGCCGGTGCTCTCGGTCGTCCTGCTGGTCTGGCTGCTCCAGCCGGAGCACTGGACGGACCGTGACTACCCCCAGTACGACTTCCTCCCCACGCTCGACGTCGTGATGCTCGTCTCGATCGGCCTGATCGAGTTCTTCCGCTGCATGAACGTGCTGTCCAACGCGCACGCCACCCTGGTCGCCCGCGACCCGATACCCGTGGTCCCGGAGACCGGCACCCGGGTCGCCTTCCTCACCTCCTTCGTGCCCGGCAAGGAGCCGCTGGAGATGGTGACGAAGACCCTGGAGGCGGCGGTGAGGATCCGCCACCGGGGCGTGATGCACGTGTGGCTGCTCGACGAGGGCGACGACCCGGAGGTCAAGGAGGTCTGCGCCCGGCTCGGCGTGCGCCACTTCTCCCGCAAGGGCGTCGCCCGGTGGAACAAGGCCAAGGGCCCGCACCGCGCCAAGACCAAGCACGGCAACTACAACGCCTGGCTCGACGCGCACGGCGACGACTACGACTTCTTCGCCTCCGTCGACACCGACCACGTGCCGCTGCCGAACTACCTGGAGCGGATGCTCGGCTTCTTCCGCGACCCCGACGTCGGCTTCGTCATCGGCCCGCAGGTCTACGGCAACTACGACAACTTCGTCACCAAGGCCGCCGAGTCGCAGCAGTTCCTCTTCCACGCGCTGATCCAGCGGGCCGGCAACAAGTACGGCGCGCCCATGTTCGTCGGCACCTCCAACGCGGTGCGCATCAGGGCGCTCAAGCAGATCGGCGGTCTGTACGACTCGATCACCGAGGACATGGCGACCGGTTTCGAGATCCACCGCCACAAGAACCCGGCGACGGGGAAGAAGTGGCGCTCGGTGTACACCCCGGACGTGCTCGCCGTCGGTGAGGGGCCGAGCGCCTGGACGGACTTCTTCACCCAGCAGATGCGCTGGTCGCGCGGTACGTACGAGACGATCCTCAAGCAGTACTGGAAGGGCTGGTACTCGCTGCCTCCGGGCAAGCTCTTCAACTACACGATGATGATCATCTTCTATCCGATGTCCGCCCTGAACTGGATCCTGGCGGCGCTGAGCTGCGCGCTGTTCCTGGGCCTCGGCGCCTCGGGTGTGAACATCGACCCCACCGTGTGGCTGATGCTCTACGGCAACGCCTCCGCGCTCCAGATCGGCCTGTACATCTGGAACCGCCGCCACAACGTCTCGCCGCACGAGCCGGAGGGTTCCGGCGGAGTGGCCGGCATGGTCATGTCCGCGCTGTCCGCGCCGCTCTACGCCAAGGCGCTGATCGACTCCATGCTCCGCCGCAAGAGCAAGTTCGTGGTCACCCCCAAGGGCGACTCGGCGAGCCCGGACCGCTGGTTCGGCACCTTCCGGTACCACTGGTACTTCATCACGATCTTCGGTGGCTCGATCGCGGCCGGCTTCGTCTTCGGCCACTCCCACCCCGCGATGATCACCTGGGCCTGCTTCGCGCTGCTGATCACCGCCACACCGATCTACGTCTGGCGCTACGAGCTGCGCCAGGACCGGAAGAAGCAGCTGCGCCGCAAGCGCAGGAGGCACGCCGCGGCGTCAGCGCCGCAGCCGCAGCCGCAGGACGCCGGGCCCGCGCCGGCGCCCGCGCACGGGGTGCCGCACGAGCAACCCTGGGCCGCCTCCGGTGGAGGCGCCGACCAGACCATGCAGATCGCCCTTGGGGGACGTAAGGAATGAAGGACCGTGCAGGCCGCCGCCGGGCCCGTCGAATAGCGATAGGCACGACGGTGGTGCTCGCGCTGGCCGGGATGAACGGGCCGTGGCTCTACCGCTTCGGCTCCGAGAAATACCACCAGTACCAGATCAACAGGCCCGAGTACAAAGCCGCCAACGGCTACTGGGAGATCATCGAGTTTCCCGAGGAGTACCGGCAGAACACCATCCATGCGGCGCTGCTGCACACCGGCAAGGTGCTGCTCGTCGCGGGGTCCGGCAACAACGAGGACAACTTCGACGCGAAGAAGTTCGACACCCGGATCTGGGACCCGGTCAAGGGCACGATCAAGAAGGTGCCGACGCCGACCGATCTGTTCTGCACCGGCCACACCCAGCTCGCCAACGGCAATCTGCTGATCGCGGGCGGCACCAAGCGCTACGAGAAGCTGAAGGGCGACGTCACCAAGGCCGGCGGTCTGATGGTCGTCCACAACGAGAACCCGCACAAGCCGATGACGCTGCCCGCCGGAACGAAGTTCACCGGCAAGCGCAACGGCAAGACCTTCGTCTCCAAGGACCCCGTGCTGGTGCCCCGGGCGAAGAAGGTCTACGACCCGGTCACCGGCGAGTACCTGCGCAACGACCCCGGCCGCGGGCGTGTCTACGTCGAGGCCCAGAAGAGCGGCGCCAAGTACCAGACGGGCGCGCAGGACAACTACCGGGTGCAGGGGCTGAACGGGGTCGACACCCGCAACACCTACGGCATGGCGGAGAAACTCGCCCTGGACAAGAAGGATTTCCAGGGCATCCGGGACACCTATGAGTTCGACCCGGTCGCCGAGCGGTACATCAAGATCGACCCGATGAACGAGGCACGCTGGTACCCGACGCTCACCACGCTGGGCGACGGCAAGGTCCTGGGCGTGTCGGGGCTCAACGACATCGGGCAGCTGATCCCGGGCAAGAACGAGGTGTTCGACCCGAAGACCAAGAAGTGGACGTACACCAGCACGCTCCGCAAGTTCCCCACGTACCCCGCGCTGTTCCTGATGCAGAACGGCAAGATCTTCTTCTCCGGGTCCAACTCGGGCTACGGGCCGGCCGACGTGGGCCGTGACCCGGGCGTGTGGGACGTGAAGACCAACGAGTTCACCAAGGTCCCCGGGCTGAGCGACGCCGACCAGATGGAGACGTCCGCGACCGTGCTGCTGCCGCCCGCGCAGAACGAGACGTACATGGTCGTCGGCGGCGGCGGGGTGGGTGAGTCCACCAAGTCCAGCAACAAGACGCGGATCATCGACCTCAAGGCCGACAAGCCGCAGTACGTGGACGGGCCGACGCTGGACAAGGGCACGCGCTACCCGCAGACGTCGATCCTGCCCGACGACAGCGTGCTGGTGTCGGGCGGCGCGGAGGACTACCGCGGCCGCGGCGACTCCAACATCCTGGAGGCCCGGCTCTACCACCCGGAGAGCAACACCTTCCAGCAGGTCGCCGATCCCCTGGTGGGGCGGAACTACCACTCCGGGTCGATCCTGCTGCCGGACGGCTCGGTGATGTTCTTCGGCTCCGACTCGCTGTACGCGGACAAGGCGAACACCAAGCCGGGCAAGTTCGAGCAGCGGATCGAGATCTACAGGCCGCCGTACCTGTTCCAGGGTTCGCGGCCGTCGCTGTCCGGAGGGCCGCAGACGATCGAGCGGGGCGGTTCGGGGACGTTCACCTCGCGGCAGGCCTCGACGATCGAGAAGGTGCGGTTGATCCGGCCGAGCGCGTCGACGCATGTGACCGATGTGGATCAGCGGTCGATCGCGCTGGACTTCACGACGTCCGGGGACAAGATCACGGTGACCGTGCCGAAGAACCGGAACCTGGTGCCGGCCGGGTGGTACATGCTGTTCGTCGATGACGAGCGGGGTACTCCGTCGGAGGCGCAGTGGGTTCGCGTTCCGTAGCGCCATGGGCCGCTGAAGGTTGAGTGCGGCTGGTCGCACGGTTCCCCGCGCCCCCCTGGGACGCGGGGATCGCCGTTACCCGGCCCCTTGCGCGAGCTTCAGTGCGTAGTCGGCCCACCACTCGCCCGCCTTCGGGCCGCCCTTGCACTCGCCGTCCGACTCCCCGGGGCGCTTGATCCAGAGGTAGGCGTCCACGAGGGGGTCGGCGGTCTTGATGGTCGGGGTCTCGCCGAGGGCGCGGCCCGGCGGGTTGCACCAGCGCTCGCCGGGGTCGCCGCCGGTGTAGGGGCCGTTGCCGTTGCGGCTGGTGTCGATGACGAACGGCTTGTCGCCGACCTTGGCGGAGAGGTGCTTGCCGTAGGCGATGGAGTCCTCGGTGCTGTAGTAGTTCGAGACGTTCACCGCGAAGCCGTCGGCCTGGTCGATGCCGGCCCACTTCAGGGGCTCGTGGATCTGATCGGGGTGGCCCCAGCCGGCGTTGCCCGCATCCAGGTAGACGTCGGTGGCCTTGAGCGACTTCAGCTTGCCGATGGCGTACTCGAGGAGGTCGTACCGCTCCTCGTGGTACTCGTCCGGGGTGCAGCCGTCCACCAGGTGCAGGACCGCGTCCGGCTCCAGGACGATCGTCGCGGGACGGTCGCCGATGCCCTCGGCGACCCCGTCGATCCAGGCCCGGTAGGCGTTGCCGTCGGCGGCGCCGCCGCCCGAGTACTGGCCGCAGTCGCGGTGCGGGATGTTGTAGAGGACGAGCAGGGCCGTGCGGTCCGCCTCCTCGGCGGCCTCGGTGAGGAGGCGGGCCTGCTCCTCGGGATTCTCCGGGCTGATCCACTCGCCGGTCGGCTGCTGCGCGATCTTGCGGATCTGCTCGGCCTCGGCCTCCTTGCCCGCCTTGTCGTAGGCGGCGACCTGCTCGGCAGCCGTGCCGTCCGGGTTGACCCAGAACGGGACCCGGTTCTTGGGCTGCTGGGTGATGCCGGCCCCGGCGTCACCCGGTTTCGGCTCGTCCTTGTCGCCGGAGGAGCATCCCGCGATCAGAAGTGCCGCCCCCAGCACCGCCGCGCTCGCCCGTACTCCGGCCGCCCCCCTGCTGCCGAACATCCCACTCCCCCTCGGGTGCACTGTGCCAGGGCCCAATCCTGGCACAGGTCAAGTGCCGGGTCAGAGGCCCGTGCCCGTGAGGTAGGCCGAGACGATGACGTTGGCGGTGTAGCTGCGGCTGGCCCGGTCGAAGCTGCCGCCGCAGGTGATGAGCCGCAGTTCGGCGCGGCCCTCATGGCGCGGCCCGTACGCCTGCCGGGCGTCGAAGCGGTCACGGGTGAGGACCTGGATGTCGTCGACCGTGAACTCGGCGACCTTGCCGTCGTCGCGGACGACCCGGATCGTCTGCCCGGCGCGCAGCGCGCTGAGCTTGTAGAAGACGGCCGGCCGGGTCTCGGTGTCGACGTGCCCGACCAGCAGCGCGGTGCCGGCCGCGCCGGGTGCGGCACCGGCCGCGTACCAGCCGACGACGCCCGGCTGGTCGTAGGGCGGCGGATCGACCGCGCCCCGGCTGTCGAGGCCGCGCGCCACCACCGGCGCCTGGATGCCGAGCCCGGGGATGTCGAGACGCTGGGGCAGTGCCTCGCCGAGCGGGCTGCGGGCGGGGGGCAGCCGGACGTCGGGGGGACGTCCGACCGCCGCCATGTCACCGGTCTTCGGACCGGATATGCCGTGCCGTACGTCGGTCACCTCACGGCCCCACAGCCACAGCCCGAGCAGCAGTACCGCCCAGGCCACGCCGGTGAGCAGCCGTCCGGTGCCGGCGGAGCGTTCAGGTTCGGACATGGGTCAGCCCGCCCTGCGGCTGCGGCGGGCGCCGCGGGCCGCGACGACCACGGCGGCGCCGGCCGCGAGGAGCAGCCCGGTGACGGCCTGGGCCACACCCGGGCCGGTGCTGCTGGTCTCCACGGCCGCGAGGTGGGCGGTGCCGCCGCCGCCCGCGCGGACCGGGGCGGTCGGCGAGGCGGGCGCCGTCGGGGTGGCGGGCGCGGTCGGGGTGGCGGGTGCGGTCGGGGTGGCCGTGGAGTCGCCGCGCCCGGTGCCGACGGTGAGGACGGCCTTCAGCGATGTGTCGCCGCAGGTGATCCTGACGTCGTACGGGCCCGGACGGGCCGTGGAGCGGACCCTGGTCTCCCCGCCGAGGGTGCCACCGCCGGTGGCGGTGAGCCGGGCGTCGGAGACGAACGCGTCCGAGGCGGCGGTGCCGGTCCTGCCGGTGCACCCGGTCACGCGGAGCGCGATGTCGCCGCCGGGCGCCGGGGACGACGGACGGACCTGCACACCGCCGCCGTCCGCCGCGTGGGCCGCCACCGGGGTGAGGGCCGCGGCGATGGCCAGGACCCCGGTACTGAGAGTGAGTCGCAGAGAACCCATCGTGAACCTCCAGACATCTGGAGACTCCCCCGCGCGGCCCCCTCCCGCATCCTCGGAGGGGGCCGGACTGCTCCGAACGGGTGTCGTTCGCCCCACGGGTGGTTTAGCGGCGCGGCTGCGCGGCCCCGTGCCGGACAGGCCCTAGATGAGGTCCACGAGGTCGGCGATCGAGTCGACGACCTTGGACGGGCGGTACGGGAAGTCCTCGACCTGCTCGGGCCGGGTCAGGCCGGTGAGGACCAGGAAGGTCTGCATGCCGGCCTCGATGCCGGCCAGGACGTCGGTGTCCATCCGGTCGCCGATCATGGCGCTGGTCTCGGAGTGGGCGCCGATCGCGTTGAGGCCGGTGCGCATCATCAGCGGGTTGGGCTTGCCCGCGAAGTACGGCTTGCGGCCGGTCGCCTTGGTGATCAGCGCGGCGACCGCGCCGGTGGCGGGCAGCGGGCCCTCGGTGGACGGGCCCGTCTCGTCCGGGTTGGTGCAGATGAACCGGGCGCCGCCGTTGATCAGCCGGACCGCCTTGGTCATGGCCTCGAAGGAGTAGGTGCGGGTCTCGCCGAGGACGACGTAGTCCGGCTCGTGGTCGGTGAGGATGTAGCCGATGTCGTGCAGCGCGGTGGTCAGGCCCGCCTCGCCGATGACGTAGGCCGAGCCGCCGGGGCGCTGGTCGTCGAGGAACTTGGCGGTGGCGAGGGCCGAGGTCCAGATGTTCTCGATCGGCACCTGCAGCCCCATGCGGTTCAGCCGGGCGTGCAGGTCGCGCGGGGTGTACATCGAGTTGTTGGTGAGGACGAGGAACGGCTTGCCGGACTCGCGGAGCTTCTTGATGAAGGCGTCGGCGCCGGGGATCGGTACGCCCTCGTGGATCAGTACCCCGTCCATGTCGGTGAGCCACGACTCGATGGGCCTGCGGTCTGCCATGTGCTGCAACTCCTGGCGTACGTGCGGATGTACTGGGGCGCCGGAACCACGGCGTACCGACGCCCCCAGACTAGTCAGGAGGCGGCGATCCTGACCCCGTCGATCACCCGGTACCCGTTGTCGGGTGCCGATGTGACGGAACCGGCAGCGCACGTCCCGCGAGGATCGTCGCGGAGGGGGAGCGTCTCAGCGGCGCCTGCGGTTGCCGAGCAGGACGGCGCCGGAGAGCAGCAGCAGGGCGGTGGCGGCGAGGACGCCGCGGGCGAGCGGGGACAGACCGGTGGCGGCGAGTTCACCGGGAAGGCCCGGAAGGGGACCGGTGCCGTCCCGCCCCGGGAGCTCCGCGGCCGGGGACTGCGTCCCGGTCCCCGCGTCCGCGGTCGCGTGCGCCTCGGGGGCGGCGCTGGTGCCGGTACTGGGGGTGGGGCTGGTTCTGGTGCCGGTGCCGGTGCCGGTGCC
>NZ_MUND01000685.1 GCF_002154375.1 Streptomyces glaucescens | reverse complement strand
CGACGTGCGCACGTCGATCGAGTAGTTCTGGCTGGGCGCGTACTTGCCGGTGCGGGTGACCAGTTGCAGGTCGCTCCAGCGCAGCGGCTGGGTGGCGGGATCGAAGCCCTGGCGGGTGACGTAGACCAGGAAGTAGTCCGCGCCATGGCTGGCCTGGTCGTACAGGCGCAGGGTGAAGTTGGCCGAGACGTCCGTCGTCTTCCACGGACCGACCGTGTCCAGGGAGTTGTAACGGCCGCTCTCGGTCCGTCCCCCGCTGCACAGCTGGCCGTCGGGGACGACCGCCTGGAAGTTGCCCGCGGAGCCGTTGCGGTACAGGCCGTTCCAGTTCCACATGGCGTTGGGGTTGGCCTGCCACGCCTGCCAGCACATGGGGTCCTGCTGCGCCATCGCCGGGTTCTGGAAGTCGCTGCCCCAGCGCAGCCAGCAGCCGTAGTTGCGGGACGCCGGGTCCACGACCGAGCCGTGGGCCGCGGCGGTGCCGGCCCCCGGGATCAGGCTGAACAGCAGGGCGGCGAGCACGCCCAGGAGGAGCGCGGGGCGGAATCCGATCCGTAATTTGACGTGATCATGACATGTCGATGCGTTACGCAAGACGGATCTCCCTTTTTCGATGCGGGGGGACAGGTGGGGAGCTGCGGCGTGGGGATGCATTGGGAGCGCTCCCATGCGAAACAGGTTGCGCCACAGGTGGCGCGGACACAACGCCTGTATTGCGCCACCTTTCCACCACCACACCCACCCGAGCCCCCAGGCGGCTCCCGATCTCGCCTCGGCCTTCGGCGCGCGGGCCGGGCGAGGGCCGACCGGGTCTCGGCGCGTGCCGGGCGGGGCGTGACAGAGCGCGGCAGGCGTGAAGTCCGGACAGCGGAGCCGGCAAGCGCCGGGCGCGCGGGAGCGGCCGGGGGAGCAGAAGGCGGGCTGCGGGCGCGTGGGCGT
>NZ_MUND01000684.1 GCF_002154375.1 Streptomyces glaucescens | reverse complement strand
AGCGCCTCCGCACCGCCGGTCCCCCGCCAAGCCATGGGCGGTGAGACCGGCGGTGCGGAGGCGCTCACCGAGCATGGCCTTGACGGGGTAACGCCAGAGTGCGGTGACCGTGCCCAGCTGAAGAGACATGCCTCCGAGCATCACATGGAGGACATCACTCCATCACGTGTTCGACGAAACGCGCGGCGGTCTCCGCCAGCACCTCCCGTCCGTCCCGGGCCCACAGCCCGTCGTTGAACAGTTCCACCTCGATGGGGCCGGTGTAGCCGGCGGTCTCGACGTACGCCTTCCACTCGCGCATGTCGATGGCGCCGTCGCCGATCTGGCCGCGGCCGTTGAGGACACCCTCGGGGAGCGGGGTGGTCCAGTCGGCGAGCTGGAAGGTGTGGATGCGGCCGGTGGCGCCCGCGCGGGCGATCTGTTCGGGGGCGCGGTCGTCCCACCAGAGGTGGTACGTGTCGACGGTGACGCCGACCTGGTGGGCGGGGAAGCGTTCCGCGAGGTCGAGGGCCTGGGTGAGGGTCGACACCACGCAGCGGTCGGCGGCGTACATCGGGTGCAGGGGTTCGATGGCGAGCCGTACGCCGTGCCGCTCGGCGTAGGGGCCGAGTTCGGCCAGGGCGTCGGCGATGCGCTCGCGGGCGCCGCGCAGGTCCTTGGAGCCCGCGGGCAGGCCGCCGGAGACCAGGACCAGGGTGTCGGTGCCCAGGGCCGCCGCCTCGTCGACGGCGCGGCGGTTGTCCGCGAGGGCCGCGGCCCGTTCCGCCGGGCCGATCGCCGTGAGGAAGCCGCCGCGGCACAGGGTGGTCACCGTCAGGCCCGCGTCGCGGACCAGTTTGGCGGTGGCCTCCAGGCCGTACGACTGCACGGGTTCGCGCCACAGGCCGACGTGGCGGATGCCCAGGCCCGTGCAGGCGTCGGCCAGTTCGGGCAGGGACAGCTGCTTCACGGTCATCTGGTTGATGCTGAACCGCTCGAGGCCGGTCACTGGGCGACTCCGTACATCGCGAGCAGGGTCTTCATCCGCTCCTCCGCCAGCTTGGGGTCGGGGAACAGGCCGAGGCCGTCGGCGAGTTCGTAGGCGCGGGCGAAGTGCGGCAGGGAGCGGGCCGACTGGAGGCCGCCGACCATGGTGAAGTGGGACTGGTGGCCGGCCAGCCAGGCCAGGAAGACCACGCCCGTCTTGTAGAAGCGGGTGGGGGCCTGGAAGAGGTGCCGGGACAGCTCGACCGTGGGGTCGAGGAGGCCGCGGAAGCCCGCGGTGTCGCCCGTGTCCAGGACCCGGACCGCCTCCGCCGCGAGCGGGCCCAGCGGGTCGAAGATGCCGAGCAGGGCGTGGCTGAAGCCCTGGTCGTCGCCGGCGATCAGCTCGGGGTAGTTGAAGTCGTCGCCGGTGTAGCAGCGCACGCCCTGCGGGAGGCGGCGGCGCAGGTCGATCTCGCGCTGCGCGTCCAGCAGGGACACCTTGATGCCGTCGACCTTGTCGGGGTGGGCGGCGATGACCTCCAGGAAGGTGTCGGTGGCCGCGTCGAGATCGGTGGCGCCCCAGTAGCCCTCCAGGGCCGGGTCGAACATCGGGCCGAGCCAGTGCAGGATCACCGGTTCGGCGGCCTGGCGGAGCAGGTGGCCGTAGACCTCCAGGTAGTCCTCGGGGCCCGACGCGGCCTTCGCCAGGGCGCGGGACGCCATGAGGATCGCCTGGGCGCCGGACTCCTCGACGACCGCGAGCTGCTCCTCGTAGGCGGCGCGGACCTCGGCGAGGGTGCCGGCGGGGAGCTGGTCGGTGCCGACGCCGCAGGCGATGCGGCCGCCGACCGACTTGGCCTCGGCCGCCGAGCGGCGGATCAGTTCGGCCGCGCCCGTCCAGTCCAGGCCCATGCCGCGCTGGGCGGTGTCCATGGCCTCGGCGACGCCGAGCCCGTGGGACCACAGGTGGCGGCGGAAGGCGAGGGTGGCGTCCCAGTCGACGGCGGCCGGGGAGTCGGGGGTGACGTCGGCGCGGGGGTCGGCGACGACGTCACCCCCGAC
>NZ_MUND01000683.1 GCF_002154375.1 Streptomyces glaucescens | reverse complement strand
CGGCCCGGTGCGCACCATCTGCAACGGCTCCAACACCAAGGTCACCGCACAGCCGGTGCCGCGCCCGCTGAACCACATGCTGCTCACGGTCACCAACACCGGCTCCAAGCCGTGCAACCTGATGTACTACCCGGTGCTCCGCTTCGACGAGATGCAGTGGGTGCCGCAGGCCCGCCCGGAGACCAAGCCGCAGGCGGTGCCGACGCTCGCCCCCGGCGAGTCCGGCTACGCGGGCGTCCTGCTGGCCGCGGCGGACGGCAGCGGCGACGGCGGCACGACCGCCCGCAAGCTGACCGTGGCCTTCCAGGGCGGTACGCCGAACAGCGACGGCGGCGCCGCCGCGACCCCGCCGCTGCCCGCCGGGGGCGTCTACTACGACAGCTCCCTGACGGTGACGTACTGGCAGTCCTCGATGGAGAACGCGCTCGGCTAGTACTGGCCCTGGTTCAGCTTCCGGGCCGCCTCGGTGGCCCAGTAGGTGAGGATGGTGCGCGCGCCGGCCCGCTTGATGCCGGTCAGCGCCTCCAGGATGGCCCGGTCCCGGTCGATCCAGCCCTTCTCGGCGGCGGCCTCGATCATCGAGTACTCGCCGGAGATCTGGTAGGCGGCGACCGGCACGTCCACGGCGTCCGCGACCCGGGCGAGGATGTCGAGGTAGGGACCGGCGGGCTTCACCATCACCATGTCGGCCCCCTCCTCCAGGTCGAGGGCCAGCTCGCGCAGCGACTCGCGCACATTGGCCGGGTCCTGCTGGTAGGTCTTGCGGTCGCCCTGGAGCGACGAGGCCACGGCCTCCCGGAAGGGCCCGTAGAAGGCGGAGGCGTACTTCGCGGTGTACGCGAGGATGGCGACGTCCTCCCGCCCGATCTGGTCGAGCGCGTCGCGGACGACGCCGATCTGGCCGTCCATCATCCCGCTGGGGCCGACCACGTGGGCGCCGGCGTCGGCCTGCACCTGGGCCATCTCGGCGTACCGCTCCAGCGTGGCGTCGTTGTCGACGCGGCCGTGCTCGTCGAGCACCCCGCAGTGCCCGTGGTCGGTGGTCTCGTCGAGGCAGAGGTCGGACATGACGAGCAGGTCGTCCCCGACCTCGGCCCGCACGTCCCGGATGGCGACCTGGAGGATCCCGTCGGGATCGGTCCCCGGCGTCCCGACCGCGTCCTTCTTCTCCTCCTCCGGCACGCCGAACAGCATGATCCCGGAGATCCCGGCCTCCACCGCCTCGGCGGCGGCCTTGCGGAGGCTGTCCCGCGTGTGCTGGACCACGCCCGGCATGGCGGCGATCGGCACCGGCTCGCTCACGCCCTCCCGCACGAACGCGGGGAGGATGAAGTCGGCCGGGTGCAGCCGGGTCTCGGCGACCATGCGCCGCATGACGGGGCTCGTACGCAGCCGACGCGGACGCGTCCCGGGAAAGGATCCGTACTTCGTCATACGCCTACGCTACGCCCGCCCCACCACCCCCTTTACCGACGCCCCGTCGGCGCCCGTCGGGGTCCCTTCGGCGTCCCGCATGCAGGCGGCGCCCCCCGGAGCCATGCTGGAAGGGCGATCCGCACAACGTTCCGCACGACGAACCGCACGACCGATCCGCAAGACCCCGAAGGGCCCCGACGGCCTCCCTCCGCTCCGGCCGGCCGAGCCGCCGCCGTCCCTCCGTCGTCGCACGCGCCACGGAGGACACGAT
>NZ_MUND01000682.1 GCF_002154375.1 Streptomyces glaucescens | reverse complement strand
GCCGCCCGCGAGGCCGACCCCGACGACCCCGACATGCCCTCCGAGTTCCCCGAGCGCTGGTCCCGCTTCCTGCCCCCGGAGGACGTCACCTCCCGCCTGCGCGCCCACGCCAAGACCACCCCCAAGGGCGACGACGGCCCGGCGGAGCACTGACCTACCCCACCGCACACGCCCCCGCCGCGGCGGCCTTTGCCGCGTACGCCGCGAAGTCGCGCGGCTCCCGGCCCAGCACCTGCCGGACGCCGTCCGAGAGGTACGCGTTCCGCCCGTCGAGCATCGACGCGAACATCTCGACGAGGAACGCCACCTCCTCGGACGGCAGCCCGAACCCGGCCAGCCGCTCCCCGTACGCACGCGCCGGCACCGGCCGGTACGCCAGTTCCCGCCCCGCCGCCCGCGCGACCTCCGCCACCGCCTCCCCGAAGGTCAGCAGCCGCGGCCCCGACACCTCCACGGTCCGCCCGGCACAGCGGTCGCCCGCCGCCGGTACGGCCACCACCACCTCCGCGACATCCCGCACGTCCACGAACGGCTCCCGCACCTCACCCGCCGGGAACACCAGTTCCCCGCTCTCCCGCAGCTCCGCCGCCAGCGGCCCCTCGCTGAAGTTCTGCGCGAACCACGCCGCCCGGACGACCGTCCAGTCCGCGCCCGACCCGTGCAGGGGCCGCCTCGGTGGACAGTGCCTGCTCCTCCCCGCGCGCCGACAGCAGCACCAGCCGCCGCACACCGAGCGCCACCGCCTCCCGCGCAAGCCGTCCGACCGCCTCGGTGGCCGCCGGCGCGCCCACGTCCGCCGGGTGCACCAGGTGAGCGGCGTCCGCGCCGCGCAGGGCGGCCGCCCAGGTCTGCGGGGCGTCCCAGTCGAAACCGTGGGCCCGCGAGGCGGGCCGCACCGCCAGCCCGGCGTCCCGCGCGGCCTCGGCGACGCGGCGCCCGGTACGGCCGGAGGCACCCGTCACGACGACGGTCACGTCCCCGGCCCATGTCCCGCCGCTGCTCATTGCGCTGTTCGCTGTCATGGGCGTCAGTCAACCGCCGCCGCCCGCCCGGCCCCATCGCCGAACGGCTCATTCCCCTACGCGCGCGTCTACGCTGGCGGGATGGACGCCCTCGCAGCCCTGCTCGCGGGTCCCCGGGCACGCGGCGCCTTCCTGATCCGGGCCTGCTTCGACCCGCCGTGGGCCGTGCGGGTGGCCGACCGGGCACCCCTGACCGTGATGGTCATGGCCCGCGGCGACGCCTGGATCACCCCCGAGACGGGCCGGCCGGTGCGGCTGGCCGCCGGCGAACTGGCCATCGCCCGCGGCCCCGCCCCGTACACCTGCGCCGACCACCCCGACACGGAACCGCAGGCGCTGATCCTGCCCGGCGGCGCGTGCCACCACCCCGACGGCCGCCCGCTGAACGGCTCCATGGACCTGGGCGTCCGCACCTGGGGCGGCCGGCTCGACGGGTCGGCGGTGATGCTGATCGGCACCTACCTGTGGCCGGGCGAGATCGGCGGCCGGCTGCTGGACGCGCTGCCGCCCCTGCTCACCCTGACCCGGGACGTCTGGGACTGCCCGCTCACCCCGCTGCTCGCCGAGGAGATCGTCCGGGACGCGCCCGGCCAGGACGTCGTCCTGGACCGGCTGCTCGACCTGCTGGTCATCGCCGCGCTGCGGGCCTGGTTCGCCCGCCCCGAGGCGGAGCCGCCCGGCTGGTACCGGGCACTGGCCGACCCGGTGGCCGGCCGGGCGCTGCGGCTGATGCAGGACGACCCCGCCCACCCGTGGACCGTGGCCGCGCTGGCCGCCAAGTGCGGGGTCTCGCGCGCCGCCCTCGCCCGCCGCTTCACCGAGTTGGTCGGCGAACCCCCGATGACCCACCTCACCGGCTGGCGGCTCGCCCTCGCCGCCGACCGGCTGCGCGAGACCGCCCACACCCTGGAGGCGATCGCCCGCCAGGTGGGCTACGGCAGCGCGTTCGCCCTGTCCACGGCCTTCAAGAGGCGGTACGGGGTGAGCCCGCAGGAGTTCCGCGGCCGGGCGTAGGCTGGCCCGCGTGTACACGGAGCGGGCGGCGTCGCTGGTGGACGCGACGGTGTGGACGAACACCCCGGCCGGGCCCGGCCTCGGGCGGGTGTTGCCCGACGGCTGCATGGACCTGCTGTGGAGCGAGGGCCGGCTGAGGGTGGCCGGCCCCGACACCCGGGCCCATCTCCCCGACGGCCCGCCCGTCTCCTGGGCGGGCATCCGCTTCCCGCCCGGCGTCGCGCCCGCCCTGCTCGGCGTACCGGCGCACGAGCTGCGCGACCGTCGGGTGGAGCTGACCGAGCTGCGCCCGGCGGCGGAGGTACGCCGACTGCGGGCCCGGGTCGAGGCGGCGCCGGACCCGATGACCGGCCTGGAAGCCGCGGCCGGGGACCTCGCGGCCGCCGCCGGCCCGCCGGACCCGCTGCTGCGCCGACTGGTCGCGGCCCTGGAGGCGGGCCACCCGGTCGCCGCGACCGCCGACGCCCTGGGCATCGGCGCCCGCAGCCTGCACCGCCGCTCCCTGGCCGCCTTCGGCTACGGCCCCAAGACCCTGGCCCGTGTACTGCGGCTGCAACGCGCCCTCGCCCTGGCCCGGACCGGAGTGCCGTACGCCGAGACGGCGGCCCGGGCGGGCTTCGCCGACCAGGCGCATCTGGCGCGGGACGTGAGGGACCTGACGGGCGTGCCGCTGGGGCGGCTCCTGTGCGGCCGGTAGGACTCCGGCTCCAGGGCGGCCCGAAGGGTCCCGGCGGTCGGGGCCCGTAGGGGGCGGCCACTCGGCGGCGAGCGGCGGTGCGGCTGTTCGGCGGCGGGCCGCGGGTGCGGCTACTCGGTGGCCGGCAGCGGCGCGAACAGGTCGACACCGTTGCCGTCGGGGTCCTGGACGACGGCGTACCGCTGGCCCCAGACGGCGTCCCACGGCTTCAGCTCGCCGTGACACCCCGAGCCCACCAGCTCCTCGTACAAGGCGTCGACCTCGCCGGGATCGTCACAGCGCAGCGCGAGGGAGGTCCGTGAGCCGTTCTCGGACGGAGGCCGCCACTGCGGGTAGAAGGACCGCACGGTCTCCTCGGTGTCCAGCAACAGCCGCAGCCCGCCGGGCAGTCCGGCCTCCGCGTGCGGCTGCTCCTCGGCTCCCTCGGGGAAGGGGAAGCCGAGGCGGCGGTAGAAGGCGACGGAAGCGGCCATGTCGGTGACGACCAGGCCGATGGCATCGAATCGTGGACTCATACGGCCCACGTTAGGCGGGGTGACGGCGGGGCGTCTTGAAGGAATCGGACACCGGTGAGCGCGCGGAACGGCACGAGCCCCGTCCCTCCGGCTGGAGGAACGGGGCTCGTCTCGGAGCGCTGGGCAGGCCTTGCACCTGCATCTCCCCGCAGGAAGCGGGGCGTCTTTCCTTGGACCACCAACGCCTGACCGGTATCCGGGAGTTCCGGTGGCCGGGCAAGATCGACTATACCCCAGGGGAACCGGATCCGTCCAAAGGAGGGGAAGATCAGGGTTCCGGCTCCCTCCGGGGGCGGGGGAGATCAGGGGCGGAGTACCCCCGGGGTCGGATGTGCCGCCCCGGGCCGCCGGGACACAGTGACCGCATGCGACTCCATGCAGGCGTGACCGCCACCGCGGCCCTCGCCCTCTCCCTGACCCTGGGGGCGGGCACGGCCGCCTCGTTACCCACCGCGTCCTCCTCCACCGCGTCCACCACCGCCGAGCCCGTGCGGCCGGCACTGCCCGGGCCGACCGGACGGCACCCGGTCGGCACCACGGAACTCCACCTCGTCGACCGGGACCGGCCCGACCCCTGGATCACGGGGCAGGACCGGGAGCTGATGGTGAGCGTCTGGTACCCGGCGCGCACGACGAGCGGACATCCCCGCGAGCCGTATCTGCGGCCCGGGGTCGCCCGGTTCGCCGACGAGTCCGGCTCGTTCGGGCTGGCCCGCCCCGGCGACGTCGACTGGGCCGGCATACGCGCCCCCGCCGTGACATCGGCCCCGGCGGACCACCGCGGCGGACGGCCCGTGGTGCTGTACTCGCCCGGTCTCGGCGTGCCCCGCGCCTTCGGCACCTCCACGGCTGTGGAACTCGCCAGCCGCGGATATGTCGTCGTGACCGTCGACCACACCCACGAGACCGATCCGGTGGAGTTCCCCGGCGGACGCCTGGAACGCGCGACGGAGCCGATCGACACCGTCGCGGAGCGCCGTACGGCGATCCGGGCCCGGGTGGCCGACACCCGCTTCGTCCTCGACCAGTTGGAGGTCCTGCGCGCGGGCGTGAACCCCGACGCCGAGGGCCGGCACCTGCCCCGGGGCCTGGGCAAGGCCCTCGACCTGGAACGGATCGGCATGTTCGGCCACTCGGCGGGAGGCATGACCTCGGCCGAGACCATGCGGGTCGACGCCCGCGTCGACGCGGGCGTCAACATGGACGGCACGCTCCAGTACAGCGACGACGCATTCCTGCCCGTCGCCCAAAGGGGCCTCGACCGCCCGTTCATGCTGATGGGCACCGCACAGCAGACCCACGCGAACACGCCCTCCTGGCAGTCCTTCTGGGACCGCTCGACCGGCTGGAAGCGCGATCTCAGCCTGGAACGGGGCGGCCACTTCAGCTACACCGACTTCCAGACCCTCCTGCCCACGCTGGACGCACACCTCGACATCCCGGCCGAGACCCTCGAGATGTACATCGGCACGGTGGACGCCGAGCGCAGTACGGCGGCCCAACGCGCCTACCTCACCGCCTTCTTCGACCGGCACCTGCGCGACCGGCCGCGCCCCCTGCTGGACGGACCCTCTCCGGCGCACCCCGACATACGCTTCGTCTCCTGACGACACCGCGACAGGCCGGGGCCGTCGTCACCCGGAGCGGCCGCTGCCCGGGCCCGCGCCGGTTCGGCTCGGCCGTCCGCCACCGCGACGCGGGCCGGTGAGCGCCGCCGCCCGGCCGAGGTCCGCGGTGGCGCGGAGGATGATGGAGAGGTGAGCAAGGAACAGACGATGTGCTGGCCGGACGGTTCGGGAGGGGAGCGCTGCGCCCTGTGGCGGTCGGAGAGCGGCGCGCCGCCGCCGAAACAGGTGCTGGTGGCCGATGACCGGATGAACGCCGACACCGCGTTCCGCCTGGCGTGCGAGGGAACCTCGCTGTTATGGCGCGGTGACTACCACAACGCCCGTCAGTTACTGGGGGCGATGGCGCGCCGCGTCGACCGGAGGCCGCCGAAGCCCGGGGCGTCACCCGAGCGGAGCTTCCATCTGTACCGTCAGGCGCAGTCGAGACGCGCGCGGATCCTGGGCATGCTGCTCGTGCCGGTCGAGGCGGGGCATGTGATCCCCCTGCGCCGAGCCCCGGACGTGCGACTGGCCTGCGAGCAGGCGTACGGGCAGTGTGACCGGCCCTATGTCGTGTCACTGCGCGAGCTGCAGGGAGTCCTCGGGGCCGGCGAATGGCGCAAGAAGGGAGTCCACGTGCCGGCGCTCGGCGAGTCGATCACGCCGCACTACGGTGTGTTCTCCCCGGTGCGAGGGGAGTACGTCGACCTGGTGGCCGAGGCACCGCTGCCGTCGCAGGGCACGGCGTTCGACATCGGCACCGGCACGGGGGTGCTCGCTTCCGTCCTGGCCCGGCGCGGCGTCCGCCGGGTGGTGGCCACGGACCTCGACGCGCGTGCGCTCGCCTGCGCGCGGGAGAACATCGACCGCCTGGGCCTGGCATCCACCGTGGACGTCCGGCAGGCCGACCTGTTCCCCGACGGCCGGGCATCCCTGGTCGTCTGCAACCCCCCGTGGCTTCCCGGCCGGGCCCGGACGCCGCTCGAACACGCGGTGTACGACCCGGGAAGCCGGATGCTCCGCGGCTTCCTCGACGGGCTGCCCGCCCATCTGGAACCCGGCGGTGAAGGCTGGCTCATCATCTCCGACCTCGCCGAGCGTCTGGGGCTGCGCTCCCGCACCGAGCTGACCGACCTGTTCGCCCAGGCCGGCCTGACGGTGGCGGGGCGCCTCGACGCCCGGCCGCTGCATCCCCGCGCCCACGACCCCGCCGATCCGCTGCACTCCGCCCGGAAGGCGGAAGTGACCTCGCTGTGGCGGCTGGCGGCGAGCCCGGGCACCGCCGGCTGAACTCCGCGTCATGACCGGAACTCCGGCCGACACCCTGGAGATGCCCAACGGCGGCCCCGCCTGCCGCCTGGCCCGCCTCGAACACCGCCCACTGCCGACGGGCGCTGCGGGCACCGATTCCCGGCCCCACGGCGGACAGCTTCCGGAACCGGGAGTGGACGTCTTTGGCTTCCAGCAGTCCACCTCCCGCCCCGCCGCCCGCTTCCTGCGCACCCTCGACGCGCACGGCAACCAGGTGACGTCCCTGTCCGCGTCCCCCCGACGGTCGTCCGCGCGGTCAGGTGAAGGTGACCGGGCCGCGCGGCGTGCCGATGGTGAAGGAGAAGCCGACCGGACCCTCGTCGAGGGCCAGTCCGGTGTCCAGGGCGGCCAGCAGCGGCCGGATCCCGTCCGGGTCGGGAGCCGTCGCCGTCAGCCGCAGCAAGGGAGTGACGGGCAGGCCGCCCGCGGTGGGGTGGCGGGAGGTGCCCCAGTCGATGAGGAAGGGCACCAGCCCGGAGGGGTGGGCGGCGACGCCGTCCGTCAGCCGCCACTCCAGCAGGGTGCCGTCGGGCGTGCGACGGCTCATCGCCCGGGTGGGGCCGGGATCGTATCCGCGGGTGCGGGCGGAGGCGATCGCCGCGTCCAGGTCGGTCGTGCGGATCGCCCAGGTCACGGTGCGCGGGCCGGGCAGCCCGTCCACGCCGAACGGTCGCGGGCCGGACGGGCCGCACTGCTCCGGGTCCGGGCCGATGATCTCCAGGTAGCCGGCGCCGCCCAGGCCGACCAGGTAGTTGCGGGTGCCCAGGCCGACATGGGTGCCGCCGACGGCCGGGGTCACCCCGGTCCGCCGGGTGAAGTCGGCGATCGTCGCCGCCAGATCCGGGGTGGCGAGGACGAGGTGGTCCAGGTGTGCCGGAATCGTGTTCATCGCCGCGAGGCTACGCCGACCCCCACCCCGTCGGGGAACACCTGTGCGCAAAGATGAGGGGATGACCCGACTGCCACGTGCTCTGACGTACGCCTCGCTGCCGCTGTCCGTGCTGCTCCTCACCGGCTGCGGGGACCGGGGCGAGGCGGCCGACCCGGGTGAAGTCGGCGCCCGTGCACAGAGGTTGGGCATCGCTCCGGAGCACGTGTACGCCATCGAGGCGGACGGGTTCACCGTGGCCCGGCAGTCCGTCGGCGTCTACGGCGGCGACGGCTTCTCCGCCGTCTACGTCTCCCGGTCCACCGGCGACCAGATCCAGCTCCGTGTCGACCGCACCGAGATGACCGCCGCGACCTGCCCGGAGCGGCCGGTCGGCGACTCCTCCTCAGGCGGTTCGGCCACGTGCCGGAAGGACGGCGACGCCTGGTACCGCAGCTCCGGTGACCAGCGCGAGTACGCCGTCCGCAAGGAGGGCCACGTCGTCCTGGTCGGCGCGGGACCCGGCGTCGGCCGGGACGTGCTGCGCGAGGCCGCCCTCGGCGCCCACCGCCCCACCGCCGGCGAACTCGACGCCCTGCTGCCGGAGGGCGGTGGCGGCACCGAGCCCGTGGAGCGCGGCGACCTGCCCGCCGAGGGCGACGGGGCACCCCGTGACGGGGCGGGCGCGGGCGGCTGAACCCGTCGCGGGAGCCGGAAGTTCCGCGTCGCCCCGGCGCCCCTGGGACGTGCCGCGACCCCGGCATAGGGTCGTGCGCATGGCACCGCGACTCCTCGTCCACACCCGCACCACCGACTACCGCCACGACTCCATCCCGGCCGCCGTCGCCGCCGTACGCGCGCTCGGACAGTTCGACGTCGAGCACACCGAGGACCCGGCGGCGCTCGAAGCGGCGCTGGACGGCTACGCGGCCGTGGTCTTCCTGTCCACCAGCGGCGAGGTGCTGACACCGGCCGGGCGGGAGCGGCTCGCCGGGTACGTGGAGGCGGGCGGCGGATTCGTCGGCGTCCACGCCGCCGCCTGCACGGAGTACGGCTGGCCCTACTACGGGGAACTGCTGGGCGCCCGCTTCGACCGGCACCCCGCCCACCAGCCCGGCAAGGCGGTCGTGGAGGACCGCACGCACCCGGCCACCCGGCACCTGCCCGCCGTCTGGGCCTTCACCGACGAGTGGTACGACTTCCGCACCAACCCGCGCGGCACCGCACGGGTGCTGGTGTGCGCCGACGAGTCCTCGTACGAGGGCGGCGGGATGGGCGCCGACCACCCCCTCGTGTGGTGCCGCCGGCAGGGCTCCGGACGTGTCTTCTACACCGCCCTCGGACATGCCGCCGAGGCGTACGACGACCCGGACTTCCGTCAGCACCTGCGCGGCGGCATCGCCTGGGCGGCGGGACTCGCGCACTGAGCCGACGGCTCAGCCGTGCGGCGGAGCCGTGCTGTCGCGCGGCACCAGACGGGTGGAGAGTTCGGTCCGGGTGCTCTCCGGGCGGTCGCCGTCCATCATGCGGACCAGCAGGCGCAGGGCCGTCGCCGCCATCTCCGACAGCGGCTGGCGGACCGTGGTCAGGGCGGGCGCCGCCCAGCGGGCCTCCGGGAGGTCGTCGAAGCCCACGACGCTCAGGTCGTCCGGCACCCGCAATCCCCGCTCGGCCACGGCGTCGTACACCCCCAGCGCCATCCGGTCCGAGCAGACGAAGACGGCCGTCGGCGGCTCGGGCAGGTCCAGCAGCTCCCGCATGTGCCGACGGGCCACCGCCTCGTCGAACCCGGCGTGGCGGATGTACTCCGGCCGGTGCGGCAGCCCCGCCGAGGCGAGCGCGGATCGGTAGCCCGCGAGCCGTGCCCCGCTGCACATCGTGCGCCGGCGGCCGGTGATCACGGCGATCCGCTCATGGCCGAGGGACAGCAGATGCTCGGTCGCCGTCACCCCGCCCTGCCAGTTCGCCGCGCCCACCGACACCACGCCGGGCGGCGGTTCGAGCACCGGGTCGATCATCACGAAGGGGATGCGGTGCTGTTCCAGCCAGGCGTACTGGCTCTCCGTCAGCTCGGCCAGGTTGAACAGCACCCCGGCCGAGCCGCGTGCGGTCAGCTTGTCCAGCCAGCCGCGTTCGGGGCGCCCGGCCCGGCTGCGGCCGAGCGCCGCCGAGACGACGACGTCCAGCCCCGCGTCGTGCGCCGCCTGCTCCACCCCTTGCAGGACGGCGCCGGTCCAGGAGCTGTCCAGGGCGTGCACGACGAGGTCCACCATGCCCGGGGCCCGCGCCGCGTCGAACCGGGGCCTGCGTACGTATCCCAGTCGGTCCAGCGCCTCGGTGACCCGGCGGCGGGTCTCGGGCGCCACGTCCTCGCGGCCGTTGACGACCTTGGACGCGGTCGGCACGGACACCCCCGCCTCCCGGGCCACCACCGCCAGCGTCGGACCGGCCGTCGCGCTCGCACGTGCCGTTCGGCCCATCGGAAACCACCCCTCCGGCCCGCCCGAGGGCCCTCGAAAGTTGCGACCAGCACTCTGCTCCCGGGCCGTCGACACGACCGGACGGAACGCTTGGATAGAAAGCGCTTCCTACCCTAGGCGTGCCGCAAGGAGACGTGAAGACACGGGAATCGGCGGAATGCGACTCACTGAACTTTCGAAACGCCGGACACCGCGGGCGGAAGGGCGTCAGGCCACCCGGGCGAGGTCCGCCTGCCGCACCTCATGGGCCGGCGCCAGCCCCTGCGCCCAGCGCTCCAGCTCCTCCACCACGATCCGCCCCAGCCGCTCCAGCTCGTTGCCGAGGGAGCCCGCGATGTGCGGGGTGAGGAACACGTTGGGCAGGGTGTGGAGCGGGGAACCGGCGGGCAGCGGCTCGGGGTCGGTGACGTCGAGGATCGCGCTCAGCCGGCCCGACACCAACTCGTCGGTGAGGGCGTCCTGATCGACCAGCGCCCCCCGGGAGGTGTTGATCAGCACGCCACCGTCCGGCATCAGGGCGAGCGCGGACCGGTCCAGCATGTGGTGGGTCTCGGGGATGTCCGGGGCGTGCAGCGTGACGATGTCGCTGCTCCGCAGCAGTTCCTCCAGGGAGACCGGGCGGGCGCCGAGCCCGACGGCCTCGGCGGCGTCCACGTACGGGTCGTACAGCAGGATCTCGAAGTCGTACGGCCGCAGCAGCTCCAGCAGCCGACGGCCCACCCGCGAGGCGCCGACGACGCCGACCCGGCGGCCCAGATTGCCGATGCCGGCGGTCTGGGCGGGCGAGGGGAAGGCGTGCGTCGCGCGGTAGCGCTCTCGGTGCCCGAAGGCGTCCTTCCCCGCCAGCAGGATCATCGCCAGGGTGTACTCGGCCACCGGGACCGCGTTGCCGGTGACCGCACTGGAGACGGCCACACCGCGCCGCCACAGGGCCTCTCCGACCAGTGAACGGATGGAGCCCGCCGCGTGCAGCACCGCGCGCAGCCCGGGGACGGCGGCCAGCGCGCGCTCGTCGAGGCGGGGGCAGCCCCAGCCGGTGATCAGGACCTCGGCGCGGGCCAGCGCGTCGGCGGCGGCCGGGTCGGCGAAGTCCCGCACGACGAGCGCGGGATCGACCTCGGCGGTCTGCCGCAGCCGGGCCATGAGGGGGGCCGGGAAGAGCCGTGGAAGGTGCACCGGGTCCATGGCGAACACGGCCCTGGGCGGCTGGGCGCTGGACATGACTCTCCTGATGGGCGGGGGTGGAGGCGAAGGGCGAGGGGAGAGGAGGAACGTTTCGTGAAAGCGCCTTCTACCGTAGATCCGTGGGGGAGGAGCGGCAATCGGCCGTGCGCGTCCAGGGGCCTCGAGCCGCTGGTGTATGCGAGATGCGGGCGTTCGGTCGCCGGTCGCCGGTACGGGGGCAGCCGGGATGCGGTGTACAGGAGGCGGCGTGCGATCTGCGGTATGCGACTGCGGTATGCCGCCGAACGTGTGTACACCGGCGGCGCCCGCGTCCGGAATACTTCAGCGCGATGCGACGCTCTGGGATGAACGGAGCGAGAGCGTGCGAGGAGCTGGTTGCGGATGGCGGCAGCGGACCGGACAGGCCCCGTGGTCCACACACCGTACGGGGCCGTGCGCGGCAGCTACGAACACGATGTCGCCGTGTTCCGCGGGATCCCCTACGCCGCGCCTCCGTTCGGCCCCCACCGCTTCCGGCCGCCCGTCCCGCCCGAGCACTGGCACGGGGTCCGGGATGCGCTCGCCTTCGGTCCGACCGCGCCGAAACCGCCGTACTCCGATGCCTTCGCGCAGTACCTGTCCGACCCGGTCGTGCCCGGCGACGACTGCCTCAACCTCAATGTGTGGACGCCTGAGCCGGGGCCAGGAGCTCGGCTCCCGGTTCTCGTCTGGCTCCACGGCGGGGCGCTGACCAGGGGTTCGTCCAGCGTGCCGGTGTACGACGGACGCACCTTCGCCCGGGACGGCGTGGTGTGCGTGTCGGTCAACTACCGGCTGGGCGTCGAGGGCTACGGCCTGTTCCCCGACGCGCCCGCCAACCCGGGCCTGCGCGACCAGCTCGCCGCGCTGCGCTGGGTGCACCAGGCGATCGAGGCCTTCGGGGGCGACCCGGACCGGATCACCCTGGCCGGGCAGTCCGCCGGTGCCATCAGCGCCGGCGCCCTGATCGCCGCGCCGCAGGCCCAGGGGCTGTTCCGGCGGGCCGTTCTGCAGAGCGGGGCGCCCGAGGCCTCCGACCGGGACAAGGTGCGGCGCATGGTGCGCCGGATGGCCGCCCGGCTGAAGGTCCCCGCGACCGCCGAGGCCTTCGCGGCCGTCGACCGGGAGCTGCTGCTGCGCACCCAGGCCGAGGTCGGCCGGCTGAGCAGCCCGGTCCTCGGCGGGCCCGCCTTCGGGGTCGTCATCGACGGCGACCTGGTGCCCCGCGACCCCCTTCAGGTGCTGGTCGAGGGCCGGGCCGCGGCCGGGGCCGAACTGCTCATGGGCTGGACCCGTGACGAGTACCGACTCTGGCTGGTCCCGGGTGGCCTGCTGGAGCGGGTCGACCGGCTCGGCGCCGTGGCGCTCGCCGGCGCCATGGCCCGCTGCCGCGCCGGCCACGAGGTGCCCCGCGGTTACCGCACGCTGCGCCCCGACGCCGGCACCGCCGAGATCGTCGGCCAGATGGTCACCGACCACCTGCTGCGCCGTCCACTGCACCGCCTGGCCGACGCCCGCCTCGGAACGTCGTACGTGTACGAGTTCGCGTGGCCCTCCCTGCGTCCCGGTCTCGGCGCCTGCCACGCCCTGGAGCTGGGCTTCGTCTTCGACAGCGGAGACGTGCCGGAGTCGGCCAAGCTGGCCGGCGAGGACGTGCCGCGGGAGCTGGCCGAGGAGATGCACGCCGCGTGGGTGCGTTTCGTCACCGAGGGGAATCCCGGCTGGGAGCCCTGGGATCCCGCACACCCCGTACAGGTCTTCGGCGACGGAGAGCCGTACATCGCGTACGGCCCACGGGATACCGAACTCGCCCTGTGGGCCGTACGCGATGTACG
>NZ_MUND01000681.1 GCF_002154375.1 Streptomyces glaucescens | reverse complement strand
GGCCAGGCGCTGGGCGATCTCGTACTGTTGGGCCGGCAGCGTCACGTCGTTGGCTATGTCGTCCAGCAGCCCGTCCAGGTCGACCTGCGACTGGAGTACCGCCGTCACGGCGGCCTGGGCGCGCTCCATCCGGCGCAGCGGCGAGTGGCCCAGCAGCTCGCGCAGGGAGTCGTCGCCAAAGTCCTTCGACGGGGCAGCTTGCCGGAACGATTCGGGCCGTGGAAGACGGTCTATGAACGCCATCGGCTGTGGTCGGCTGACGGGACGTGGGAACGCCTGCTCCAGCAAGTCCAGGCCGCGGCGGACGCGGCGGGTGAGATCGACTGGGACATCTCGGTTGACTCCACCATCGTGCGGGCGCATCAGCATGCAGCCGGCGCCCGCACCGAGCCGCCACCGGCCCCGCATCAAAAGGGGCCGGGGTGGGAGAACACCAGGGCGAGACAGCGTGGCAAAGTCTCGTCGCCCGCCTGGTGAGGGGTGGCGCAGGAGGTGAGGGCCTGGGCCGCTCGCGCGGCGGGTTCACCACCAAGCTCCACCTGAGCGCGGACGGCCGCTGCTGCCCACTGTCCCTGATCGTCACACCAGGTCAGCGGGCTGACTGCACGCAGTTCACTCAGGTCACTAGGAGGTCGTCGGCATGGTGGAGGTAGGGGAACGGATCTCGTCGACGGCCTGCGCGATCACCTTGTTGGGGACCTGGGTGAACTCGACGTTGGCCCGGCCCTCGTCGTCGAGGCAGACCCGCCCGCTGCCGAGCCCGTCCTCCTCGTACTCCATGCGGATGTCGTCGCAACCTACGTACCGCGGGATAGTCGTAAAGGTAGGGGTAGGCGGTTCTCAACGCGGTGACGTTCGCGCTCTGTGTCCCCGACCTGGGCTGCCCCCAGGGGCTCAGAGAAGTGGTCAGTAGCAGGCGTGCTTCGGTGGGGCGGCACAGCCGCCCCCGAAGCACGCATGATCGAGGGTCAGGAGTACTCGCCGCGTTCGGCTCTGCGGAGGATGTCGCGTTCCCGGCCGGTCTGGGTATCTAGTGAGTCCTCGTGGTCGATGACGATCGTGTGGTCCGCCTGTCGAGCTCGCACCTGGACTCCGTACGTGTCTGTCGCCTTCACTAGGAGAGCGCCCTCGTGAGAGGCGGGCCAGCTCTGGACCAGGTACGACTCGACAACTTCGTCCACCGTCGTTTGGTCGATGGCCCTGTCCCTGCCACGCGCGTGGATGCGCAGCCGGTATGAACCGGGGCCCTGGGACGCCAACGAGGGCAGATCCGCTGGGTCATCCATGAAGGACGTTACGAGCAGTTCTCCGGAGGGGGAGTGGCATGAGATCTCAGCGATCTCTTCCCAACCTTCAACAGGCTCGGGCCGCTGGTAGTGCGGCTCGACCCTGACTTGGACATCACCAGTGTGGATCCCGGTGGTCACCTCGATGGCTCCCCCATCGGCGGACACCAGGCCGGTGCGGCTAGCGTCCAGGTCGTCGGCCACAGGCCCCTGTGGATCCGCGATCTGGAAGAGGTGGTACTCAGCGTGCACCAGTGCTGCGCCTGTAGGGATTGGCTGATTCACGATGGCCTCGTCTGGTCTCATCCGGCTGGGTCTACCTGATCCATACCAGGAACCGGTCTCCTTCCAAGGCTCGGGTATAGGCGTAGAAGCCTTTGAGAGCCTTGCCCGCATTGGTGTTCTGCCCAGCATCGATCATGCGCCGGCTGAACTTGCCGCTCCCGTACTTGGCGCCCTGCCAGGTGCTGGCGAAGGCGTACTCGTCACAGGACTTGCCCGGCGGGCGCTGCAGGCTCGACGGGCAAGCCTTGTTCCTGCTCTCCTTGATCTTCTTTTGATCGGTGAGCCGTGTCAGGAAGTTCGTCGTGCCGTACTTACCCGGCAGCCCCGTTGCCTGGGCATCCTTGATGTGGTCTGCGACCTCCGGCCAGGGGCCTGTCAGGCTGTAACTGATAACCGGCACGGCCTGCAGATTGACGCAGCCGACCTGGCGAGGAGCACCGGGCAAGGCGTTATCGCAACGGACATCCACAGTGGAGTGCTTGGTGGGCTCCGATGGCGCCGCCCACTGGGAGTTGGTGAACGTCCAGGACGCGACGCTCCGGCCTGTTCCCCGCTGCTTTGAGGCAGCGGTGTTGATGGTGGTGTCCATGAAGAACTGTCCGTAAGGTTCAACGCTCTTGGAGATAGCCTGCGCTGGGAAGCTCTTGTTGACGACCTTGCACTTGCCGACGCAGGAGGCACTCCCGGACACCTTGGTGCCGTTCACCTCGCCCCCATCGGGATGACTCCAGCAGCCTCACCTGGTAGGCCCATGTCTTGGTGTCCCGGGCCGAGAAGGAGTATCCAATGACCAGGTACTTGATACCCCCGACTATGCGGCCTGTTCGCACATCGACGGCGTGGACTTCAGCGCGCCAGATGCCGCAGCCGCGCATGCGCTCGATGTACCACGCGGAGTCCACCCCGGCGTCGATGCACCACTTGGGTTCCTTCCAGGGCGTGGGCCTGGCTGCCGCGGCTGCAGTGTCGGACGCGTCGGCCGGTCCAACTCAAGCAGCTGGAGGAGGCCGCCCGGACCATACTGGAGAGTCTCACCGCAGCGGAGAAGTCGCTCCCACTCCAGATCGGTGAGTTCATGACGGCGTATCACCCCACCATGATCTACCAACAGATGATCTTTGAAGACGAACCCTAGTGCGAGGAGCATAGGTGCGTACGGCTCTGGCGTATGTGCCGACGAAGCGACCGCCTGTCAGCTTGTGGGGGGGGCAGGCTGTTCACCGACGGTCTTTCCTGACCACCCCGGCCGGCAACGCCCCGAACCGGCCATAGGAGCGCGGGACAGGTGTGACCTAATGCGCCCACCGTTGCACGCCGTAACTTCCCAATGAGTGTCGAAAAAAGACCATACGCAGCCTCGATCGGCACGAGAACATCCGGCCTGGCCCAGTAGAAGCCACCAGGATTGATCTGGACTTCGGTGGCCCTTTCGTGACGGTTGAAATGCGGGCAGGTTGTTCGGACTTGTCCCTCCTGCCAGCCTGATAGCGCGCGGTTCCAGGACACCATGTGGACCCCAGACAAGGAGAAGCTCATGCGGCCCAAGACCGTTTCCCTCACCCTTGCAAGCGCATCTCTCCTGATCGGCGCTGCTGTGCCCTCCCAGGCCGCTGACACAGTGAGAGGGTCCGCACCCGACAGCAGCACCACACAGCACCGGCTCAGCCTGCCCCCCGGTGCGCAGGTCGACGACAGCTTCACGGTGGAGACCCTCGACGGCTGTGGCGCAGCGGACTTCGTCGACCATGGGGAGGGCGCACCGGGCGGGGGTAGCAACGATGACTACATCGTGCTGCACGATTACTGCAGCGACGGCCACGGAACCAGGGTATGGCTCTACTATCCCTCCACCGGCAACCAGTACGGCTCCGTATACAACGGGAACGGACTGGCTGGCGAACCGGTTATCTGGGATCCGTTCGGCAATGTCGTGGCCGGACAGGTAGTGGCCCTTGAGGTATGTCTCGTTGATGGACGGAATGACTATTCCGGGGCGCTGTGTGGGGAAGGCCAGCGCACAAGCGCTGACGGTTAGCTAAGGGCTTGCAGAGAATCAAGGTGTTGCTTCCCATGATTTGGCTCGTTGTTGTGGTATGAGCGTCTCAGACGAGGTTCGCGGTCAACTCGCTGTGAAGTTTCGAGTGTTGTTCCCGCACCTCGACGAACGGCAGCGGCGGCTGATGATGGGGGCCGAAGCCCGAATCCTGGGCCACGGCGGTATCCGGGCGGTCGCACGGGCGGCCCAGGTCAGCGAGACGACGGTCCGCAAGGGCGTGGACGAGTTGGAGGCCGGCGAGGAGCCCCTGGGTCGGGTACGCAGGCAGGGCGGTGGCCGGAGGAGGTCCGCAGATCTCGATCCGGGCCTGCGGCCCGCGCTGCTGGCACTGGTGGAACCTGACGAACGGGGTGATCCGATGTCGCCGCTGCGCTGGACGGTGAAGTCGACCAGAAGCCTCGCGGCCGCGCTCGCCGGGCAGGGGCACCGGGTGAGCGCGGACACGGTCGGGGACCTGCTGCGGGAGGAGGGCTTCAGCCTGCAGGCCGGCGCCAAGACCCTCGAGGGCAGGCAGCACCCGGACCGCGACGCTCAGTTCCGCTACATCAACGAGCAGGCCAAGGGGCATATGGGCGCCGACCAGCCGGTGATCAGCGTGGATGCGAAGAAGAAAGAACTCGTCGGCGACTACAAGGGCGCGGGCCGCCAGTGGCGGCCTGCCGGTGAACCGGTCCTGGTCAAGACGCATGACTTCCTGAACCGGCAGGGGCCGGGCAAGGCGATCCCCTACGGGATCTATGACATCGCCGCGAACACCGGCTGGGTCAGTGTCGGAACTGATCACGACACTGCCGCGTTCGCCGTCGCCTCCATCCGCCGCTGGTGGCAGGCCCGGGGGCGGCGCGACCACGGCGGGACGATCACCGCGGACAGCACGCTGGGCCAGGGCACCAGCTTCACAATCCATCTGCCCTTCGGTACGCAGCACCTACCGGCTGACGCGCTCGCGCCGGCCGCCTCCACCCCCGCCCCCTCGGCCACGGCCGAGCCGTATGTCCTGGAGGCGCTGCGCTGGCTCCCCCCGGACACGTCCGGCGCGGAGACACCGGCGGCGCCGACGACGAGCGACAGCCAAAGGTGGCGATCATGCTGAAGAACGAGATCTCTCCGTATGGCGTGCGGACCCGCAGTGGCACCGCGATGCCCATGGGTCCACCAAGCCGGAAGTCTCGTCCAGGTTCGGCGGGGCCGGATCGGACACCTCGTCGTACAGCTCCCGCAGGTCACTGTGGCCGGTGGCATTGACCTGGTGGACGAGACGGCCGAGGGGATGGGCGCGGACGTCGGCGAAGTCCAGGAACTGGGAGGCCAAGCCGTCCGGGTGGAGGATCAGACGCATCACGTTCGCGCCCGAGTCCTGACCGTCCCCTCCCTCTCGAGGCAGGAGTCCCAGGAACTGCTCGATTACGATCGTTTACGGTTCCTCCAACACTGCCGACCGACGATGCCCTGCCGGCGGACGTCCGGTCCCGCGGCGCGATCACCCTGTTGTTCGGCCTGTCCACCGAACGTTTTGCCACTTGACGCCTACACCGCGTCCCAGAAGTCGTTGAGTGTCTCGACCAGCCGACCGATGCTGTCGGCGGAGTTGTGGACGCACCCGCTGCGGAACTCGCGTCCCTATCCGTTGCGGCCGGCCCCGGCGGTAATCGCTTCGCCTGCGTGGATGATCGAGCTGAGCATGGCGTGGGCGGCTTGGAGCTGTTCGATGGAGCGGCTCAGGCGCTCGCCTTCGCGCTTGAGGTCCTGGGCCATTTCCTCGCAGGTTGGCGCCAGGATGGCTCCCTCGTCAGCCATGCAGGGCAGCACCTCCCGGATCAGGTCAGTATTCAGCCCGGCCGCGAGCAGAATCCGGACCCGGCGCACGGCGGCCACGTCGGACTCATCGAACTCCCGGTAGCCGCTGGCTCGCCGCCGCGGTCGCAGCAACCCCTGCTGCTCGTAGTACCGCAGGCTCCTGGTGCTGACGCCGGTGCGCCTCGACAGCTCGCCGATGAACATGTGACTCCCGGCACAGAAGTTTGACTCTGACATTGACGTCAAGGTTTAGCTTAGCCGCCATGTCAACGAACCAGAGCACTCAGCAACGTTCGACCATCGATCCGAAGACCCTGGCAGGCAAACGGGCTGTCGTCACCGGCGGCACCATCGGTATGGGGCGGGCCATCGTCCAAGCCCTGACCGACCGCGGTGCCGAAGTGATGTACACCGGGCGCAACGACCAGCGGCTCGCCGAGGCTCAGGCGGCGCTCGACACCCCGCTGGCCCACCCGGTGCGCTCCGATGCCACTGACGCCATCGCCATCGCCGCCCTCGGCGATCAGGTCGCCGACCGCCTCGGCGGCATCGACTACCTGTTCATCAACCAGGGCATCGCCGAGTTCCAGACGATCGAAGAGGTCACAGAGGAATCGTGGGACCGCATCTTCGACGTGAACACCAAGGGTGCCTTCTTCACCGTCCAGCGACTGGTGCCGCTGATGTCTGAGGGTGGTTCGATAGTGTTCACCACCGTCTCCAACGACCGGATCTTCCCCGGTCTCAGCGCCTACTCCGGGGCGAAGGAGGCTGTCGCCGCCTTCGCGAAGGTGCTCGCCGCCGAGCTGCTTCCCCGCAAGATCCGCGTCAATGCGATCGCCCCGGGCTTCATCCTCACCCCCACCATGGGCGTCGCCGAACTGACCGACGAGCAGCGCGCCGAGTTCATCGAGCAGGGCAACGCCTCCACACCGATGGGCCGCGGAGGCACCGTGGAAGAGGTCGCCGCCGCCGCGCTCTACCTGGCCACCGAGGCCACCTTCACCACCGGCATGGAACTGCCCGTGGACGGCGGGTTCGGCCAGGGTCTCGGCGAATGACCCCCGCCTGGTAAGCGGCGTTCTCCTGCGACCGGCTGAGCCAGTCGCAGGAGAACGTGACTTCTGCGTGGCGACCACGTCGCAACCGCCCTCCCCCCGGTCGCCCGCCTCCACAACCGCGCCCGCACGCGCCGACACTTCCGGCACTGCCTCGATCTGCTGCGCTCAAAGAGACCGGCACTAACTAGAGCCCGGACGGGCCGTGTACCTGCCAGGCGCGTTGCCGACGAACGACATTGACGCTTTCCACCCCGACCTGATGAGGATCACCGACCACTTCTCGGTCACCGTGCAACCATTTCCCGGGACCGTGAATCTGATCATGCGAGTCAACAGACTCCGACACTTCCTGGATCTTGTCGCGCTCACGAGCCACAGGCGACGAAGGGCGACGAGGTCCCGTATTTGGGGAAGAGACATGCGCATGCGTACCACCCTCGGCGTCGTCACCGGCGCCCTCGCCCTGACCGCCTTCGCCGTCCCGTCCGCCCAGGTCACGGCGGCCGAGTCCGTGCAGCCGACCGTCTCCGACGTCGTCATCAACGGCGGCAAGCCGATCGTGGCAGGCACCGGCAGCGTGACGTTCAAGGTGTCGCTGAACGCCAGCCACCCCACCGGCGTCAAGGCCGTCTGGCTCGACCTGTTCCGCTCGCTCGGCAGCCGGTTCGTCGTGGACGACATCAACGGCATCTCCTGGCTGGACTGCACCCCCGTCTCGGCCACCACCTCGCACTGCCAGGGCACCATGACCGGTTACGTGGTGGGAGCGGACCACCCCGAGGAGGACCACTCCGTGAACCTCCTGCACTCCAACGGTCAGGCCGGCACCTGGCCCGTGCGGGTCGACGCGGTCGCCGGCGACGACAGCAGGCTGTGGAACGAAGACTTCACGGCCCACAAGGTCCTGCGCGCATCCGCCCTGACGGTCAATGCCTCCCCCGAGCCGATCCGCAAGGGCGGGACGCTCACCGTCACGGGCAGGCTGACCCGCGCCGACTGGGAGAAGGAGTCTTATGTCGCCCTCGCGAACCAGTACGTGAAGCTCCAGTACAAGAGGAGCGGCGGGACCAGCTGGGCCACACTGAAGACGATCAAGTCCAGCTCCACAGGTGCCCTGAAGACCACCACGACCGCGACATACGACGGCTCCTACCGCTTCGTCTACGCGGGCGCCACGACCACCTCCGCCGTTACCTCCCGCGAGGACCTCGTCGACGTCCAGTAGACAACCCACCCGCACCCGAAAAAGCCGCAAGCGTACGTGCGTGTCGCCCTGCGGGGAAGCGGGGCCACGGCGGCGGCCGAGCTCCTACGACGGTCGATCCGCGGCTGCTGGTGGACCTGGAGAAGGTCGCCAGGGGAGGAAGAGGCCGCGGGCTCAGTGCTCGCTCCACAGGCCGGTGTCGCCGTGCCGTCGTAGTGGGCGCACAGGTGGCACCCGCCCCTGTGTGGCGGGCGGGACAGCGTCGGCGTGCTCGGCGGCGATGTGCCGGGCCACGAGGATCTGCGCGAGGAAGCCGCTGTCCGACTCGTTGTGCAGCATGACAATCATCAGATCGTCCACCAGGTCACCCCGGGCCGAGGTAGACGCCGGTGTAGCGGTAGGGCTGGGGGGCTGCTTCGGTGGTGCCGCGGGGCAGGCCGGTGGGGCCGTAGGCGTAGGTGTGGGTACGACTTGCCCCCCGGTCGTCATGGAGTTCAAGGTGCCCGCCGGTTCGCGGATGAACCGGCTCCGCGACGTGTCCATCCCTGATCGGCCTCATGCCCTGGTTCGACGTCGCCCCGAACCGACCCGGCGGGTGCCGCGCGCCAGCTCTCAGCGCCGTCAGCGCGGGCGCACCCCCTCCCAGGAAGCAACCGACACCCGCTGCGCGCCCGACCGCCCGGGTGAACCCGTGGTCCGGAACGCATGCCCGGGCGCGGTGTCAGGGGGTGGCGCGGCCAGCGATGTCCCCGCCGGGGTCGTCGCCAGGGCGATCACGAACGTCCGGCAGCACCGGGTCGCTGCCCCACACGGACACCCGTACCGCGCCCTCGCTGATCTGCAGATCGAGCATGACGGGACTGAACTGCGACGTCGCCGCTCGGCTGACGGGGCAGTTGAGGCCGGGCTGCCAGTCAGGAGGCGCGGCGGAAGACGGCGGCTGGTCCGATGGCGTGGGGGCCGAACTTGTCGCGGATGCGGTCCATGGCCTGCTCGGCCCGGAGTCGGTCGTCGCGGGTGTCGTCGAGGCTGATCTGCTGGGCGACCCGGTCGGCGTCGATGAGGTCTTCGCCGCGCAGGGCGATGCCGGTGAGGCGGCCGCGCTGCAAGCCGGCGGCGTCCATCAGCTGGTAGGCGAGCTGACGTAGATCGTCGTCGTGGGCGGACGGCTCGGTCAGGCGGCGGGTCTTCTCCCACGAGGGGCCACCCGCGAACTGCAGTGCCTGTTGGCGAAGTCCCGGCCACTGATCTGATGGATTGCCGCAGGTCAAAGTAGTTTCGGAGGTTCTCCTGTACCGGTCTGGGACCGTTGCGCGTGCCGAGGGAACAAGAAGTCCTCCAAGGCGTCAAGCCCGAACAACATGATCACGATCAGTGACGCCTCCTGACGGAGCAGTGATCACGGAACGCGGTGGACGGGCCCCCTGCTCAGTGCGGAGCGGCCCGCGTGCATGCCTCGGCGGTCCGGCGCAAAATCGTCTCGGCGTCGTCGACGATCCGCCGCACGATCTCGGCTGCCGGAAGGATTTCGTGGACGAGGGCCGCGGACTGTCCGGTGAACGGGAGGAACTCATGTCCTCGTCCGGTGAGCATGGCCTCCACAATGCGGGGACCGGCTTCGGCCGGCTGTACCCGCTCGGGGTGTGCTTCCACATCCTCGAGAAAGGCGGTACGCAGCGACCGGGGGAAGCCGTAGGCATCAGGCCGTGAGAACGGCGGCATGAACCTGTCGCTGTGCGCCAGCTTGATCGTGTCGCGTGCCTCGGCGGCGACGATCCGGCTCTTCCACTCCTGGGCGATGTTCATCTCCACCGACGCGAGCAGCCGTGTGCCGATGGCTACGCCCTGAGCTCCCAGGACAAGTGCCGCCGCCAGTCCCCGGCCATCGGCGATCCCGCCCGCGGCAACGACCGGAGTTCCTGCCGCGATGTCCACGACCTGCGGCACCAGCACCACGGTCGACACCTCGCCGCCCTGGCCGCCCGCCTCGCCGCCCTGGGCGACGATGACGTCCACGCCCGCGCGCACCGCCTGCTCGGCCTGCCGGACGTCCATGACCTGTTGAATCCACAGGATGCCCGCGTCATGGGCGCGCTTGACCAGGTCGTCGGGGACACCGAGGTGGAAGGAGATCGCGGCCGGACGCTCGTCCAGCGTCGCCTGAAACGCCTCCTCGTTCAGGGGACGCAGGGTGTGGTTGATGGCGAAGGGACGATCGGTCAGCTCACGCATCCGGGCCCACTGACGCCGCAGGTCAGCGACCGGGCGCACCGCAGTGCCCAGGCTGCCCAGGCCGCCCGACTCGCAGACGGCCGCGGCCAGCTCGACCTGGTCGAATGGCCCATACGGTGCGCCGATGAGGGGCACCTCGATACCGAGCACGTCGCACAGCCGCGTCCGGAGCATCGTCGCCTCCTCCCGGCACCGCGATCGAGCGGAGCTGGTCGTTTTCTCCATCCTGCCCCGGTGACCAGGTGTGCGCACGGGGGTCAGCGGCGGCAGCTGTCCAGGAGTGCTCGGAATGGTCAGGAGCCGCAGCAGTGAGCCGAGCCAGTGCCCCGGGGCGATGTGGCCGCTTGCCAGGCGCAGGTGACCCGAGGCTCCTCCGGGCTGCGTCCGAACCCGTCCCCGATGGGAGCCCGAATCGTCGCCTTGATGCCGCAATGCCCGTATGATCAGAATATGCCGGCGCTTCAACTCGCCAGCAGTCGCCGTGGCACGGGGTCGCCTCTGGTGGTGATCCGGCAGCTGGACCGGGAGGGCTGGGCGCCCGTCATCGATCTGCTGGCCCAGGACCGCGAGGTCGTGGCCGTCGACCTTCCGGGATTCGGCGACAGCCCACCGCTACCGGACACAAGGCCCACCGTCCAGGCACTGGCCACCGAGGTCGCCCTGTGGTTCTCCACAGTGGGCCTCACCCGCCCGCCCGTCGTGGGCAACTCGCTCGGCGGAGCCGTCGCACTCGAACTCGCCCGGGCCGGCGCGGTCGCCAGCGCCGTCGCCCTGTCCCCCATCGGCCTGTGGACCGGCCCCGGGGCCGCCTACGC
>NZ_MUND01000680.1 GCF_002154375.1 Streptomyces glaucescens | reverse complement strand
CATCCTCGTCAACAACGCGGGCGTGCTCCGCGACAACCTGCTGTTCAAGATGAGCGTCTCCGACTGGGACACCGTCATGAACGTGCACCTGCGCGGCGCCTTCCTGATGTCGAAGACCTGCCAGAAGCACATGGTCGACGCGGGCTTCGGCCGGATCGTCAACCTCTCCTCGTCCTCCGCGCTCGGCAACCGGGGCCAGGTCAACTACTCGGCCGCCAAGGCGGGTCTGCAGGGCTTCACCAAGACCCTCGCCAAGGAGCTGGGCAAGTTCGGCATCACCGCCAACGCCGTCGCCCCCGGCTTCATCGCCACCGACATGACCGCCGCCACCGCCGAGCGCGTCGGCATGGGCTTCGAGGACTTCAAGGCCGCCGCCGCCTCGATGATCCCCGTGCAGCGCGTCGGCGAGCCGGACGACATCGCCAACGCCATCGCCTTCTTCACCGGCGAGGCGGCCGGCTTCGTCTCCGGCCAGGTGCTGTACGTCGCCGGCGGACCGCTCGACTAGGGATCACCACACCATGACTGAACTCTCCGGCAAGGTCGCGCTCGTCACGGGCGCCAGCCGCGGCATCGGCTACGGCGTCGCCGAGGCGCTCGTCGCCCGCGGCGACCGTGTCTGCATCACCGGCCGCAACGAGGACGCCCTCAAGGAGGCCGTCGACAAGCTCGGCGCCGACCGGGCGATCGGTGTGGCCGGCAAGGCGCACGACGAGGCCCACCAGGCGCTCGCCGTCGAACGCACCATGGAGGCCTTCGGCCGGGTCGACTACCTGGTCAACAACGCCGGTACGAACCCGGTGTTCGGGCCGATCGCGGACCTCGACCTGAACGTGGCCCGCAAGGTGTTCGAGACCAACGTGGTCTCGGCGCTCGGCTTCGCCCAGCGCACCTGGCACGCCTGGCAGAAGGACAACGGCGGCGCGATCGTCAACATCGCCTCCGTCGCGGGGCTCGCGCCCTCGCCCTTCATCGGCGCGTACGGGGTCAGCAAGGCCGCGCTGATCAACCTGACCGTGCAGCTGGCGCACGAGTTCGCGCCCAAGGTGCGGGTCAACGCGATCGCCCCGGCCGTGGTCAAGACGAAGTTCGCCCAGGCCCTGTACGAGGGCCGCGAGGAGGAGGCGGCCGCGGCCTACCCGCTGAAGCGGCTCGGTGTGCCGTCGGACATCGGCGGCGCCGCCGCGTTCCTCACCTCCGAGCAGGCCGACTGGGTCACCGGCCAGACGCTGGTGGTGGACGGCGGCATCTTCCTCAACGCGGGCGTCGCCTGACGTCGGACGCTTCACGGGCACCGTTTCCCGTCGTGTGCGTCGAGATGGTTTCGTGCTCTGCACGTGACGTGATCGATGTTGACGGAAACGGTGCCCGTGGCGAGGTTTGACAGGCCAACGAAGCCTGACAACGTCGTCATCCAAAAGGTGATCAACTACCTCTCGCAAGGACGGTCCACACGGCGTGTTGCTGCGGTAGTGTCTGCCGACATTTGGTATGGCAGATCGAGGAGCGTGCGCGTGTTCAACCGGAACCGATGCCTGCGGCAAGTGGCGGCGATCGCTTCCATATCCCTGGTGGCGGGCTGCGGCCTGTTCTCCGACAGCGGCGAGGCCGACGACGGCCCGATCGTCGTCGGGACCACCAGCGCGCCCACCACCCTGGATCCCGCCGCGTCCTGGGACGGCTCCTGGGAGCTGTTCCGGAACATCTACCAGACCCTGCTGAGCTACCCCAACGGCTCGACGACGCCGCAGCCGGACGCGGCGAAGAGCTGCGAGTTCAGCGACACCGCCAACCGCACCTACCGGTGCGAGCTGCGCAAGGGGCTGAAGTTCTCCGACGGCAGCCCGCTCGACGCCAAGGCCGTCAAGCACTCGATCGACCGGATCCTGAAGATCAAGGCGCCCTCGGGGCCCGCGGGGCTGCTCGGCAGCCTGAACCGGGTGGAGGCGCGCGGCGAGCGCGAGGTCGTCTTCCACCTCAAGACGTCCGACGCCACCTTCCCCTTCGTGCTCGCCACCCCCGCCATGTCCATCGTCGAGCCCGGCAGCTACCCGGCCGACGCGCTGCGCCAGGGCGACGAGGTCACCGGCTCCGGGCCGTACAAGCTCGAGGCCTACCAGGAGAACGACCGGGCCGAACTGGTCACCAACGACCACTACGACGGCTACGCCGAGCGCCGCAACGACGCGGTGACCATCCGCTACTTCCAGGACTCCGGCACCATGGTCGAGGCGCTGAAGAAGCAGGAGATCGACCTCACCTACCGCGGTCTCGCCGCCGACGACATCGTCGACCTGCAGACCAAGGACGCCGAGCAGACCCTCCAGCTGGTCGAGGGCGCCGGCATCGACATCAGCTACCTGGTGTTCAACCCCAGCGACCCGTGGGCCGGGAAGGCCGCCGTGCGCAAGGCCGTCGCGCAGCTCGTCGACCGGCCGACCATCGCCCACGAGATCTACAAGGACACCGTGGACCCGCTGTACTCCATGGTCCCCAACGGCATCAACGGGCACACCACCGGCTTCTTCGACGACTACGGCGACCCCGACGCCGGCAAGGCCCGCGCCATCCTCACCGAGGCCGGCATCACCGAGCCCGTCCCGCTGACCTTCTGGTACACCAGCGACCGCTACGGCTCCGAGACCGCCGTCCTGTTCAAGGAGCTGAAGCGGCAGCTGGAGGCGTCCGGCCTGTTCGAGATCACGCTGAAGAGCCGGCCCTGGAAGACGTACGTCGAGGGCTACCAGAAGGGCGAGTACCCGGTCTTCGGACGCGGCTGGTTCCCCGACTTCCCCGACGCCGACAACTACATCGCGCCGTTCGTCGGCAAGGAGAACGCCCTCGGCACGCCGTACCCGGCGCCCGAGATCACCCAGGACCTGCTGCCCCGCTCCCGCCGGGAGAGCGACCGCGCCCAGGTGGAGCGGGAGTTCGAGGAGGCTCAGCAGATCCTCGTGAACGACGCGCGGCTGCTGCCGCTGTGGCAGGGCAAGCAGTTCATCGCGGCGAGCGAGGAGATCTCCGGCGGGGAGCGGGCCCTCGACCCCTCGACGATCATGATGATGTGGGAGCTGGACCGCAAGACCAGCTGGTGAGGCTCGGCGGAGACGGCCCGCGCGGTGCGTTGTCAGTGGTCGCCTGTAGGTTCTGAGACCTGGAAGCGACCGCACACCGTAAGGAAGTTGACGTGACCGACACCGCCATGCTGCCCGAGTCCTGGCGCGGGGTCCTGGGCGACGAGCTGCAGAAGCCCTACTTCAAGGAGCTGACGGAGTTCGTCGAGGAGGAGCGGGCGAAGGGTCCCGTCTACCCGCCGCGCGAGGAGGTCTTCGCCGCCCTCGACGCCACGCCGTACGAGCAGGTGAAGGTGCTGGTCCTCGGCCAGGACCCGTATCACGGCGAGGGCCAGGGGCACGGCCTGTGCTTCTCGGTCCGCCCCGGGGTGAAGACCCCGCCGTCGCTGCGCAACATCTACAAGGAGATGCAGGAGGAGCTGGGCCTGCCGGTGCCGGACAACGGCTACCTCATGCCGTGGGCCCGGCAGGGCGTCCTGCTGCTNNGCGGGCGAGGCCAACTCGCACAAGGGGAAGGGCTGGGAGAAGTTCACCGACGCGGTGATCCGCGCGGTGGCCGAGCGCCCCGACCCGGCGGTCTTCGTCCTCTGGGGCAACTACGCCCAGAAGAAGCTCCCCCTGATCGACGAGACCCGCCATGTCGTGGTGAAGGGCGCCCACCCCTCCCCGCTCTCCGCCAAGAAGTTCTTCGGCTCCCGCCCCTTCACCCAGATCAACGAGGCGATCGCCCGCCAGGGCCACGAGC
>NZ_MUND01000679.1 GCF_002154375.1 Streptomyces glaucescens | reverse complement strand
CGGCTCCCCAGCAGACCCCCACCACCCTCCCCTGGGGCGTCGCCACCCTCGCCGCCGGCCTCGCCGTCGAGGCGTACGCCGGTCACACCGGCACCCCCAGCGACCTCACCATGCCCAGCGGCCTCACCACCGGCCCGGTCGGTGTCCTCCTCGGCTGGGTCCTGACCGCCGTGGGCCTTGCCCTGGCCGGTCCCGGCCTCACCCACCTGTGCGGCCGGCTGCTCCAGTCGGCCCGCCCCGGCGGCCTCCGCCTGCTGGCGGGCCGCGCCCTGATGGCGGAGGCGGACCGGATCGGCCGCCCCCTCGGCGTGGTCTGCGCGGTGGCCTCCGCGGCGTACGCCCTGGACGGCCTCCAGGACCCGGCCGCCCTGGGTCCCCTCACCGTCCTGGGCGCGCTGGTGGTCGCGGGCTGCGCCCTCGCGACCCTGCTGACCGCCGCCGTGGAGTCCCGGCAGGCCCGCTCCGACACCACCGCCGCCCTGCTCCGCCTCGGCGCCCCCGCCACAGTGCTGCGCGGCGCGGCGGTGCTGCGCGCGGGCGCGCTGCTGGCGCTGTTCGGGCCGCTGACCCTGATCGTCGCGGCGCTGGCGGCCCAGCCGCTGGCCCGCTGAGAACTCGTACGAAGAAAGTCCGCGGACACCGATGAGTTCGCGACGGCGCCCGGGTCTACCTCCACGAACACCACAGGACACACACCACCCAGGGAGAGACCCCGCATGTACCAGCAGATGATCTTCGTGAACCTGCCCGTCGCCGACGTGGACGCCTCGAAGAAGTTCTTCACCGAGCTGGGCTACTCGATCAACCCGCAGTTCAGCGACGAGACCACGGCGAGCGTGGTCATCAGCGACACGATCGTCGTGATGCTGCTCGGCAAGGAGAAGTACGCGCAGTTCACCAAGAAGGAGATCGCCGACGCCACCCGGACCAGCGAGGTGCTGATCGCGCTGAGCGCGGAGAGCCGGGAGAAGGTCGACGAGCTGGTGGACAAGGCACTCGCGGCGGGCGGCACGACGGCCGGCGAGACGCAGGACATGGGCTTCATGTACGGCCGCTCCTTCGACGACCTCGACGGCCACACCTTCGAGGTGGTCTGGATGGACCCGGCGGCCATCGAGGGCTGATCCGCCACGCGGGCCAGGCTGCCTAGCATGGGCGGGTGCACCCGACACCCGCCCAGCAGAGTCATCACGCCTCCCACGACCGCGAGATCGAGTCCCTCGCCGAGTTCGACGAGGTGGTCTCCACCCGTCGCGCACTCGCCCACTTCCGCGTCCAGGCCGTCGACCTGACGGACCGTACGGACGCCCTCCTCGCCGCCGACGTCACCGGCGCCGTCTTCCTCGGCTGCCCCATGACCCCCGAGGCCGCCACCCGCGTGGCCGCCGCCGGCGCCCTGGTCTTCCCGCCCATACCGGGCCTCCCCTTCGACCCGTACCGCGGGTTCGTCTACACCCCCGACGAGCTGTTCGACGGACTCGGCGAGGGGTACGAGGCGACCCCGGACGCCCTCTCCTACGCCTGGTTCCAGCAGACCAGGGCCGACGGTGACGTCTTCGCCTCCATGCTGCGCGCGGTGCACGACGACGCCGTCTCCGACGCGCTGGACGAACTCCTCGTCGGCGCCCGGGTGGTGGGCGTGATGGGCGGCCACGCGATGGCGCGCGGCACGGAGGCGTACGCCGGTGCCGCGCGGCTCGGGCGGGCGCTGGCCCGCGCGGGTTTCACCGTGGCGACCGGCGGCGGCCCCGGCGCCATGGAGGCGGCGAACCTCGGGGCGTACGCGGCCCCCTTCGAGGACGCCATGCTCACCGAGGCCCTCGCCGTGCTGGCCGAGGTGCCGTCGTTCGTCCCGTCGGTGACCGACTGGGCGCGGGCCGCCTTCGAGGTGCGCTCGACCTGGCCGGGCGGCGGCCCCTCGGTCGGCATCCCGACCTGGTTCTACGGCCACGAGCCGCCCAACGCCTTCGCCGCGCACATCGCCAAGTACTTCTCCAACGCCACCCGAGAGGACGGTCTGCTGGCCCGCTGCACCGCCGGGGTGGTCTTCCTGCCGGGCGCCGCCGGCACCGTACAGGAGATCTTCGACAACGCCACCCCGAACTACTACCGGTCGCGCGGCGAGCCGACGCCGATGGTCCTGGTGGACACCGCGCACTGGACGGAGCACCTGCCGGCCTGGCCGCTGCTCCAGGCACTCGCACGGGAGCGTCCGATGGCGGCCCGGGTCGCGCTGGTCGACCGGATCGAGGAGGCTCCAAAGGCGCTGAAACGTCTCGGCGGTTAATAAGCGGGCAAAGCCAACGCCCGTGCGCCGTGCGCGCATTGACACTGCTTATGGAGCGCTTATAAACCTGTGAGGCTCCTGGGTGCCGGGGCGCCCACCGGACACCGGTGCCGTCCCGACGCCCCGTCAACCCCCCATGTGTGTAACCCGTAAGGACAAACGTGTCCATAACCCGCCGTAACGTTGCACGTTCCGTGCGCATGCTCGGTGTCGCCTCCGCCTCGGCCGCGCTCGCGCTCGGCGTCGCGGGCACCGCCTTCGCCTGCGACATCAGTGAGTTCTCCGCCGCCGCCGTGTGCGACGGCACCAAGGGCGTCATCACGGTCACCGACAAGGACCCCTCGGGCGTCCCGGCGACCGTCTCGGTCTACCTGGAGAACAACGGCGCCGACGAGCGCCTGGTCGGCACCCAGGAGGTCCGCGGCTCCCGCGAAGGTGTCACGATCACCTTCGAGGAGGACTGGAAGCCCAACGCCACCTACCGGATCCACGTCAAGGCCGGGAACCAGGTCGACGAGGACATCGAGCCGAACCTCACCACCCCCTCCACCCCCTGCAAGCCCGGGGAGGAGACCTCCACGCCGACGCCGACCCCGTCCGCGACCCCCTCGGACACTCCGCCGGCCTCCGCGACCCCGTCGGCGCCGGCCGACAGCGCCACTCCCTCCCCGTCCGCCCCCGAGAGCAGCAGCGCGCCCGCGGACACCGTGAGCAACGCGCCGTCGCCCGCGGCCGGGAAGTCCAACCTCGCCGAGACCGGCGCGAGCTCCAACACCGGTCTGATCGCCGGGATCGCGGCCGCCCTGGTCGTCGTCGGCGGTGGCGCGGTGTTCCTCGGCATGCGCCGCCGCGGGGCGAAGAGCGACAGCTGATCACCCCGCAGCACGATGGCCCGTCCCCGCTACGGCCGGGGGCGGGCCTTCCGCGTGTCCGGGCCCCGGCTCAGCCGAACGTCGCCCGTTCCAGCCAGAACTCCAGCAGCTCGCGCTCCCCCAGCACCTCCAGGTCCGCGCTGTCCAGCGGGAGGCGGCGGTAGAAGGCGAGCAGCAGGGAGGTGAGCGGGCCGCGCAGCGCGACGTCCGCCTTCTCGTGACCGCGCCGCCAGACCACCCCGTCCTCGGCCAGCTCGATCAGCCACTCGGCCGCCAGCTCCGGGTCGGCGTCGGTGGCGTGCAGGTGCAGGGTGCGGCCGGTGCCGCGCAGTTCGCCCGCCGGGTCGTCCGGCAGGGCCCGCTGCACGAACTGCACGATCTCCAGCCACTCGTCGACGGCGTCGGCCGCCACCTCGGGCGCCACGTCGTAGGGCAGCCCGGCGGCGAGCGTGGCGTCGGCCCGGTGCACGGTGACCTCGTGGGTCATCCGGCGCGCCCAGAATCCGGCGTCGTTGATCCCGGACCACGCCCACACCTTGGCGTCCGGCCCGGCCTCGCGCAGCGCGGCGACGACCGCCTCCCCGCTCCGCGCCAGCCAGGCGTCCAGCGCTGCCGGGTCCCCGACGGCCTCCGGTCCGGCGCCGCCCGGCACCCGGCTCGGCTCGATCTCCGTCTCGGCACGGGTGCGCACCAGCAGCTCGACCCAGCGCAGGGCGCCGCCCGTGTGCCGCACCAGCTCTTCCAGGGTCCAGTCGGGGCAGGTCGGCACGGTCCCGGACAGATCGGCGCCGGAGGTCACCACGGCCCTCAACTGGCGGACCTGGTGGGCTATTTCGTCACAGTAACGGTCATGCTCGAGTCGGCTCATGGACCGAGCCTATGAGCCGCCCGCTCCGTCGAGCACCACGATTTCCCCCGCGTCGAACTCCACGCCGACCACGTCCCCCACCTCGGGCGCCGACCGCAGCGGGCAGGCGGCCTGCAGGCGCGGGGCGTCCTCCGGCTGGAGGTGCACGGCGACATGGGTGCCCTGGAAGGTGCGGGCCGCGACCGTGCAGCGCAGCCCGGCGTCGGCCGCCACCAGCCGGACCCCGGCGGGCCGCACGAGCAGCGAGCGCGTTCCCTGCGCGGCGCCCTCGGGGACCGGCAGCTTGCCCCAGGGGGTGGCGGCGGCCTGCCCGGCGACGGTCGCGTCGACCACGTTGTCGAAGCCGAGGAAGCGGGCGACGAAGGCGTCCGCCGGCCGCTGCCACACGTCGAGCGGCGTCCCGGACTGGGCGATCCGCCCGTCCCGCATCACCACGACCCGGTCGGCGAGCGCGAACGCCTCCCCCTGGTCGTGGGTGACGGCGAGCACGGTGGTGCCCAGGCGCCCGAACAGCTCGCGGAGTTCGACGACCAGCCGCTCCCGCAGCGAACGGTCCAGCTGGCCCAGCGGCTCGTCCAGCATCAGCAGCCGGGGCCGGGGCGCGAGCGCGCGGGCCAGCGCGACCCGCTGCTGCTCCCCGCCGGAGAGCGCGGCCACGGCCCGCCGCCCGGCCCCGGGCAGCCCGACCAGCTCCAGCAGCTCCTCGACCCGCGCGTCCCGTTCCCGCCGGGGCAGGCCGTGCATGCGCGGCCCGAACGCCACGTTCCCGGCGACATCGCGCTGCGGGAAGAGCTGATGGTCCTGGAACATCAGCCCGACACCCCGCTTGTGCGCGGGGACGCCGGCCTGGTCGCGGCCGTCGAGCAGCACCCGCCCGGCGTCCAGCGGCTGGAGCCCGGCCACCGCCCGCAGCAGCGTGGACTTCCCGCTGCCGCTCGGCCCGAGCACGCACACCACCTCGTGCTCGGCGACCTCCAGATCCACACCGTCCAGGACGGGCCGCCCGCCGAACCGCACGGTGGCTCCCCGCAGACCCAGCAGCATCTAGAACTCCCCCGTCCGGTCGGTCCGCAGCCGTTCGAGGACCAGCAGCGCCACCGCGCACACCACCATCAGAATCGTCGACAGGGCCATCGCCTGCCCGTAGTTGAGGTCGCCGGGCCGTCCCAGCAGCCGGGCCACGGCCACCGGCAGCGTGGGGTTGTCGGGCCGTGCGATGAACACGGTCGCCCCGAACTCGCCCAGTGACACGGCGAACGCGAACCCGGCCGCGACCAGCAGCGCCCGCCGCACCATCGGCAGATCGACCTCGCGCCACACCCGCCACGGCGACGCGCCGAGCACCGATGCCGCCTCCCGCAGGCGTACGTCCACCGCGCGCAGCACGGGCAGCATGGTCCGTACGACGAAGGGCACCCCGACCAGCGCCTGCGCCAGCGGCACCAGGATCCAGGAGGCGCGCAGGTCCAGCGGCGGCTCGTCCAGCGCGATCAGGAAGCCGAAGCCGACGGTCACCGCCGACACGCCGAGCGGCAGCATCAGCAGCGCGTCGAACCCGCGGACGAACCGCCCGGCGTCCCGCCGGGTGAGGGCCGCGGCGGCGAGGGCGCCGATGACGAGGGCGATGGCGGTGGCCGCGAGGGCGTACTCCAGCGAGTTGCCGATCGCCTCGATGGGCGGGACGAGGAAGGTGCCGCCGTCCGCGCGGGTGAGCGCCTCGTAGTAGGTGAACCCGGGTGCGTCGAGCGACCGCTGCACCAGCACCCCGAGCGGCAGCAGGATCAGCACGGCGACGGTGACGAGGACCCCGGCCAGCAGTGCCCACTGCCCGGCCCCGCGCGGCCGGCGCGCGGTCACCGCCGCGTCCACCAGCCGCAGCGCGGTCTCCCGCCGCCGAACCGTCCAGGCGTGCACGGCGAGGATCGCGCCCACCGCCGCGAACTGGATCAGGGTGAGCACGGCGGCCGTGGACAGGTCGAAGATCTCCGAGGTCTGCCGGTAGATCTCCACCTCCAGCGTGGAGAACCGCGGTCCGCCGAGGATCTGCACCACGCCGAAGGAGGTGAAGGTGAAGAGGAACACCATCAGCGCGGCGGCGGCCACCGCGGGCGCGAGCGCGGGCAGGGTGACCTGCCGCCAGGCCTGGAAGGGCGACGCGCCGAGCATCCGCGCGGCCTCCTCCTGCCGGGGGTCGAGCTGCGCCCACAGCCCGCCGACCGTGCGGACGACGACCGCGTAGTTGAAGAAGACGTGCGCGAGCAGGATCGCCCACACGGTGGTGTCCAGCCGTACGCCCCACAGCTCGTCCAGCAGCCCGCCGCGCCCGAGCAGGGCCAGGAACGCGGTGCCGGCCACGACCGTGGGCAGCACGAACGGGACGGTCACCACCGCCCGCAGCAGCTGCTTGCCGGGGAACGCGAAACGGCCGAAGACATACGCGGCGGGCAGCGCGAGCAGCAGCGTCAGACCGGTGGAGGCGAGCGCCTGCCAGGTGGTGAACCACAGGACGTGCCGGATGCCGGGCTGGGCGAGCACGTCCCACAGCCGGCCGAACCGCCAGGCACCGTCGACGTCCAGACCGCGGGCGACGATCGCGGCGACGGGCCAGGCGAAGAGGACGGCGAAGAACGCGACGGGCAGGGCCATGAGCCCGAGCCGCGCCGCCGCGCCCTTCGCGCCGCCCTTGCGGGGGGCTACTTCAGTACGAGCGAGGTCCACGACTTGACCCAGTCGTCACGGTTGGCGGCGATCTTCGCCGGGTCCATGGTCTCCGGGTCCTTCGCCTGCGGGCCGGACTTCACGAACTCCTCGGGCACCTGGGCGCCCTTGGTCACCGGGTAGACGAACATGTTCAGCGGCATGTCGTCCTGGAACGTCCGGGTCAGCATGAAGTCGAGGAGCGCCTTGCCGCCCTCGGGGTTCTTCGCGTTGCTCAGCAGGCCCGCGTACTCGACCTGCCGGAAGCAGGTGCCCTCGGCGACCCCGGTCGGGGCGGTCTTCGGCTTCGGGTCGGCGTAGATCACCTCCGCGGGCGG
>NZ_MUND01000068.1:183-12471 GCF_002154375.1 Streptomyces glaucescens | reverse complement strand
GTCCAGGTAGGCGGTCTCACCGTCACCGCCCCCGACGGCCGCCTGCTCCTGGAGGGCGTCGAACTCGCGCTGCGCCCCGGCCGGGTCACCGCCCTCACCGGTCCGTCCGGTTCCGGGAAGACCACCCTGCTGCGCGCGGTGACGGGCCTGCTGCCCCCGGGCACCCGGCGCACCGCGGGCCGGGTCGAGGTGCTCGGCCAGGATGTCTTCGCCGTCTCCGAGAAGGAACTGCGCGCCCTGCGCAGCACCCGCCTCGCCTACGTCGGCCAGGACCCCGGGTCCGGCCTGAACCCGCGGATGCGGGTGCGCACCCTGGTCCGCGAACTCGCCGCCGACCGCGCCGCCGACACCGTGCCGGCCCTGCTCGCCGAGGTCCGCCTCCCCGACGACGGCCGGCTCGCCGCCCGCCGCCCCGCCGCCCTCTCCGGCGGCCAGCAGCGCCGGGTCGCGCTCGCCCGGGCCCTCGCGCGCCGCCCCGACGTACTGCTCCTGGACGAGCCGACCGCCGGACTGCACCCCGAACTCCGTGAGGAGATCGGCGATCTGCTGCGCCTTCTGGCGGCCGAGCACCGGCTGGCCGTCTGTCTGTCCTGCCACGACCCGGAGCTGGTCGAGCGGATCGCCGACGACGTGGTGGAACTGGGCGGCCGTCTGCCCGCGCCGCGCGTCGTGCGGGCCGCCGCGCGGCGCGCCCCGGACCGCGCCGGCCCTCCCGTCCTCGAAGCCCGGGACCTGCGCGTCACCTTCGGCCGGGGGCGCGGCGCGGCCACCGCCCTGGACGGGGTCGGCCTGAGCGTCGCCCCCGGTGGGGCCACGGGCCTCGTCGGCGCGTCCGGATCCGGCAAGACCACCCTGGTCCGCGCGGTCGTGGGCCTGCAGAGGGTCACCTCCGGCACCGTGTGGCTGGACGGCCGCCCGCTCGGCACCGGCCCGCGCGGCCGGGCCCGGGAACAGCGCCGCCGGGTCCAGCTGGTCACCCAGAACCCGCTGGGCGCCCTCAACCCCAGCCGCACCGTCGGCGCCGCGATCGGCCGCCCGCTGCGGCTGCACCGCCGCTGCCCACGGGCGGAGACACCGGGGCGGGTGGCGGACCTGCTCGAACAGGTGGGCCTGCCGCCCGCGTTCGCCGACCGCTATCCGCACGAGCTCTCCGGCGGCCAGCGCCAGCGGGTCGCCATCGCCCGCGCGCTGGCCGCGGATCCCGACGTGCTGATCTGCGACGAGGTCACCTCCGCGCTGGACATCGCCACCGCCGCGGCGATCATGGACCTCCTCGCCCGGCTCCGCGAGGAGCGCGGCACCGCGCTCGTCCTCATCAGCCACGACCTTGCGCTCATCACCGAGCGCACGGACACGGTGACGGTGCTCGACGGGGGCCGGGTGGCCGAATCGGGTCCGACGGCGGACGTGTTCACCGCTCCCGGGCACCCGGCGACCCGGGCCCTGCTGGGTGCCGATGTCGGCGGTGAGGACGAGGAACGTGTTGCGCTTCGAGCAACTGATCTCCGTTAAAGAGTAGAACCGGCCGCCCGGAAGAGCGTGCGTGCCACAGTCATCGCCGCTGGCGGATGACGGTGTGCCCTGCTTCGACGATCGCGGGGCGGGCGCGAGTCCGCCCCGCGAAATGCCGGTGCATACGGGGGTCGGTGCGCCCGGGGAGGCGCCGGGTTCTTCCGGATGAGGTCCAGGAGTCCAGGGAAGCGGGCGTCGAGATCCGGAACGGCTGCCGCTCGAACGGCCCGTGGACTTCGTCCCGGGCCTTCCTGGCGTGCCTGTCCTCACGCGATGACCGTCCGCCGGACGGCGCAGCCGAGCCACGGCAACCTGCCGGCCTCCATGACCCCTACGGCCTGTCTGAAATCTCCGCCTGCCCCGCCCCCGGGCGGACGACGGGAATCGTCAGGCAGGCCCTGACCGCAGCGACCGGGCCCCGCCGGCCGCGCGACCTCTCATGCCCTCGTCCCCGCCGGCGTCCCGCGCACCGCCTTCCCCGGCCCGAACCCTCCCCAGGACCCTGGACGACCGCCCGGCAAAAAGCCCATTTCGCCACCTGGGTTCAGAGACCTTCACCACACGTGCACAGGTGGCGGCGGCTCGGGGTACACGGGTCCCGAGAAGTTCCCTCGGGGGAACAGTTGCCGTTTGACAACTGTAGCCGTGAGGCAACAAAGTGAGCCGTGTCGGACGTGTGCGGGGAAGGATCTGGGATGTCCCGGTGGGAGCAGGCCGCTCCGTGCGCCGCCCGGCCGGTCCGGGCGAACAAGGGTCCGCGGTCAGCCGCCGCTCAGGCGGTCCGGCTGCCGGACTCCGGCGCGTCGGCGTCGTGTATCCGGAGCGCCGCCGCGTCGCAGAAAGCCTCCAGCCCCTCCAGCAACGCGGTCCGCTTGGCGGCCGGCATGAGGGCCAGCACCGCCTGCAGTTCCTCCTCCCTGCGCGCGCGCAGGTCGCCGAGGAAGGCGCGGCCCCGCCCGCTGAGGTGCAGCCGGAGTTCCCGCCGGTCGGCGGGGCTCGCCACCCGCTCGATGAATCCGGCGGCCTGGAGCCGGTCGCACAGGCGGCTGGTCGACGGGGGCGTGGAGGCGAGCGAGTCGGCGAGGGTGCGCAGATTGATGCCGTCGTGGTGCTCGAGGATGAGCAGCACGCGCAGCTGGGACGCCGAGGCCGGCGCGGTCGAGGCCCGGCCCCAGAGCACTTCCAGCAGCTCCGCGGCCGTGGAGGTCACACGAGCGACCTCGTCGGGCTGTGGGCGGGGGCGGAAGGCAGTCACTGTCACACTCTCGCAGACACCGGGACGGCCGCCAGCGTACTAGGCAGCAAGGCCGGCCGCAGATGCCCTGGTCGACCGGCACGGCTACGTCGAACGGCCTGCTCCCCCGAGCGAGGCCCACACATGTCCGGCGTGAGGATTGGTGTTTCTTCCATCGTGAACAGATATGTGACCGCTGAGCGCGCCCTGCGTACGGCGGCACCCCACGAGTTGCTCGACGCTGTCCGCCGCGTACTGGTCGAGCAGTACGCGGCGGAGTCCGTCGAGCTGTTCATGGCCGACTACGGCCTGACGGTGCTCCAGCCGGTGTCCGTCCTGCCGCACACCATGGAACCGGTGTCGGTGCACAACAGCCCCGAGGGCCGCGCCTTCGGGGCCCAGGAGCCGTTCGCGGAGGTCCTGCCGGACGGCAGGGCGCGGGTGCACCTGCCCGTCACCGTGCGCGGCGACCGGCTCGGAGTGCTCTCGGTGACGCTGGCCGGCAGCGCGGAGGCGCACAAGTGCCAGGCCGAGCTGGCCGATGTCGCCGAGGTGCTCGGCCACGAGGTGGTCGTCGCCGAGCGGGACACCGACATCTACCTCCAGGCCCGCCGCAAGGACCGGCTCACCCTGGCCGCCGAGATGCAGTGGCAGTTGCTGCCCGGCCGCTCCTGCGTCCGCCCGGAGTACGAGCTCGGCGCCCAGCTCGAACCCGCCTACGCCATCTTCGGCGACAACTTCGACTGGTCCGCGACGGCCGACCACCTCATGCTCTACGTCACCAACGGCATGGGCGAGGGCATAGAGGCGTCCCTGCTGACCAACCTGGCCATCAACGCGCTGCGCAACGCCCGCCGGGCCGGCATTCCCCTCGCGGACCAGGCGGCCCTCGCCGACCAGGCGGTCTACGCCCACTACCGGGGGCGTCGCTATCTGTCGATGCTGATGTTCGACTTCGAGATCGCCACCGGCCGGGCCCGGGTGGTGGACGCGGGCTCCCCGCAGATGTTCCGGCTGCGCGACGGCACGGTCGAGCGGATCTCCTTCGAGGCCCAGCTGCCGCTCGGCATGTTCGAGGAGACCGACTACGTGGCCCAGGAGTTCCGGGCCGAGCCCGGCGACCGGCTGATCTTCGTCAGCGACGGGGTGTACGCCGTGGCCTCCCCGCGGGGCGAGACGTACGGCGACGCGGCCCTGGCCCGGGCCATCCAGTCCACCCGGCTGCTGTCCGCGGCCGAGGTGCCGCGCGCCATCCTGCGGGAGCTCACCGGCCACCGCGGCCGAGCGGTCCCGGACGACGACGCGCTGGTGGTCTGCCTGGACTGGCACGGCCGCTGACCAGGACCGCGCTCGTACGCCGTGGCCGCGGAAGCGGCTCCTCCGCGACGAGCGCAAAGGTCCGTCCATGACATCGGCCGCCTGTTGTTTGCGCTTCACCCCCGCCGCTAATGTTTGTCATACGGCAATGATCGGCTGGGGTCAGCCGCCGGGCGGCCGCAGAGCCTGTACTGAGGGAGACGATGCGGGTGTCGGAGCACGACGCGGCCCACGAGGCGGCGGCCCAACGAGTAACCGATTTCCTCCGACGGCGCCGTGAGCAGATCGCCCAGCGCTGGGCCGACGCACCGCTGTTCCGCACGGTCTTCACCGTCTCCCGCGACGAGGCGGTGGAGGCCTGCAAGGCCGTGGTGGACGCCCTGGCGGAGGTGGCGGCCGACGGGCGGCTGGAGGACATCTCGGCGCCCGGATTCGCCGCCGTCCGCGACCAGCTGGGGCGGACGGCCGCCTCCCGGGCCCGCACCGGCTCCAGCCCGGCCCAGATCGCCGACGAGGTCGCCGGCCTGCGCGCACCCGTCACCGAGCTGCTGCGCGGCGAGTTCGCCGACCCGTCGGCGCCGGAGGCGCACGAGGCGGTGCTGACGCTGGCCGTCCTCATGGGCACCCTGCGCCTGGTCGTGATGGAGACGGCGCTCGACGCCGGCGAGGAACTGATCGAGCGTCAGCGGCTGCAGCTGATGGAAGTGGCCACGCCGGTCATCCAGCTGTGGGACGGCATCGTCGCCGTACCGCTGATCGGCACGCTGGACAGCGCCCGCAGCCAGGTGGTCATGGAGAGCCTGCTGGAGGCCATCGTCGACCAGCGCGCCGAGTACGCCATCCTCGACATCACCGGCGTGCCCACGGTCGATTCGCTCGTCGCCCAGCACCTGATGAAGACGGTGGCCGCCGCCCGTCTGATGGGCGCGGAGTGCATCGTCTCCGGCATCCGTCCCGCGATCGCGCAGACCATCGTGCACCTCGGCATCGACCTGGGTTCGGTCGTCACCCGCGCCGGTCTCGCCGACGCGCTGGCGTACGCGCTCGGCCGGCAGGGCATCGTGGTCCCGGGCCGCCCGGCCGCCGGAGCGAGCCGGTCATGACCGTCCCGTCGCCGGGCCCGCCGAGCCCCGTACCGGTGCTGGCGCTGGGAGACATCCTGCTGGTCACCCTCCCGGGCGAACTGCACGACGCGACGGCGGAGCAGCTCCAGCAGGACATCACCGAGCGCATCGCCCGCAGCGGCGCCACCGGTGTCGTGATCGACATCTCCGGGGTCGACATCGTCGACTCGTACCTCGGGCGGGTGCTCGCCGAGATCGCCAGGACCGCCGCGCTCCTGGCGGCCCGCACGGTGCTGGCCGGGATGCGGCCGGCCGTGGCGATCACGCTGGTCGAGCTGGGGCTCACCCTCACCGGGCTGACCACCGCGCTCGACGTCGACCGGGCGATGCGCCTGCTCTCCGACCCGGTCGTGGAACGCCCGGAGGCCGTGGACCGTACGGAGGGGAGCCCATGATGGAGGTTCTGCCCCGCCGCCCGGCCCCGATCGCCCTGCCGATCGGCTCGGACGCCGATCTCGCCCGGGTCCGGCAGCACGTACGACTGGTGGCGACCGAGCTGGGATTCGGACTGGTGCAGCAGACCAAACTGGTCACCGCCGCCAGTGAGCTGGCCCGCAACACCCTCGTCCACGGGGGCGGCGGACAGGCCGAGATCACACCGCTGGAGGAGGGCCACCGCACCGGACTGCGGCTGTCCTTCGTCGACCAGGGTCCCGGCATCCGCGACGTGGCGCTGGCCATGACCGACGGCTACTCCACCGGCGGCGGTCTCGGCCTCGGCCTGAGCGGAGCCGAGCGGCTGGTGCACGAGTTCGCCATCGAGACCGGGCCCGGCCGGGGCACCACCGTCACCGCGGTGGCGTGGGTGACCGGCGTGCCCGCCCCCCGCTCGGGGGCGGGCCCGCGTCGACCGGGGGCGCGATGAACAGGGCGTGGGACGTTCCGGTGCACGACTCCACCCGGGTACGGGACGTCCGGGTGGCGGCCGAGACCGCCTGCCGGGAAGCCCGGCTCGGCCCGCACCGCACCGCGATCGCCGCCCTCGTCGCCACCGAGCTGGCGACCAACCTGCTCAAGCACGCCGGCGGCGGCCGCGTCGTGATCAACCTCGTGGAGCGTCCCGCCGCGAACGGCACGGCCCGCACCCCGGCGGTGCAGCTCGTCGCCCTCGACCACGGCCCCGGCATCGCCGATGTGGCCGCCGCCCGGCGGGACGGGTTCACCACCACCCCCTCGTCGCTAGGCGCGGGTCTCGGCACCTGCCTGCGTATATCCAACGCCTTCGATCTGCACAGCGTGCGCGGCCGGGGGACCCTCGCCCTGGCCCGCATCGACCCCGAGCCCGCCCCATGGCCGGCGGCACCCCGGGTCGGCGGCATCAACATCCCCCTGGCCCCGGCCGAACTCTCCGGCGACGTCTGGACGTGGGCACGCTCCGGCCCGTTGCTGACCCTGATGCTGGCCGACGGCCTCGGTCACGGCCCCAAGGCCGCCGAGGCGTCCGCCGCCGCCGTCGAGGAGCTGCACCGCACGGCCCAGCTGCCGCCCGCCGACATCCTCCGCCGGCTGGACACGGCACTGCGGCCGACCCGGGGTGCCGCCGTCGCCGTCGCCCAACTGGACACCGACGCCCGCGAGCTGCGGTTCGCCGGAGTCGGCAACGCCGGGTCCCGACTGCGCACGGTCGACGGCTGGCAGGCCCTGGTCTCCCACCCCGGCATCGTCGGCGCCGCCTTCCCCGCCACCGTGCCCGTCCAGCGGCTGCCGTGGACCGCGGACAGCCTGCTCGTGCTGCACAGCGACGGCCTGCCCAGCCGCTGGACGCCTCCCGACGACCCGTACCTGCTCACCCGTGACCCCGCGCTGATCGCCGCGGCCGTCCTCCGGGACGCCAGCAGCGCCGCCAGCCCCGCACGCGACGACACCAGCGTGGCCGTACTGGCCCCCGAGTGCCGGACCGAGGCCCATGACCACCCGTGACATCTGGACGATCCGCTCCACGCCCGACGCGGCCCGCGTCCGCGCCCTCCTGACGCGGCTCACCGCGGACGCCGACGTGCCCGCCGTCGAACGCGCTCGCTTCCTCACCGACTTCACCACGCGGCTGCGGCAGTGCCTGGACACCGGAGGCGCGGACGTCCTCCTCGACGTGCCGGACACGGCCGTTCCCGGCGCCGACCCCGACGGCCGGATGCGGATCGTCGTACGTCCGCACGGCCGGCCCGCCTGGCGGTACACGATGCCCTGCCGCGCACCCGTGCCGCCGCCCCGCACCGGCCCGGCGGACCTGACCGCACAGGACCTCGCCGACGCCCTCCTTGCCGAGGACGAGCACACCGCCACCCTCGTGGACCGCCTGACCGAGCAGGAGGACCTCGTCCGGCTGCACCGCGAGGAACTCCACCACACCAACCAGGGCGTGCTCGCCCTGCACGCCGAACTCGAGACCGCCGCGGAGGCCCAGCACGAGCTGCTCGACGCCGAACGGGCCGCCCGCGCCGACGCGGAGAAGGCACGCCGCCTGCTGACCTTCCTCGCCGACGCCAGCGCCGCCGTGACCGCCTCCCTCGACCTCGACGACATCCGGCGCCGCCTCCCCGAGCTGCTGGTCCCCGACTTCGCCGAACAGGCCGACATCTGGCTCTTCGACGACGAGGACGCGCTCCGCGGAGGCGACCGCCCGGCCGCCGCCGTGACCGCCGCCCGCAGCGGACGGCCCCAGCACGCCGCTCCCCACCCCGGCGGGCTCCCCGGTGTCGACGACCTGCCGCCCTCCGTGCTCTCCCCGGACCGCCCGCTGCTCTGCATCCCGCTCACCGCACCCCGGCTGCTGGGCGTGCTGACACTGACCGCGCCCGGCCGCCGCTTCGACCCCGACACCGCCGTCATGCTGATGGAACTGGCCGGACGGTGGGCCGTCGCCCTGGACCACGCCCGCCGCTACGAGCAGCACCGCGACGTCGCCGAGGCCCTCCAGCGGGCCCAGCTCACCGAACTGCCCACCACCGACGGCCTGCGGCTGGCCGCCCGCTACCTGCCGGCCACCCACGGCCTCAACATCGGCGGCGACTGGTACGACGCCTTCGTCCAGCCCGACGGCAGCGTGCTCGCGGTGATAGGGGACGTCACCGGGCACGGCCTGAACGCGGCCGTCATGATGGGCCAGCTGCGCACCGCGCTGCGCGCCTACGCGGTCGAGGACGACAGCCCCGCACGCATCCTCACCCGGCTGCACCGCATGCTCCGCCACCTGCAGCCCTCCCTGTACGCGACCGCCCTCGTCGCCCGCTTCCGCCCCGGCGACCCCACCCTGGTGTGGGCCGCGGCGGGACATCCCCCCGCGGTGGTGCGCGCCCCCGACGCGACGGTGCGGGTCCTCGACGCCAAACCCGGGATCATGCTGGGCGTCCCGGTGCCCTTCACGTACGAGGACCACACGCTCCCGCTCCCGCCCGGCTCGACCGTCGCCCTGTACACCGACGGCCTGGTCGAACGGCGCGCCCACGGCATCGACCCCGGCATCGAGCGCCTGGGCCAGGCCATGGCCGCGCTGAGCAGCGCGGACCTGGAGAACCTGGACGCCTCCGCCGACGCCCTGCTCAAGCCCCTGCTGCACGACTCCGAACGCGACGACGACGTCTGCCTGCTGCTCTGCCGCAGCCTCCCGGATCCCGCCGGGACGGCCCCCTAGCCGCGATACCGTGGAGGCCACAAGAGGAGAGGGTGGACGCCGTGAACGCCTCTGAACCGGTCCCGTCGGCGGAGAGCCGGCTGCGCGCGGCACCGCCCCACGCACTGGTCGCCACCGCGGCCCGGCTGCTCGCCGAGCGGGCCGGAGCCCGGGACGTCACCCTCCTCCTCGCCGACTACGGCCTGACCGTCCTGCAACCGGTCACCCACCTCCCGCACACGGGCGATCCGGTCCCCGCCCGCGAGGGCCCGGCCGGTACCGCCTTCACCGCCCAGTCCCCGGTCGTCGAGGTCACCACCGACCCGGCGACCGGCGTGGTCCATCTGCCCATCACCGTCCGCGGCGACCGCCTCGGCGTCCTCGCCGTCCGCCTCCCCGCGGACCGGATCGAGCCGTCCCTGGTCCTCCAGCTCGGCGAGTTCGCCACCGCACTGGGCCACGAGGTCGCCACCGCCGGCCGGGACACCGACCTCTACCTCCGGGCCCGCCGCACCCGGCGCCTCACCCTCGCCGCCGAGATGCAGTGGCAGCTGCTGCCGGGCCGTGGCTGCGCCCGCGCCGAGTACGTCATCGGCGCCCACCTGGAACCCGCCTACGCCATCGGCGGCGACAACTTCGACTGGTCCACCGGCGTCGACGACCTCACGCTCACCGTCACCGACGGCATGGGCCAGGGCATCGACGCCTCCCTGCTCACCAGCCTCGCCGTCGGCGCCCTGCGCAACGCGCGCCGCGCCGGCATCTCCCTGGCCGACCAGGCCTGCCTCGCCGACCAGGCGCTCTTCGCCCACTACGGCGGCACCGCGTACGCCTCCACCCTCCTGCTCCGCTTCGACCTGGACACCGGCACGGTGCACGCCGTGGACGCGGGCTCCCCGCAGCTGTTCCGCCAGCGCGGCACCGCGGTCGAACGGATCGGGCTGGAGGCGCAGTTGCCGCTGGGCATGTTCGAGGAGACGCCCTACGAGGAGCAGGCCTTCCACGTCGAACCCGGCGACCGTCTGATCGTGGTCAGCACCGGAGTCCACGGCACCCGCTCGGCGACCGGCGACATCTTCGGCGAACGCGCCCTGCGGCAGGTCCTGGGCGCCACGGGCGGGACGCCCCCGCACGAGACGGCCCGCGCCGTCGTCGCCGGGCTGATCGAGCACTTCGGCGGCACGGACCTCGCGGCCGACGCCGCGGTGGTCTGCCTGGACTGGACCGGCCGGGCGGCCGACTCGGCGCCGGCCGCAGTGGCCTGACGGCTCAGGTCCCCTCGGGGGCCTGCCCGGCCGCCGGTGACGGGGCGTCCCGGGTGGCCAGGAAGGCCCGCATGCCCCGCCTGAGCGCCTCCCGGTCGACCGGCTCCATCGTGGCCAGCGCGGCGGCGAGCGCCTGCGCCCGCCGCCCGGCGACGTCCTGGAGCACCCGCCGCCCGTGCACGGTGAGGCTGAGCCGCACCTCGCGCCGCCTGCGCGGGTGCAGCGTCCGCTCCAGCAGTCCGGCGGCCTCCAGCCGGTCGCACAGCCGGCTGGCCGTGGGCAGTCCTATGTCGAGCTGCTCCGCCAGCCCGGTGAGGTTCAGGTCGGGCGCCCCCTCCAGGACCCGCAGCGCCCGCAACTGGTGCAGCGACAGCCGCAACGCCGCCTCCTGAGCCGCCGTCGCCCAGAGGTTGGCCAGGGTCTCCACGGCATCGGCGACCTCCAGCGCGACGGCCTCCGGGCCGTCGCCGGTTCCCTTCGCATGGTCGCCGCCGGGGCCGCCGAGACGGGTCACGAACACATCACTTTCAGTAAACTCCGGGCACGTCGGCTGTCACCCTCATTCAATCGCTGTACCCGAGGAGACGGGAGGCAACCAGCCCGGCCGAAGAGACCCCGGGCGGCGGCGCGGCACCGTCGTCGAAGACACCGCCGGACCCCTCCCGGACCCGCGGCGGGGCGGGCCGGCAGGGGTCCGGCGTCCCGGGTCCTCAGATGTCCCGGAAGATCTCGATCTGCGCGCCGATCGAGTTCAGCCGCTCGGCGAGGTCTTCGTAACCCCGGTTGATGACGTACACGTTGCGCAGCACGGACGTCCCCTCGGCCGCCATCATCGCGAGCAGGACGACCACCGCGGGCCGCAGGGCCGGCGGGCACATCATCTCGGCGGCGCGCCAGCGGGTCGGGCCCTCGACCAGGACCCGGTGGGGGTCGAGGAGTTGGAGGCGGCCGCCGAGGCGGTTGAGGTCGGTGAGGTAGATGGCGCGGTTGTCGTAGACCCAGTCGTGGATCAGTGTCTTGCCCTGCGCGGTGGCCGCGATGGCCGCGAAGAACGGAACGTTGTCGATGTTCAGGCCGGGGAACGGCATGGGGTGGATCTTGTCGATGGGCGCCTCCAGCTTGGAGGGGCGCACGGTCAGGTCCACCAGGCGGGTGCGGCCGTTGTCGGCGAAGTACTCCGGTGTGCGGTCGTGGTCGAGGCCCATCTCCTCCAGGACCGCCAGCTCGATCTCCAGGAACTCGATGGGCACGCGGCGCACCGTCAGTTCGGATTCCGTGACCACCGCGGCGGCGAGCAGGCTCATCGCCTCGACCGGGTCCTCGGAGGGGGAGTAGTCGACGTCCGCGTCGATCCGCGGCATGCCGTGCACGGTGAGCGTGGTGGTGCCGATGCCCTCCACCTTCACGCCCAGCGCCTCCAGGAAGAAGCACAGGTCCTGGACCATGTAGTTGGAGGAGGCGTTGCGGATGACCGTGACGCCGTCGTGCCGGGCGGCGGCGAGCAGCGCGTTCTCGGTCACGGTGTCGCCGCGTTCGGTCAGCACGATCGGGCGGTCGGGGCTCACGCCCCGGTCCACCACGGCGTGGTACTGGCCCTCGGTCGCGGCGATGTCCAGGCCGAACCGGCGCAGCGCGATCATGTGCGGCTCGATGGTCCGGGTGCCGAGGTCGCAGCCGCCGGCGTAGGGCAGCTTGAAGCGGTCCATGCGGTGCAGCAGCGGGCCGAGGAACATGATGATCGAGCGGGTGCGGCGGGCCGCCTCCGCGTCGATGGAGTCCAGGTCGAGGTCGGCCGGCGGGACGATCTCCAGGTCGACGCCGTTGTTGATCCAGCGGGTGCGGACGCCGATGGAGTTCAGTACCTCCAGCAGGCGGTACACCTCTTCGATGCGGGCGACCCGGCGCAGCACCGTGCGCCCCTGGTTGAGCAGCGAGGCGCACAGCAGGGCCACGCACGCGTTCTTGCTGGTCTTCACATCGATGGCGCCGGACAGCCGGCGGCCGCCCACCACCCTGAGGTGCATCGGGCCCGCGTAGCCCAGGGAGACGATTTCGCTGTCCAGGGCTTCACCGATCCGGGCGATCATCTCAAGGCTGATGTTCTGGTTGCCGCGCTCGATGCGGTTCACGGCGCTCTGGGAGGTGGCGAGCGCCTCGGCAAGCTGCGACTGGGTCCAGCCACGGTGCTGCCGGGCGTCACGGATGAGCTTGCCGATGCGTACGAGG
>NZ_MUND01000068.1:0-171 GCF_002154375.1 Streptomyces glaucescens | reverse complement strand
ATCCACCGATGTCGTACGACGCCCGGTGCTGCTGACCGTGTGTCGCGGCCCGCTCCGGCCGCCGGTGGTGATGGACCAGGACCGCTTGTTGATGTTCAGCCGCAACCCGGGGAGGATGCGGAAACTCTTGCGGAACGTCAGGGGCATGGATGTCTCCCGTCGGATGCGTGG
>NZ_MUND01000678.1 GCF_002154375.1 Streptomyces glaucescens | reverse complement strand
GGCGGGGCCGGGGCTCCGGCTCGGCGTCACCGGCGCGACCTCCCGGGCCCCCGCTGTCGCCACCTGCTCCGGGTGGACCTCGCCCAGGTGCCGGGAAGGACCGCCGACCGGGGCGTAGCCGTCGACCGGAACGAGGTACGGGGCGACGGGGCGGGTGGTGAACTCCATGGCGCCAGAAGCGGACTTGCGCAGGTCGAGGTGGTGGAACCAGGACGTGTCGTCGCGCCGCGGGTGGTCGAGCCGGTCGTGGTAGAGGCCCCAGCGGGACTCGGTGCGGGCGAGGGAGGCCCTGGCCGCCATCTCCGCGCAGTCGCGGATGAAGGTGACCTCCGCGCAGCGCATCAGCTCGTGCGGGGTGCGCGCGCCCAGCGCGGCGATGTCGGCGCGCATCCGCTCGAACGCCTCCAGCGCCAGCGACAGCCGGGCACCGGACTTCGGCGGGGCCACGTAGTCGTTGACGAAGCGGCGCAGCTTGTACTCGACCTGGGGCTGCGGGAGGCCGTCGGGGTGGCGCAGCGGCCGGTAGATCAGCTCGTGCGCCTCGCGGAGCTGGTCGGCGGGCAGTTCGCCGTCGTACGCCCGGTGGCGGGCGGCGTCCGCGCCCGCGAGGTCGCCGAAGACGAACGCGCCGATCATGTAGTTGTGCGGGACGCAGGCGAGGTCGCCGGCGGCGTACAGCCGGGGGACGGTCGTGCGGGCGTGGTCGTCCACCCGTACGCCGGAGGCGGAGTGGCCGCCGCAGAGGCCGATCTCGGAGATGTGCATCTCCACGTCGTGGGTGCGGTAGTCGTGGCCGCGGCCCGCGTGAAAGGTGCCGCGGGTGGGCCGCTCGGTGGTGTGCAGGATGGATTCCAGGGCCGCGACCGACTCCTCCGGGAGGTGGCTCAGCTTCAGGTACACCGGTCCCCGGTCGCCGGCCACCTCCGCCGCGAACTCGGCCATCATCTGGCCCGACCAGTAGTCGGAGTCGACGAAGCGTTCGCCGTGCCGGTTGACCTGGTAGCCGCCGAAGGGGTTGGCGACGTAGGCGCAGGCCGGGCCGTTGTAGTCCTTGATCAGCGGGTTGATCTGGAAGCACTCGATGCCGGTCAGCTCGGCGCCCGCGTGGTAGGCCATCGCGTAGCCGTCGCCGGCGTTGGTCGGGTTCTCGTACGTGCCGTACAGATAGCCGGAGGCGGGCAGTCCGAGGCGGCCGCAGGCGCCGGTGGCCAGGATCACGGCACCGGCGCGGACGGTGACGAACGCGCCCGTACGGGTGTGGAAGCCGGCCGCGCCCACGGCCCGCCCCTGTGCGGTGAGCACCCGCACCGGCATCACCCGGTTCTCGATGCGGATCCGCTCCCGCATCTCCCGCCGCCGCAGTTGCCGGTAGAGCACCTTCTTGACGTCCTTGCCCTCCGGCATGGGCAGGACGTAGGAGCCGGAGCGGTGCACCTGGCGGACCGCGTACTCGCCGTGCTCGTCCTTCTCGAACTTCACGCCGTACGACTCCAGCCGCCGCACCATGGCGAAGCCGCGGGTCGCGGTCTGCCGGACGGTGGACTGGTCGACGATGCCGTCGTTGGCGCGGGTGATCTCGGCGACGTAGTCGTCGGGGTCGGCGCGGCCGGGGATGACCGCGTTGTTGACGCCGTCCATGCCCATGGCGAGCGCGCCGGAGTGCCGGACGTGTGCCTTCTCCAGGAGCAGCACGTTCGCGCCGTGCTCGGCGGCGGTCAGTGCCGCCATCGTGCCGGCCGTGCCGCCTCCGATGACGAGGACGTCGCAGGTGAGTTCTTCGGCGTCGGTGAGGGCGGGGATCGCCAGCAGAGGGTCCACCACAGGGCCTTTCAGGTACCGAGGGACGAGAGGACTTCGCGCCGCAGCGCCACGCGTGCCGGGTCGTCGTGGGCCGTACGGTCGCGGGGGCGCGGCACGTCATGTACGGCGGTCAGCCGTCCGCCGCCGAGCAGGGCCACGCGGTCGCCGAGGAACAGGGCCTCGTCCACGTCGTGGGTGACGAAGACGACGGTGGCGCCCGTGCCGCGCAACACGTCCACCAGCAGGTCCTGCCCCGGAGCCGGAGCCGGAGCCTGAGCCGGAACGCGAGCCCGAGCCGGAGCCCGTGCCGGTGCCGGTCCGGGAGCCGGGCGGTGGGGCGGGCGGCCCGGGGGCGTTCGCGGCGCGCGCCGGCCGCGGAGTGCGCGCGGCGGGGACGTAGGAGGTGCGCGGCAGCCAGCGGGTCAGCCGGCGGCCTAGGAGTTCCACGGCGGTGGAGGTGAGCCAGCCGAGGACGCCGATGGTGACCATGCCGACGAAGACGCCCGGGTAGTCGACGACCGTGTAGTCCTGCCAGGTGCGGTAGCCGACCCCGTACTGACCGGAGATCATCTCGGCGGAGATCACACAGATCCACGAGACGCCGATGCCGACCGACAGGCCGCCGAACACGCCCGGCAGTGCGCCCGGCAGCACGACGGAACCCAGGATCCGCCAACGGCCGCCGCCCATGGTGCGCACCGCCTCCTCCCACACCGGGGTCAGGGCGCGCACGGCGTGCCGCGTGGAGACGAGCACCGGGAAGAACGCGGCGGTGAAGGTGATGAAGACGATGCCCTGTTCGTTGGAGGGGAACAGCAGGATCGCCACGGGGACCAGCGCGATCGCCGGGATCGGGCGGACGATCTCCAGGAGCGGGCCGAGCAGGTCCTCGGCGAGCCGGGAGCGGGCCACGAGCACGCCCCCGGCGACGCCCAGCACTGCGGCCAGCAGGAAGCCGCTGAGGATGCGGGTCAGGCTGTCGGTGAGGTCCGTCCAGTAGTCGGGTCCTGACAGCCGGCCGGCGAGGGTCCGGGCCACGTCGGTGACCGTGGGGAACTGCGAGAACCGTAGCCACACGTCGATGTCCAGGCCGGTCAGCAGCTGCCACAGGCCCAGCGCGGCCGTCACCGAGGCGGCGCGCAGCGCGTACCGGGTCACGCGGCACGCTCCAGGGCCTCGGCGTAGGTGACCAGGCGTGCCCCGGAGTGGGCGTCGGTGTAGGCGCGCGCGGTGTCCGGGGCGACGAACGGCAGCAGCTTCGTCCCGTCGGCCACCCACACCGCCCGGTCGGCGAACCAGAAGGTTCCGGTGGTGGCGTCGGGGACGTAGGCGGCGCGGACGGTGTCCTGGTGCCGGGCGACGTGGGTCAGCAGGTCGGCGGGCGTCGCGAACGTCCGCGTGGCCTGCTCTCCTTCGGGCCACACCTCGCTCCGCGCGGGCGGGGGCGCGGCGGCGAGGCGACGAGCGTAATCGGTGCCGAGGGCCTTGCGCACGTGCCGGTCGTCGACGAAGGCGTCCACGTCCACGTCACCGGTCAGCTTCGCGGACTTCAGGACCGCCACGTCCTTCTTCAGCGCGGCGACCAGTTCCGGCCGCACGGCCGGATCGAAGGTGGCGATGCCGTGGGCGCCGTTGTACAGGTAGACCACCTCGGCGGGCAGCCCCGTGGCCTTGGCGACCTTCTCGGCGGCGGCCACCGGATGGTCGTCGAGATAGTCGGTGGCCTGTGTCTGGGCCTTCAGGAACGCCTCCAGCACGGCGGGGCGCCGTTCGGCGAAGTCCTCGCGGACGGTGACGCCGTGGAAGGTGGGCAGGTTCAGCCGGGCGCCGTCGTACAGCGCCTTCGCCTTGCCCTGGTGGACGAGCAGGCCGGGCCAGGCGACGAACTGCGACAGCGCGTCCGCGCTGCCGGCTGCGAGGGCGGAGGCGCCCACCGCGGGCTGCTGGTTGAGCTTCTCGATGTCCTCGTCGGGATCGAGTCCGGCGCGTTGCAGCGCGCGCACGAGGGTGCCGTCGGCGGCCGAGCCGACGCTCGTCGAGACCTTCCTGCCCTTGAGGTCCGTCAAGGACCGCAGGGGCGAGTCGGGAGCGGTGACCACGGTGTTGAGCCCGCCGCGCAGGTTGTAGCCGGTGACGGAGACCAGGCGGGTGGGACGGTCCAGCTGCCGGCCGCGTGCCGCGTTGAGGAGCAGCGGAAAGTCGCCCATCGAGCCGATGTCGATCTTTCCGGCGGTCATCTGGGCGGTGATCGGCGCGCCTGTGGCGTAGTCCTGCCAGACGACCTTGTAGGTGACGCCGTCGCCGAGCCCGTTCAACTGCTTCTCGAAGTAGCCGAGGGAGCGCAGCAGGGTGCCGGCGGTGACGGTGTTGATGGTCTTGGACTGGTAGCCGACGGTGACGGTGACCGTGGAGCCGTCACCGGCCCCGGCGTCGCCACCGCAGGCGCTGAGGGGGACGAGGAGGGCCAGGGCGGCGACTGCGACTGCCGTGCGTTTCATGATGGTTCGGGCCTTTCACCGGAGCAGATAGGGCATGTTGACCGTGACGGCTCCGGTGGGACAGCGGGCCGCGCACGGGCCGCAGTACCAGCACTCGTCGACGTGCATGTAGGCCTTGCCGCTGCGCTCGTCGATGGCGAGGGAGTCCAGCGGGCACATGTCCACGCAGAGCGTGCAGCCGTCGATGCACTTCGACTCGTCGATGGTCACGGGCACGTCGGACCGCTGGGGCACCAAGGGCATGGCTGTCTCCGGGAGAGGGGGTGTGCTGGGGGAGATCGGGGTCACAGGGAGCGGCGCAGCAGCCCGCTCATGGTGATGCGGTCGCCGCGGAAGCGGATGAACTCCAGGTCGACTGGGCGGCCGTCGGCCAGGTGCGTGAGGCGTTCCAGCATCAGTACGGCCGCACCGCGCGGGGCCTGGAGCACGGCGGCGGAGTGGGCGTCCGCGTTGACCGCTTCCAGGGTGATCTCGGCATGCCCCAGGGGCTGTCCGGTGAGGTCCTCCAGGAGGCGGAAGACGTCGGTGTTCTCCAGGTCGCAGCCGAGCAGGGCGGAGCCGACGTCCAGCGGGAGGTAGGTGAGGTCCAGGGACAGGGGCAGGCCGTTCAGGCGGCGCAGCCGCTCGATGTACAGGACGTCGCTGCCGGGCGGGACGTGCAGCCGTTCGGCGACCGGGGCGGGAGCGGGTGCGGGGCCCATCGTGCGGACCTCGTTGGTGACGCGTCCGTGTTCGTGCAGGGTCTCGGCGAGGCCCATCAGGCGGTCCAGACCGTGCGGGTACTTCTCTCCGACGACCACGGTCCCCACCCCGGGCAGACGCTCCACCAGGCCTTCCGCGCGCAGCAGGTCGAGGGCCTGGCGGACGGTGTTGCGGGACGCCCGGTAGTCGGTGGCGAGCGCCGACTCGTGCGGGAGGGCGCCGGCCGGGAAGCCGCCGGTGAGGAGCTGGCGGCGCAGGACGTCGGCGAGCTGGCGGGCCTGGTCCGCGCGCAGTCGGCGCCGCGTACGGTGAGCGGCGACGGTGGGCGCGCCCTGGCCGACGTGGTCACGGATGCGGTCGGTGGGCATGGCTGGACCCTAGCGGCGGGTCCGCGCGAGTGGTGTTGCCACAGTGTTGCGCCACTTGACGCCCCTACAGCAACCGCTGTGACCTGCGATTTCCTCGATCAGAGCGGGAAGATCTGCCAGCAGGACGTACTCCGACGGCACGTGGTACGCGCCCCTCACCGGCTACCGCTCCCTCGCCTCGGGAGGGCGGGCCTGGAGTCGTGTACGACTCCGCCCTGTCCGAGCACGGCCGGACTGCTGACCGCGGGTCTGAGAGCGTTCGCGGAGCAGGGTGGCGCCAGCCCCACCGCTCTACGACCTGGCCCTGCCGGTCGGCTGGCGGGAGGACGCGGCAGCCGCGGCAGCGGCCGGCCGGCGCGAGTGTCACGCCGATGGCCTGATCCTGGTCTTCACCCTCGCCGACGGCCTCGACGATGAGGAGCGGCGGCTGCGCGACGCCGGAGTCGAGATCACGATGCCCTTGCGTGAGGAGCCCTGAGGTGAGCGTCTGTTCCAGGTCACCGACCCCAGCGGGGTGATCGTCCGGTTCGTCGAGTGGGTCACCCGGGGCACTCAGGAGCAGGCCGGCTGAGAACGCCGTCCGTGTCGGTGGCGCTCTGGATGAGGTGGTCGACGACGTCGGGCAGGTGTTGCCGTCGGCGATAGGCGGCTCGTTGCCGCTGGGCGCCGTTCCCCTGCGCGCTCAGGCGTGCCATGGCGGCGTCCAGCAACGTGCCCTCCTCCGCGCTGAGAGCGGGGGACAACGACTTCCAGAGGCGTTCGACGTGCGTGCGCGCGGGTTCGAGCCGCCCGGTGCGCAGGTCGACCGTGTCGCCGCCCAGGCCGTCGCGGGCGGCGCGCCAGCAGGCGGCCCTCAGCATCTCCGGTCGGGGGCGGGGAGCGGGCCGCGCCTGGCGGATTGCGGCGAGCGCGGTGGTGGCCAGTCCCTTGACGCAGCCCGCGAGCAGCACGGTGTCGGCGACGGTGGGCGCGGCGTCGGCGATCCGGATCTCCAGGGTGGGCACGTGGTGGGAGGGGCGGATGTCCCAGTAGAGACCGCCTCGGTCGATGAGGGCCCCGGCGTGGGTGAGGCTGTCGATCAAGTCCTGGAAATGCGCGCGGGACTCGAAGTAGGGAGGCGGTCCGGCCACGGGCCACCGGCACCATGTCATGGTGCGCCAGCTCGCGTATCCGGTGTCCTGGGCGTTCCAGTAGGGCGAGTTGGCGGTCAGGGCGACGAGCGCGGGGAGCCAGGGGCGGAGATGGTTGCTCAGGAGCAGGGCCGTGGTCTCGTCCGGGACGCCGATGTGGACGTGGCAGGCGCAAGCGCTCTGCTCGTCGTCCAGGGCGCGGAACGTGGCGAGGCTCTGTGCGTAGCGCGGGCCCGGGGAGATGGGCGTGGGCATGTGCTGGCCGAGCACGGGGGTTCCGCTGGAGATGATGCGCAGGCCGAAACCGGCTGCGGCGCGCGCGACGGCGTCGCGTGTTTCCCGGAGCTGGTCGGCCAGGTCGGTGAGGCTGGTGTGAGGGTCGGTGCGCACCTCGATCTGGTAGCGGGTGATCTCGGTGGTGACCCGGTCGCCGAGTTCGGCTGCCGCGGAGGCGACGACCTTGTCGGCTTCCGTGCTCACCTGCCGGGAGACCGGATCCACCAGCAGATACTCTTCCTCGACTCCGATGGTGACAGGCCCTGTTCCGCCTTCTCCGCTCCTCATGGGATCAGCCTGACACCCATGGTGAAGTGCCGGAAGTACGTATCTCGCAGGGATCTCTCGTGACGGGAGGGACAGGCGCGCCGGGAGAGGAGACGGTGACTCCGGAGGCAAGTCCCCCTGCTCTTCGGGCTGTTCGGCTGCGCGGGTGCGGTGCCGGTCGGCGTCGTTCCGGTCGTTTCGGCTGATCGCGAACGACGGTGTCCACCGCGCCGTGCCGTTGACAGGGTGACGCCATGAGGATCACCAAGTACGGTCACGCGTGTGTGCGGCTGGAGAAGCACGGCCGGGCGATCGTCGTCGACCCGGGCGTGATGACTCCGGAACCCGACGCGTCAGCGGAGGTCGAGGCCGTCCTCATCACGCATGAACACTTCGATCACTTCGACCCCGATCGCCTGAAGGCGGTTCGCGCGGAAGTCTACAGTTGCGCCGGGGTCGCCCGGCATCTGAGCGGGCTCGGCGAACGGGTGCATGTGGTCCACGACGGCGACCGCTTCCGCGTCGCGGGATTCCAGGTGTCGGTCGTGGGCGACAAGCACCACCTCAGCCACCCGGATGTGCCTCCGGTCGACAATGTCGGGTTCCTGATCGACGAAGCGGTTCTCCACCCGGGAGACGCTTTGACGACAGTGCGAGCGCCGACGCTCCTGCTGCCCGGCCAGGCGCCGTGGCTGACCGTGCCCGACATGATCGACTACTTGCGCCGGATGGCCCCGCACCGCGCTTATGCGATCCACGACGGTCTGCTCAACGAGTGGGGCCTGAGGGTCCTGGACGACGTCCTCGCCATGGAGGCCGAGCGGGCGGGCACCGAGATCCGGCGGCTATGCCCCGGCGAGAGCGTCGAAGTGTGAGCCGCCGTCGGCGCGTCGGCGCGGCCTGGCCGGGGCACGGAGTGGATCCCGGTCGCCCGAGGCGGGGTGACGAGACGTCCGTCGGCCGCGAGGCCCCGCCCTTTCCGTCTCGCCGACGGCACGGCGGTCCCGGCGGCTGCCGGTGATGCCCCGGCGCGGCGAGCCGGGCCCCCTATGACGCCGCCGTCGACTGACGCGACCGCCGGCGTCACACCGGTCCCCCCTCGCCCTACGCGCGTTTCGCGGTGGAGCGCCTGGTTCTGGTGGCCGCCGCGGTCTTCCGGCTCCGCGCGGACTTGGCTGCCGGTTCGGCAGGCGCGGATTCCGGCTCCTTCGTGGCGGCGGCCGCGGGCGCGGCGGCGGCCGATGCCCGGCCGGCCGGCCACGTCAGCTCGACCTCCAGCTGGACCTCACCGTCCCCGACCTCGAGTTCCACCTCGCTGCTCAGTTCGTCGGGGATCCGCAGGCTCAGCACGCCGGAGCCCAGCTCCAGCTCGGCTTCGCCGCCCTCCCTGAGCGCCTGGGCGAGGGCCGCGAGCTGGTCGGCGGCTTCGGTGCGGGACAGCGAGCGCTTGTGCTCGAATTTCACGTCCTTCACGGATGCCTCCGTGCGGCAGAGCGGAGCAGAACAGGCCCCCACCATTCTCACGCTCCCTCGGGGGCGCGGCATCTCGCTCAGGCAGGCGGCCGGGTCCTGAGCTCAGACAGGCGGCCGGGTCTTGATCTGCAGGGCGGCTCGGCGGCGGTGGACGGTCACGTACGACAGGCCCTCCCCGTCGGCGGTCAGACTCCGGACGGCGCCCCTCGGGAGCCACACCAGGCTGCCCGCGGTGAGCGGTTGCGGCGGCTCGGTGCCGAGCGTGCCGCTGCCCGCGACCACGAGGACGAGGACGTCGAGTTCCGGCTCCACATGGGGCGTGATACGGCCGCCGGGCGGGATACGGATCAGGTTGGCGTCGAGCTGCCGCCCCGGCTCGGCCAACCGCCACAGCGCCCCGCCCGCGGCGGCGGGGTCCGCCGACAGCGAGTCCACATCGCACAGCACGCGCGGTTCCGCGGCGCCGCCCCGTTCGCGGTCGTCCGCCCCAGCGCCTGCGTCACCCATGCCCTACCACCGTTCGACATCCGTCATCACGCACCGCCCACGCGTCCCGCACCGGCCTGCCCGTGACACCTCACCAGGAGAGGAATCGTACGGCGGCCACGGCGGCGGTGTTTTCCGCCGGCCGGTGCTCCTCGTCATGACCGCGGGCTCGGACGGTGGCGCTGCACGGTGTAGATCTCCCGCTCGAAACACCCGGTGTCCAGCCGCAGCCCCCAGGCGTTGCGGCGGCGCACCGCCGCCAGCGTCGGCTGGAGCGGAGAGGGCGGTACGGCGAGGACGGGGCAGCGGGCCCGGGCGATGCAGTAGCGGCTGACGGATGGCCACAGCGCGCGCCGCAGCCGGCCCCGCCCTCCGGCGCCGACCACGAGGAGGTCGTCCTCCCGGTCCGCGATCCGCACCAGCGCGGGGCCCGGCGCCTCCCGGGCGAGCAGCGCCTGCCCGGGCAGCTGGAGGTCCGGGCTGCCGAGGACATCGGACAGCGCTGTGCGCAGCCGCTCCCCGGCCAGCCGCTCCCAGTCCTCCGCCAGGACGGCCGCGGCCGTCGTCCTGCGGGCGGACAGTTCTCCGCCAGGTGGTTCCCAGGCCAGCACCGGCCACAGCTCGGCCCCGCGCCGCCGGGCCTCCGCGGCCGCTCGGGCCAGGGCCGTGAGACTGCCCAGCGAGCCGCTCACTCCCACCACCACACGGGGCCCCGTGGCCGGACGGGGCTCGGACAGGGCGCTCACCGCTCCGTGTACGCAACCGGCAGACCCCGGTCGGCGATCCCTCTCAACACCGCCTCCATCTCACCTGTGCTCCGGAGCTTGCGGATACCCCGGCGTCGGGTTGTGGCACCTGCCGGATGCCTCAGTGTTCCGCGGGAGGGACCCCGTTGCCGGATTCGTCCCGGGCCGGTTCGTCACGGCGCCTGTCCCGCCGTACCGCCGCCACCGCGCCGAGCAGCGCGCCGGCCGCGAGGACGGCCAGGCCGCGCAGCCACACCCGGCCCTCGATCTGGGTGGCGAGCAGCACGCATGAGGCCGCGCCGAGCACCGGCAGCACGGTCGGGGCCCGGAAGTGCGGTTCCGTGCCGGGGTCGCGGCGCAGGACCAGCACGGCGATGTTGACCATGAAGAACACCACGATCAGCAGCAGGACCAGCGTGGACGCAAGGACGGCGACGCTGCCGGTCAGCGCGAGGATCATGGCCGGCACCGTGGTGGCGGCGATGGCGGCCCAGGGCGTACGGCGTCCGGGCAGCACCCTGGCGAGGGGCGCGGGGAGCAGACCGTCGCGGGCCATGCCGTAGGCGAGCCGGGAGGCCATGATCCCGGTGAGCAGGGCGCCGTTGGCGACGGCGACGAGCGCGATGGCGCTGAAGAGGAGCAGCGGCACTCCGCCCGCCTCCTTGACGACTTCCAGGAGCGGGCCGCTGGAGGCGGCGAGCCGGTCCGTCGGCACGGCCGCCGAGGCGGCGATCCCCACCAGCACGTAGACGGCCCCGGCGGTGGCCAGGGCGCCGAAGAGCGCGCGCGGGTAGGAGCGGCGCGGGTCCCGGGTCTCCTCGGCGACGTTCACGGACGTCTCGAATCCGACGAAGGAGTAGTACGCGAGGACGGAGCCGCTGAGGACGGCGGCGGCCGCCCCCTTGTCGGCGGTGCCGAGCTGCGTGAGCCGTCCGGGGTCGCCGTCGCCGCGCATCAGCAGCCACGCGCCGAGGGCGACGACGATCAGCAGTCCGCCGACCTCGACGACCGTGGCGACGACGTTCGCGCGCATCGACTCCCGGATGCCCCGTGCGTTGAGGAGTGCCAGCAGGGCGAGGAACACGACGGCGACCAGACCGACGGGCAGGGTGACGAAGGCCGACAGGTAGTCGCCGCCGAAGCCGCGGGCCAGGGCGGCGACCGAGACGATGCCGGCGGCGAGCATGCAGAACCCCGCCAGGAAACCGGCGAACGGGCCGAACGCCCGCGTGGCGTAGTGGGCGGCTCCACCGGCCCGCTGGTATTTCGTGGCCAGCTCGGCGTAGGAGGCCGCGGTCAGCATGGCCAGCAGCAGGGCGACGGTCAGCGGTGCCCACACGGCTCCGCCCGCGTCGGCGGCGACCTGGCCGACCAGCACGTACACCCCGGCGCCCAGGACGTCCCCGAGGATGAAGAAGTACAGCAGGGGGGTGGTCAGGGCCTTCTTGAGCGCCGGGTGGCCAGGGGCGGCCGCCGGCTGCTGCTCTCTCACGGTCGACATGTCGACTCGTCTCCCCCGTGACGCAGGAGTCACGCATGACTCCCGGAGCGGAACTGGCTAACGGTCCTCCGAGGGGGCGTCCGTCTCCTCCTGCGCCGCCTCGCCGTCCGCCGTTTCCTCGCCCCGCCGCTCCGCACCCCGCGGCGGCGGCTTCTTCCCGGGCCGCGCCTGCTGCTTCTCCAGGTTCTCGCGCACTTCCTCCGGCTTGTCACCGATCTGGTCCACGGCGTGCCTCCGATCACTCGGGTCACGGCCCGCACGCGGACACGCCGGGCCGCCCTTCAGGCACAGCCTGACACGCGGCCCGGCCGACGGCTCGTCGAGCGCCGGCCGGGCCGCACACCGTACGCCGCTCAGGACCGCGCGGGTCTCGCCGCCCAGGACCGGGGCTTCCCCACGTCGCGCACCGCCCAGGGGTGCCGGATGCGGTCGCGGCGACGACGGGTTCACGGGAGCGTTCCGTCCGAGGGGGCGGGCGCGCCGGCCAGGCTGCTGCGGACCAGGGCCAGCAGCTCCTGATCGGTGAGGCCGAGTTCGCGCGCCTGGGCGACGAGGCGGTGCACGGACTCCCTCAGGCGCGCCTGGTCCACGGCGCCGGGTGCCGCGGTGATCACCGCGCCCCGGCCCCGGCGCAGCTCGATCAGGCCCTCGTCCCGCAGGCGCTGGTAACCACGCAGGACCGTGTGCACGTTGACGCCGAGCGACTCGGCGACCCCGCGGGCGGGCGGCAGCCGCTCACCGGGGGCCGCCGTGCCGTTGGCGATCGCGCCCCGCACACAGGCGGCGATCTGCTCACCCAGCGGCACGGGTGAACCGGGAACCACCCGGAACAGCATCGTTAGCCGCGCCCCCTCGCGTCACGGTCCACCAAGCCGTTGAGCAGCGCGGCCCCGGTGGTCGAGTCGTCGACGGTGACCACGTAGTCGCGTCCGACCGCCGTGCGGACCGCGAGCGCCTCTCCGGAACGCAGCACCAGGCCGCGCCGGTTCGGTCGTATCCGGTAGCCCCAGCCACCGAAGTCCCCGACGGCGTCGACCCGCACGCTGTCGGCGCCGACGATGCGGGCGAGCGGCACGGTCATCCGCGGGCCGGGCAGCACGGCGGAGGCGACCGTGAGCCCGCGGCGGTCGACGGTGACCCGGACGCTCGCGAACACCACGCAGCTCAGAGCGAGGACGAGGGGCAGCACGCCTGCCCACACGGTGCCGGTCACCAGGCCGGACACGCCGCCGAGCGCGAGCGCGCCGGCGACGGACAGCAGCACCCGGGACGTGACCGTACGGCTCCAGGCCGCAGCCTCCCCGTCGGCCAGCGGCAGGGAGGGGGCCGACGACGCGGGGACCGGGCGCGGCCCGGCCCCGACCAGCCACCAGACCACCGTGCCGACGGCCGCCCCCGCGAGCAACAGCACGGCCAGGTGCCACATCGGCAACCGCACCTCGGCCGGGTTCTGGACGTCCGTGTTGACGAGGACGGTGACGATCAGCGGATACCCGAGGGTGACGGCCGTACCGGCGCCCACCGCGGCGGTCAGCCGCGCCCCCGCGCCGTTCCGTGACACCACGGTCAGGACCGTGAACAACAGCCCCAGACCGGCGAGCAGGCCGCCACCGAACCACAGCGCGACGGCCCTGCTCATGAAGTCGTCCGCTCCGCCGTCCGCCGAGAAGTGCGTCGCGACCCGCGCGGGCAGGCGGTCGTAACGCGTCACGAAGACGACGACGTAGGCGGCACAGGCAATACCGAACGGCACAGCCGTCAGGGCACCTCTGCGTACGGCGGTCATCCACCCTCCCTCATTGTTCGCATTGCTATAGAACAAGTTAACAGAGGTCGGACCGATGGATGTGAGGAACCGTCACCCCGCGGCGGCGCGCTGCGGCATGATGATCGCCGTGACCACCGAGATGCTCGTCGATGTCTGGCACCAACTCCTCGCCGACCCACGCAAGTCCTGGGTGCTGTTCGCACACGGCACCTGCGTCGTGGTGACCGCCCCCGAGGGAGACCTCGCGGAGCGGGCGACCGAGATCCTCAGGGAGTTCGGACCTGTCCACGCGGGCTCGTCAGCCGGGGACTTCGGAGTGATCGACGTGAAGGACGCCGACGGCTGGGTGGTCACCGGGCACCATCGGGACGTGCTCACGTACGTCGCCCCCGACGAGCCCCGAGACCGGTCGGACATCGCCGTAGGGGTGTACGGACGCTCCAAGCGGCACCGGGACGGCACCGAGTTGCGAGTCGTCCACGTCGAGGACAGGCGCGACCCCACCGGGACCGGGCCCGCGTAGAGCGTTCGGCGGGCCAGGCAACCTCTTCCTGGTCATCCGATCGTCGGACTGGTCGTCGGGGAGGGGGAGACCACTGACGCGGCGTGGGCAGCCGATGAGCCGTTGCTGCCGCCGGTCGGCCGGGCCGGTGGCGCAGCCGCAGCACCGATGACCCCTGAGCACCCATGAGGCCCTGGGAGGCCGACGAGGCCGGGGCCGCTGCCATTTACGGCCCTTCAGCGCCAGGCGTCGACGATGAGGGCTGACCGCTGTCGGGCCGGCAGAGGTCCGCGGCCGCGCGGCAGTCACCGTTCCCCTTTGGCAGCGGTGCGCTGATGAGCCCGCACGATCGTGTCATCCAGGGCGACCAGCCGGCCCACCTCCGCCCGCTCCTGAGCCACGGCCGGCAGCTTGTCGAAGGTGCCGTCGGCCGCCCACCGAGCGAAGCGTGCGGCACCGTCCGCCACGGCCCGAAGCGCTCCGTCAGGTCCCTCAGGGCACACCGGTGCGGAACGTGAAGGCGATGCCCTCCAGCACCTGGCGGTGATCCCGCCACCTGCCCCGGGCCGGCCGTCCGGCGTCAGCAACGGCTCGATCGTGGCTGACACCGCGTCAGGTCTCTTCCCCACCCCTCAGCCGGTCCAACGATCGGTGATCGGAAAGAGCCTGCCTGGGGGTCATCCCTCGACGAGCCGTCGGAGCAGCAGTGCCGAACCGCCGGCCAGCAGGCTGATCACCCAGATGGCCACCAGCGGCTGCCGTCCCGCGATCAGGGCCCGCACCGTCGCGACGATCTCGACGGCGGCGGCCAGTACACCGAGCGCCCCGATGACGGCCGCGGTCCAGTACGCCCACGTGTGCTCGCCGAGGAAGCGCAGCAGCATCAGGCCGAGGCCGATGAGCAGCACGGGCCAGGTGTTGTTGCTCAGTGAGGGTCCGGCGGACGCGGCGCGTGCGTCTTTCGTCTCCGCCCCACCCGGTCCGCTCTCGGCCGTCGTTCCACTCCCCCGTCTGCACGTGATCAAGGACTGGCGTCTCAGGAGATGCCTGATCTCCTCGAGGGGTTGCTCTCATCCGCGCTCGCGGAGGTATGCCTCCAGCTCCGCGGCCCCGGTCAGCATCGCCCGCGCGCGGCCGGACAGCCGGCCGTGCCAGTCGCGCAGTGCGGCCTCCAGCGGCTCCAGCCCGCCGGCCGCGCGAACTTGGGCGATCAGCGGGGCGATCTGCTCCAGCAGGTGGCCGCCGCGCCGGAGCTGATGGGCCAGCCGGGCATCCCGTACGTCGGCCTCGTCGTAGACACGGTATCCGGTGCGGGGGTCGCGGCGCGGGCGCACCAGCCCGGCGCGCTCCCACTTGCGCAGGGTCGCGGGCCGGATGCCGAGCTTCCGTGCCAGCGGACCGATGAACGTGCCGTCGGGCCCGGCCCCGGAGAGCGCGACCGGATCGGATGCCGCCCCCCGCTCGGTCGCCGTGGTGGGCTCCAGATCGCTGAGGGCGCTCTCCACGGCCTGGAGGGTCCGCCGGTCGTCGAGGAGCTGGGCGTGACTCTCGTCGATGAGGCGGAACGCCTCGTCCACCGCGTCCTGGTTCACCGCTTGCATGATCGCCGTGGCGGTCCGGTGGCCGTGGCCGGGCAGCAGGGCGAGGAACGCGCGCAGGGCCGCCGCGTGCAGTGGCGTATAGGTGCGGTAGCCGTGCGGTGTGCGAGCGGCGGCCGGAAGGATGCCGGCCTCCTCGTAGTTCCTGATCGCCTGCGTGGACAGACCGTGCGCACGCGCCAGATCGACCGGCCTGAGCCGCTCACCGTTTTGAAGGTTCTGCCGCATGGCCTCGACAGTATCGCGCGAAAGTCTCAACCGAAGGTTCAACGATAGCGTTGAGGGCATGGCGACTGACATCAAGGACACCGCCCGAGCCGTCGACGCCGCCTCCCTCATGAGGCTGCTTTCCGCGCGCCCTCGGCTGCTCGCCCTGGGCGAGCCGACGCACGGCGAGGACGATCTGCTCGAACTGCGCAACGAGCTGTTCCGGCAACTCGTCGAACAGGAGGGCTACCGGACGATCGCGATCGAGAGCGACTGCCTGATGGGCCTGGTCGTGGACGACTACGTCACCACGGGCACGGGCACCCTCGACGAGGCGGTGGAGCACGGGATCAGCCACGGGTGGAGCGCGTACCCGGCCAACCGCGAGCTGGTGCGCTGGATGCGCGCGTACAACGACGGCCGGCCCGCGGCCGAGCGAGTCCGCTTCGCCGGTTTCGACGGCCCGCTGGAGATCACCGCCGCCGCGAGCCCCCGGCAGGCCCTCACCGCGCTCCACGGCTTTCTGTCGGCCCGCGTGGACGCGGACCTCCTCCCCTGCACCACGGAAACCCTCGACCGCCTGCTCGGCCCGGACGCCCGGTGGACCGATCCCGCCGCGATGAGGGACCCGGCCCAGTCGGTGGGGCAGTCGGCCGAGGCACGGGAACTGCGGCTGCTCGCGGACGATCTGGTGACACTGCTCGACGAGCAGAGGCCGCACCTGCTCGCGGTGTCCTCACCGGACGACTGGGACCGCGCGCGCCTGTACGGCCGGACCGCGGCCGGCCTGCTCCGCTACCACCACTGGATGGCCGACACCTCACCGGCCCGCATCACCCGGCTGGTGAGCGTGCGCGACGAGATGATGGCCCGCAATCTCCTCGCCCTGGCGGCTCGCGGCCCGGCATTCGTCCACGCCCACAACTCCCATCTGCAGCGGGCGAGGAGCAGGATGCGGATGGGCGGGAAGCCGGTGGAGTGGTGGAGCGCCGGCGCACTGGTGAACGCCGAGCTCGGCGACGAGTACGCCTTCGTGGCCATGGCACTCGGCACGATCCGGCACCGTGGGGTGGACACGCCGCCGCCGGACACCCTCGAAGGCCTCCTGTACGCCCTCCCGGAGGACCGCTGCGTCATCGACGCCCCGCGGCTGGCCGCCACCCTCGCAGGCACACGGCCCGCGCCCCGCGTCTCCCCTTGGTTCGGCTACGCCCCGCTCGACCCGGCCCAGCTGGCGGACATCGACGGCATGGTGTTCGTCAGGGACGTACCGCGGAGCCAGGCCGTGTGACGGCGATCGGGGCCCGGCCGGGAGCGGGACGCAGGTCTCCCTGCGTGCCGGTCCCGGCCGGGCCGTCGTCGATCGCGCGCCGACCCTTTCCGACGGACCGTCAGGCGGTCGAGCAGACGCTGCCGTTGAGGCGGAAGGCCGTCGGATCGGGGTTGGGTCCGTCGTTGGCGCCGACGAATCCGAACGAGGCCGTCGACGCGCCGTCCGCGGCCAGCGGACCCGCCCCGTCGGGCTCGGTCACGCGTACGTGCCGGCCGGTCTGGTGGAAGGCGGCGTTCCAGCCGGAGGACACCGACTGACGGTCGGTCGGCCAGTCCCAGTCCACGGTCCAGCCCGTGATCGGGGTATCCGAGAGATTGCGCACGGTGATCGTGGCCACGAAGCCGTTCCCCCAGCTCGTGTCCCGGTGGTACGTCACCGCGCAGGCGGCGTCCGACGGGGTGCCGGTGGTGAAGGTCAGCGGAGCGGACGGGGCGGAGAGCCGTCCCGAGGCGTCGGCCGCCAGGACGTTGACCGTGTGGGTGCTGCCCGGGGGCAGGTTCCGCAGGGTCACGGACGTACCGGTGGCCTCGCCGACGAGGCGGGTGTGGGCGCCGTCGCGCTCCTGCACCAGATAGCGGGCGGCGCCCTGCGCACCGTCCCACGACAGGCGCGCGGTCGTGTCGGTCACCGCCTCAGCCTTCGGGGTGCCCGGGATTCCGGCGGCCGAGGCTCCGGACCCGGTGCCGGGGCGCGGGGTGAGGGTGACGGTGAGCATCGCGTACGGCGGCACGGTGACCTGGGAGGCGGCCGTCTCCCCGGCGGCCACCTCGGTGATGCCGCTGTCGCCGCGGGCGTAGCGGCTCACCTCGGGTGCGGCGGCTGAGGGCACGAAGCCCGCGTACTCGAGGTCCACGGTGCGTGCGGCGTCCGGGTTCTTGTTGATGAGCAGGACGCTCAGGCGCCCGTCGCGACGGTGCACGGCGTGGGCCGACACGTCCTGGGCGGAGGACGCGGCGGCGACCATGGTGTCGCCCGCGGTGCCCAGTTCGCTGGTCATCTTCATGCCGTAGTAGGGGTGGAACGGCGTGTTCGGCGCGGGTTCGCAGACGTCGCCGGTGCAGCCGCCGCTGGAGAGCATCCCCATGTCGCCGTAGTCGGTCTCGCCGTCGACGGTGGTGATCTGGCCTGCGCCGTTGTGGGTGTTCCACCAGTCGACGTTGAACACCCCGTTCTCCAGCGCCGTCATGAAGGCGTCGGCGGCGAACAGGCCGTTGGGGCGGGCGGTGAGCCGGGCGCCGCCGGTGTTGGTGTTGATCTCGGTGAGGGCGATGCCGATGCGCGGTGAGTCGGCGCCGGCGTACCGGTCGATCTGGTTGCGCACCTCCCGCAGTTCACCGGGCAGCCTGGTCAGCCGGGTCATGGCGTCCTGGGCGGAGGTGTCGGACCCGCCCGCGTACCAGTGCACGCTCACGAAGTCGATGACGTCGGTGACCTGGGAGAGCACGGTGTGGTTCCAGTCGCCGGCGTCGCCCTCGGCGACGACGCCGTCCGGCCAGTGGCCCGGGGTGGTGAGGACCGCGCCGATCTTGATGGTCGGATCGACGGCCTTCATGGCCGCGGCGTAGGCGCGGACCTGGCGGGCGTACTCGCGTGGGCTCTTGTCCTCGTGCTCGTCGTGCTCCCAGCCGCTGCCGTAGTGGCCGTTGCCGTAGATCTCGTTGCCTATCTCCCAGTACTTGGCGTCGTAGTCCTTGGTGACGTTGGCATAGCGGACCCAGCCGGCCGCCTCCTCGGGCGTGCCGGAACCGTAGTTGGCGATCAGGATCGGCTGCGCGCCGGTGGCGCGGACGGTGCCCATGAAGGCGTCGAAGCCGGTGCCCGGGGCGACGTAGCCGCCGGGTGCCGTGTGTGTCTCCCAGTGGTAGATGTCCGCGTAGGAGCCGCCGGGGTAGCGCATCGCCCCGACGTCGGCCGCCTTCATCAACGTGGCGACCTCGGGATCGTTCATGTGCGAGTCCCAGATGGCGGCGTTGACGCCGCGGGCGACGTCGGAGAGCCGGCCCAGCGCCGCCTGTGTGTTGACCCGGACGACGGTGTCCGCGACAGGGGCCACGGGTGACGCGGCGGAGGCGGGACCGGCGGCGCTCAACGGGGACAACAGGGCGAGCGCGGCGGACAGCACGGCGGCGGCGCGCGCGAGGGGGCGAAGGCCGGTGCCGGTCGGCCGTCCAAGTCTGTGCAGGGGTGGCATACGGGGTCCTCCCTGGGAGTTCCGGCGCCACGGCGGGCAGCGGGTGCCGAACCGTGCGCGGTGCGGTGCGCTCGGGGCGGTGCGTGCATGCGGCGTGCGGGGGGCGTGGACGCGATGCGGTGGTGCACGGGCGGGCCGACGGCCGGATCCCGGCCGGTGGGAGCGCTCCCATGATGGGGACGGGGTGCCGTCCTGTCAACGCATCCGGACACCGGCTGAACGAGCTGATCGCCGTGACGCCGCCGGCACCCGCTCGCTCAGCGACCGGCGCCGGCCTGCGCACGCCGCTCCGTCACCTCCCCTTCACGGCCTCCCGCCACGCGCTTCAGTCACCGCCACCACCGCCACCACCGTCCCCACCAC
>NZ_MUND01000677.1 GCF_002154375.1 Streptomyces glaucescens | reverse complement strand
CGAGTTGATCACCCGGCTGGTCGCGCGGGGGCTCGGCGTCGCGCTGCTGCCGTCGGCGTACATCCGCCCGATGGCCGCCGACGACCCGGGGCTGGCGCTGGTCCGGGTGGCGGACGGCCCGCGCCGCGTCGAGTATCTGGCGTGGAGCCGCTTCAATCCCAGCCCGGCCACCCGGGCGATGCTCGACGTCCTCGGTGTCCGTGAGGTCCCCGGCGCCGGCCGGCCAGGGGAGCAGCCCACCGAGCCGGGCCTACGACGCACCGCCGCCGATCCGCAGGGTGGCCGGAGCCGCACGGCAGGGCCAGGCCGGCCGCATCCATAGACCATCGTCAATATAGACCGTCACCTATCCAAGTCGTGCCACCATGGACGCATGCCGAAGACGAACGCGCTGCCGCTGATCGAGCCCCCGGCCACCACCGCCGCCGTGGCGCCGTGCTGCCCGCCGCTCACCGAGCGCCCGTTCACCGCGGACGAGGCGGAGACGGCCGCGCGGATGTTCAAGGCCCTCGGCGACCCGGTGCGGCTGCGGCTGTTCTCCGCCGTCGCCTCGCACGAGGGCGGCGAGGCCTGCGTGTGCGACATCTCCGACGTCGGGGTGTCCCAGCCGACCGTCTCCCACCACCTGAAGAAGCTGAAGGAGGCCGGCCTGCTGACCTCCGAGCGCCGCGGCACCTGGGTCTACTACCGGGTCGAGCCGTCCGTCCTGGCCGCGATGGGCAGACTGCTCACCATCGCGCCGGCCGCCGCCTGACGGATCACACCGCATCCCGCCTCACCCGCCGGGAGGACCCCCCGCGATGCCCAGCCCCACCAGCGTCACCCTCGCGCCCATGACCGACGCGCACGCCGATGACGTCCTGGCGATCTACCAGGCCGGCATCGACGAGGGGAACGCCACCTTCGAGACCACCGCGCCCACCTGGCCGGCGTTCGACGAGGCCAAGCTGCCCGAGCACCGCTTCGTCGCGCTCGACGAGCACGGCACCGTGCTCGGCTGGGTCGCCGCGAGCCGGGTCTCGGACCGCTGCGCGTACGCCGGGGTCGTGGAGCACTCGGTGTACGTCCATCCCGGCGCCCGGGGCCGCGGGGTGGCGTCCGCGCTGCTCAAGACGCTGATCGAGTCGGCCGAGGCGGCCGGGGTCTGGACGATCCAGTCGGGCGTCTTCCCGGAGAACACGGCCAGCATCGCCCTGCACGAGCGTGCCGGCTTCCGCGTCATCGGCACCCGCGAACGCATCGGCCGCCACCACGGCCGCTGGCGCGACGTGCTCCTGCTGGAGCGCCGCAGCACGCTGATCGACTGACCGGGGCGGCTCAGTCGCGGCCGGACTCGGTCTCGCCCTCATCGCCGCCGTCCCCGACCGTGAACCCGATCACCGACCCGCCCCCGTCCCGGCACCGCGCGAACGGCGTGCCCCCGTGGGCCAGCGACACCTCCCGCACGATGGACAGGCCGAGCCCGGAGCCGGGCAGGGAACGGGCGTCGGCGGCGCGGTAGAAGCGGTCGAAGATGCGCTCGAGGTCGGTGTCGGCGACGCCGGGGCCGCGGTCGAGCACCATGACCCGGACCGGGCCGGGAAAGCCCTGGGCCGGGCCGGACAGCACCAGCTCGATGGGCGCCGTGCCCGCCCGGTCGAACTTCGCCGCGTTGTCCACCAGGTTGGACATGGCCCGGGTGAGCATCCCGGGCCGTACCCGCGCCGCCGTGTCGCCGCTCACCCGCAGGGTGATCTCCCGGCCGAAGCGGCGGCGGGCCAGGCCCACCACGTCCTCGGCGAGGTCGGCGAGGTCCACCCGCTGCGGCGGCTCGTTGTCGGACTGGCCGGCCGCGAGGTCGACCAGTTCGTTGACCAGGTCGGTGAGTTCGCGGGCCTCCTGGCCGAGGTCGGCGACGAGTTCGGCGCGGCTGTCGGGCGGGAGTTCGTCGATGCGGCGGAGCAGGGAGATGTTGGTGCGCAGGGAGGTCAGGGGGGTACGGAGTTCGTGACCGGCGTCCTGGACCAGGCGGCGCTGGTCCTCCTCGGACTGGGCGAGCCGGCCGAGCATCCGGTCGAAGGCGCGGCCGAGGCGCCCCACCTCGTCGTGGCCGGTGACGGGCACCTCGATGCCGAGGCGCCGGGTGCGGGCGACGGCCTCCGCGGCGTCGGTGAGGATCACCAGGCGCCGGGTGATCCGCCGGGCCAGCCACCAGCCGAACAGTCCGGCGCCGACCACCACGGCGGCCATCAGCACCAGGGTGCGCTGCTGGAGCGCCCGCAGCAGGTCCTCGGTGTCGCTGAACTCCTGGGCCACCTGCACGGCGCCCCGGCTGCCGCCGAGCGCGACGGTGGCGACGCGGTAGACGTCGTCGCCGACGTCGACGTCCTTGTGCACGACGAGCTGCCCGGCGGTCCGCGCGGCGGCGATCTCCCGGTCGGAGTCGGTCACCGGCAGCCCGGGGTTGCCCTTGTCGACGATGCCGCCGTCGGGGCCCAGCACCTGCACGTCGGTGCGGGCGGGGCGCACCAGGTCGTGTCCCGGCGCGGAGGAGGAGAAGTCCTCGGGGCTCATCCGGTACTGCCGCACCTCACCCCGCAGGTCCTGTACGACCTCGTCGAACACGGACACCTGGTCGACCCGGACCAGCCGGGCGGCGGCGTTGTAGGAGAGGAACCCGACGAGGAGGGTCACCGCGGCCGTGACCGTCGCGAAGGACACCGCGAACGTGGTGCGCAGGGACACCAGCCGCGGCCGCCACCCCACTCAGTCCTCCCGCAGCACGTAACCGACGCCGCGCACCGTGTGGATCAGCTGCGAGGCGCCGGGCTGGTCGAGTTTGCGGCGCAGGTAGCCGACGTAGACGGCGAGGTTCTTGGAGCCCGGCCCGAAGTCGTAGCCCCAGATGCGGTCGTAGATCGTGGAGTGGTCGAGGACGATGCCCGCGTTGCGCACCAGCAGTTCCAGCAGCTCGAACTCGGTGCGGGTCAGTTCCAGTTCGCGCTCGCCGCGCCAGGCGCGGCGGGCCCGCGGGTCCATGCGCAGTCCGGCGGCCTCGATCAGCCGGCCCTCGGGCGCGGGGACGGGCAGCGGCGGAGGCGGCGGCTCGGGGGCGTCGTCGCGGGGGGCGGTGCGGCGCAGCAGCGCGCGCAGCCGGGCGAAGACCTCCTCGACGTCGAAGGGCTTGACCACGTAGTCGTCGGCGCCGGCGTCCAGGCCCGCGATCCGGTCGGCGGTCTCCACCAGCGCGGTCAGCATGAGGATGGGGGTGCGGTCGCCCTCGGCGCGCAGCACCCGGCACACCTGGAGTCCGTCGATCCCCGGCATCATCACGTCCAGGACCAGCACGTCCGGCGGGGTGCGGTGCGCCTGGGCCAGTGCCTCGACGCCGTCGGCGACCGCGGTGACCCGGTAGCCCTCCAGGGTCAGGGCGCGTTCCAGGGCGTGCCGGATCGCGCGGTCGTCTTCGGCGAGCAGAACAGTCGGGGCCACGGGTCCCAGTGTGGCAAAGCCGTACGGCCGTACGTCCGGACGGCCGGGCCGCGGCCCCGCTTCTTACTGGCCTCTCACCCGGTCCGGCGCGGGGCCGCTCGATGGCCTCACCCGGTCCGGCGCAGGGCCGCCAGCTGCTCCTCGAAGGGTACGACGGTGATGCCCTGCTCGGCCGGCCGCGCCTTCGGCACACCGGCCGACAGCCCGGTCATCAGCCGGGCCAGCTCCCCGGCGGCCCGCTCGATCCGGCCGTCCAGGCCTTCGGCGCCCCAGTCCTCCGAGGCGGCGAAGACGCCGGTGGGGACGACCACGGCCCGCAGGTGGGCGAAGAGCGGGCGCAGCGCGTGCTCCAGGACCAGCGAGTGCCGGGCGGTGCCGCCGGTCGCGGCGATCAGCACCGGCTTCCCGGCCAGCGCGTCCTTGTCGAGCACGTCGAAGAACGACTTGAACAGCCCGCTGTAGGAGGCGGAGAAGACGGGGGTGACGACGATCAGTCCGTCGGCCCCGGTCACCGCGTCGAGCGCGGCGGCCAGCCGGCGCCCGGGGAAGCCGTTGGTGAAGTGGTGGGCGATCTCCACGGCGAGGTCGCGCAGTTCCACGACCTCCACCTGGGCGGAGGTCCGCCCGGCGGTGGCCGCGGCCAGCCGGTCGGCCAGCAGCCGGGTGGAGGACGGGACGCTCAGCCCCGCCGAGACGACGACGAGCCTCATGCGACGGTCTCCTTCCGGGCGTCGGCGAGCAGGGACTCGTGGGTCGGGGCGTCCGGCACGCCGGCCGGCCGCCGGGCCGCGAACTCCTTGCGCAGCACGGGCACGACCTCCTCGCCGAGCAGGTCGATCTGCTCCAGCACGGTCTTCAGCGGCAGCCCGGCGTGGTCCACCAGGAACAGCTGGCGCTGGTAGTCGCCGGCGTACTCGCGGAACGCCAGGGTCTTCTCGATGACCTGCTCGGGCGTGCCGACGGTCAGCGGGGTCTGGGCGGTGAAGTCCTCCAGGGAGGGCCCGTGCCCGTAGACCGGCGCGTTGTCGAAGTAGGGGCGGAACTCGCGCACCGCGTCCTGCGAGTTCTTCCGCATGAACACCTGGCCGCCGAGGCCGACGATCGCCTGCTCGGGCGTGCCGTGCCCGTAGTGGGCGTACCGGGTCCGGTACAGCTCGACCATCCGCTTGGTGTGGTCGGCGGGCCAGAAGATGTTGTTGTGGAAGAAGCCGTCGCCGTAGTACGCGGCCTGCTCGGCGATCTCCGGGGAGCGGATGGAGCCGTGCCAGACGAACGGCGGTACGCCGTCCAGCGGGCGCGGGGTCGCGGTGAACCCTTGCAGGGCCGTGCGGAACTTGCCCTCCCAGTTCACGACGTCCTCGCGCCACAGGCGGTGCAGCAGGGCGTAGTTCTCGATGGCGAGGTTGATGCCCTCGCGGATGTCCTGCCCGAACCAGGGGTAGACCGGGCCGGTGTTGCCGCGGCCCATCATCAGGTCGACGCGCCCGTCGGCCAGGTGCTGGAGCATCGCGAAGTCCTCGGCGATCTTCACCGGGTCGTTCGTGGTGATCAGCGTGGTGGCCGTGGACAGGATCAGCCGCTCGGTGCGGGCCGCGATGTAGCCGAGCATGGTGGTCGGGGAGGACGGCACGAAGGGCGGGTTGTGGTGCTCGCCGGTCGCGAAGACGTCGAGCCCGGCCTCCTCGGCCTTCAGCGCGATGGCGACCATGGCCTTGATCCGCTCGCGCTCGGTCGGCGTACGTCCCGTGGTCGGGTCCGGTGTGACATCGCCGACGCTGAAGATCCCGAACTGCATGGCCGCTCACCCTCCAAGTGGTTGATGATTCAACTATACGTCGGAACGGCACCGGCGAGCCACCTATTCCCCCGGCCGACGCCCCTAGGGCACGAACACCAGCCGCCCCCGGACCCCACCCTCAGCCAATCGCGCGTGCGCCTTCACCGCATCCCCCAGCGAGAACGTCTCCGCCACCCGCAGGGCCAGCACCCCCTCCTCCGCCAGCCGCACCAGCTCCGCCAGCCGCGCCCCGTCCGCGCTCACCTCGACGGCACCCACGCGCACACCCCGCACGGACTCCGGTGCCGCCCCCGGGATGACCCCGGCG